>JANXXS010000147.1 GCA_025350505.1 Burkholderiales bacterium
GGCGCCTACGGCCAGGCGCTCGAGCGCTACAACACCGCGATCTCCGCCTTCGAGCAGGAGAACAAGGCGCTCAAGGAATCGATCGTCGCGCTGCGCTCGCCGAAGTGGATAGACACCCTGATCGACGGAAACCCTGGCGACGAGATGGGCTGGTTCTGGCGTCTCGGCGATCTGCCCGACGTGCCGCACGCCGTGCACCTGTCGCAGGTGCTCGCCCAGCACGAGTTCCAGGAGGCGTTCAAGAACTACCGCGACCTGCGCTTCCTGGCCAAGAACCTGGACGAGTGGCGCGACAAGCTCGGCGTCTTCGACGACATGCTGGCAACGCGCCGCAAGGCCTTTGCCGAGCATCTCCCGCCGGTGCGGGCGCGTGCCGGCGACACCGGCATCGAACTGCTGAACAAGCGTCGAGACAACGTCGCCGACGAGTTGTCCAAAGGCGAAGAAGCAGGCGATGGACTGGCCTTTGCCGACACCAAGGAGCTCGACTTGCTCGAGCGCGTCAAGGCGATGCGCGCGACGCTCGAAGCCTCCGCTGCCGACCCCGAAGTGGCGGCGCTGCGCGACCGGGTTCGTCTGGCCGCGGGCGCGCTCTCCTGGCGGCTCGCCCAGAAGCAGACGCCGCGCATCTGGGAGATGAAGAAAGAGTTGCAGCGCATCGATACCGAACTGGCCGAGCTGAAGCGGCGCGATGCCGAGCTGGCGCAAGCGCAGAAAGACGAGCCGGCGCGCTTCGACGCTTTCGGCAAGCGGATCGCCGCGCTCACCCCCTTGTTGAACGTGATGATCCCGCGCGTGGCGTCGCTTGCCAGGGAGCAGCAACGCGCGGTGCAGGACATCGCGGTTGCCGAGCTCACGAACCAGCAGGAGCGCCTGGCCGACTACACGACGCAAGCGCGTTTTGCGCTTGCCCAACTCTACGACCGTGCCTACGCCACCAAGGAGAGCGCGCGTGCGCCGGCCAAGCCCTGAGCTCGCGCTTCGTCATCCTGAGCGTCGCGAAGGATCTCGTGGCGGCGAGACCCTTCGCTTCGCTCAGGGTGAGAGCTTGATTCGCGCGGGCGTGCTGATCTGCGCCACCAGCCTGCTCGCCGCCTGCTCCTTCTCTTTCTTTCGCGGCGGCCCCAAGGGCACGCCGGACAACGAGCCGACGCTGAAAACACTGGCCGGGCGCCAGGTCGCGGTCGAGAAAGACCGCGCCGTGGTCGTCAGCGAAGTGCAGGCGATCGACGCCTATCGCAAGTTTCTCGACATCTCGCCGAAGGCACCGCAGCGCGCCGAGGCGATGCGCCGGATCGGCGACCTCGAGATGGACCTGGCCGACAACAAGAGCGCGAGCGGCACGGGGATAGAAGCACCCGACTACAAGGCGGCGATCGCCCGCTACCAGGACTTCCTCAAGACCTATCCCGACGACCCGGGCAACGACCGCGTGCTCTATCAGCTGGCGCGCGCCTACGAGCAGGGCGGCGACCTGCCCACGGCGCTGAAGACACTCGACCGGCTGGTCAAGGACTACCCGCTGAACCGGTTTCGCGACGAAGCGCAGTTCCGGCGCGGCGAGCTTCTGTTCACGGCCAGGGACTATGCGAATGCCGAGAAGGCCTTCGCCACGGTGCTGGCCGGCGGCCCGACGGTGCCGTACCACGACCGCGCGCTCTACATGCAAGGCTGGTCGCAGTTCAAGCAGACCCGCCTCGACGACGGGCTGCGCTCTTTCTTCGCCGTGCTCGACCTCAAGGTCGCCGGCAAGAAGGGCGAAGGCGGCATCGAGACGCTGGCCGGACTTTCCCGTCCCGACCGCGAACTCGTCGAAGACACCTTTCGCGTCACCAGCATCAGCCTGGCCAACCTGAAGGGTGCCGAGAGCATCCCGGAATACATCGACTCGCCGGTGCGACAGAGCTACGACTTCCGCGTCTACGAGCAACTGGGCGAGCTCTACATCAAACAGGAGCGGACCAAGGACGCGGCCGATACCTTCGGCCTGTTCGCGCGGCTGCATCCGCCGCACGCGCAGGCGCCGGTGCTGCAGGCGCGCGTGATCGAGATCTACGAGCGAACGGGCTTCGCGAACCTCGCCCTCGAAGCGAAAAAGGAATACGTCGCCCGCTACGGCCTGAAGGGCGAGTTCCGCAGCGCCAACCCGGAAGGCTGGGAACGGGCGCAACCGCTCGTCAAGACCCACCTCGCCGAGCTGGCCCGCTACTACCACGCGAGCGCGCAGAAGAGCAAGGCGACGGCCGACTACCAGGAAGCTGTGCGCTGGTACCGCGAGTACCTCGAGTCCTTCCCGAAAGACCCGGCGGCGGCGCAGAACAACTTCCTGCTCGCCGAGCTGCTGTTCGAGGACGCGCGCTTCGCCGAGGCCAGCGTCGAGTACGAGAAGACCGCGTACGGCTATCCGTCGCACGCCAAGAGCGCCGACGCCGGCTATGCCGCCCTGCTCGCCTATGCGCAGCAGCAGAAGAAGGCGCCCGCCGCCGAGGTGCCGGCATTGCAGCGCACCAGCGTCGCCAGCGCGCTGCGCTTCGCCACCGCCTGGCCAACCGACGTGCGCGCCGGCCCGGTGCTCGCCGACGCCGCCGAGAAGCTCTACGTGCTGAAGGACGGCGACCAGGCGGCCCGCGTGGCGCAGCGCGTGCTCGACCTGCAGCCGCCGGCCGCCGACGCGCAGCGCCGCGTCGCCTGGACCGTGCTTGCGCACACCTCGTTCGAGTCCAACGCCTTCGATCGCGCCGAGAAAGGTTACGCGGAAGTGCTGAAGCTGACGCCCGACCGCGACGCGGCGCGCAACGACCTGGTCGAGCGCCAGGCCGCTTCGATCTACAAGCAGGGCGAGCAGGCGCGCGCGGCCGGCCAGACGCGCGAGGCGGTGGGCCACTTCGCGCGCGTCGGCACGGTCGCGCCGCAGTCGAGCATCCGCGCCAACGCGCAGTACGACGCCGCCGCCTCGCTGATCGCGCTGAAGGACTGGGACGGCGCGGCGCGCACGCTCGAAGACTTTCGCCAGCGCTTCCCCAACCACCCGCTGCAGGGCGAGGTGAGCGGCAAGCTCGCGGTCGCCTATCTCGAGAAGGGCCAGTGGGCCAGCGCCGCCGGCGAGTTCGAGCGCCTCGCCACCGCCAGCCCCGACCCGAAGATCAGCCGCGACGCGCTCTGGCAGGCGGCCGAGCTGTACGAGAAGGCCGGCTCCCGGCCGAACGCGACCAAGGCCTACGAGCGCTACCTCGCGAAGAACCCGCAGCCGCTCGAGCCCGCGGTCGAGGCGCGCTGGCGCCTGGCCAAGCTCGCCACGGCCGACGGCAACCCGGTGCGCGAAGCGGCGCTGATGAAGGACATCTTCAACGCCGACCAGAACGGCGGCGGCGCGCGCACCGACCGCACCCGCTACCTCGGCGCCACCGCCGCGCTGGCGATGGCCGAGCCGGTCGCCGCCGAGTACCGCAAGGTCGCGCTCACCGAGCCGCTGCAGCGCCAGCTGCGCCTGAAGAAGGCAAAGATGGAAGAGGCGCTGAAAGCCTATGCGGTGGCCGCCGACTACGGCGTGGCCGACGTCTCCACCGCCGCCACCTTCCGCATCGCCACCGTCTACCGCGACATGGGCAAGGCGATGATGACCTCGGAGCGGCCCAAGAAGCTGAGCAAGATCGAGCTCGAGCAGTACAACGTGCTGCTCGAGGAACAGGCTTTCCCCTTCGAGGAGAAGGCGACCGAGCTGCACGAGGTCAACGCACGCCGCGCCGCGACCGGCGTCTACGACAAGTGGGTGCAAAGCAGCTTCGAGGCGCTGCGCGAGCTGCGCCCGGTGCGCTATGGCAAGCTCGAACGGGTCGAAGGAGTCGTCGATGCGATTCGCTGATCTGACCGCGCGCCTGACCGCCGTCGCGCTGCTCGTCGGCGCCGCCGGCTGCTCGACGGTGATGGAGCCGATCAAGGCGGTGCGCGACGCGATCATGCCGACGGCGAGCGCGCCGGCGCCGGCTGCAGCGCCGGCTGCCACCGCGGCCCCGGCACGTGCGGGCACACCGGCTGCGTCGGCATCGGCGTCGGCGGTGGCGGTCTCGACCGCGGCGCCGGCCGACGTGGCAGTCAGCCCGGAATCGCAACGTGCCTTCGACGATGCCGCGCGTGCCCTGCGCGCCGGCAACAACGCCGACGCCGAGCGCGGCTTTCGCAACCTCTCGCTCGCCCATCCCGAGCTCGGCGGCCCGCACGCCAACCTCGGCCTGATCTATCGCCAGGCCGGCAAGCTGCCCGAGGCGGCGGCCGAGCTGGAGGCGGCAGTGCGCCTGAGCCCGCGCCAGCCGGTGTACTGGAACCAGCTCGGCGTCACGTATCGGCTGCAGGGCAAGTTCAGACAAGCCCGCGAGGCCTACGACAAGGCGATCGCGCTCGACCCGAACTACGCCGCGTCGACGCTCAACCTCGGCATCCTCTACGACCTCTACCTCGGCGACGGCCAACGCGCCCTCGAGCTGTACAGCCGCTACCTGCTGCTCTCGCCGAGCGGCGATGCAACGGTAACCAAATGGGTGGCGGACCTCAAGAACAGGAAGCCGGCGCCGATCACCGTGAGCCGGAAGGAGAAGGAATGAAGCCGCATCGGTTGACGATCGCCAGGCAAGTCGCGGCGCTGGCCCTGGCCGCCGGCGCGAGCGCGAGCGCGTTTGCCGCGCCCGCTACCGCCGCGCCGCCCGCTCCCGCCGCCGCCGCAGCCCCCGCTTCCGGGCCGACGCAAGACCGGGCCGACCTCGAGCGGACGCAGATCATCGGCAACCGCGAGTTGCCCAAGGTGCTCTACATCGTGCCGTGGAAGAAGCCCATTCCCGGTGACCTCAACGGCCGGCCGCCGGTGAGCGTGCTCGACGAGGCGCTGGCGCCGGTCGACCGCGACGTGTTCCGCCGCCAGGTGCAGTACGACGCCCAGGCGCAGGCCCGCGCCCCCGGCGCCGCGGCGGCCGCCAAGCCCGCCACCAAGTGACCTCTATTCCTTTCCCCCGGATTCATCGTTTTCATCGGAGATAGCTCATGGATGCCTTCAGCACGGTCGTCAAGTTCTTCCAGGATTGCGGCTTGTTCATCTACCCGAGCGCCCTGATCATGGCGCTCGGCGTGGCGATCGCCATCGAGCGCTTCGTCTTCCTGACCAAGGCGCGCAGCCAGAACCGCAAGGTCTGGGCCGAGGTGCTGCCGATGCTGCAGCGCGGCCAGTTCAAGGACGTGGCCGGCGTCACCGCGCACTCCGACGCAGCCGTCGGCAAGATCGTCAATTACGGCCTGGTGCGCATGCAGAGCCCGGGCCGCCGCGAGGACTACGACGCGGCCATGGAAGAAGGCATGATGGAGATCGTGCCGCGCCTCGAGAAGCGCACCCACTACATCGCCACCTTCGCCAACGTCATCACGCTGGTCGGCCTGCTCGGCACCATCATCGGCCTGATCAAGGGCTTCACCGCGGTGGCGCAGGTCAACCCGGCGGAAAAGGCCGAGATGCTCTCGGCCTCGATCTCGATCGCCATGAACAACACCGCCTTCGCGCTGATGGTCGCGATCCCCTTCCTGCTCATCCACGCCTTCCTGCAGGCGAAGACGAGCGAGATCGTCGACGGCCTGGAAGGCGCGAAGATCAGCTTCCTCAACCTGGTTCAGCGCATCCGCGCCGAGCAGTCAGTAAAAGCATGAGCCCCCACGCTCGCATTCGCTCGCTGCCCCCCGAGGGGGCGCGGGCGTTCCTTGGGGCGGCCCGGCGAAACGCCCGGGCTGTAGTCAGATGAGAGTTCGCCGCCTGCGCAAGACGCCGGCCCATCTCGAGATCACTGCCTTCATCAACCTGATCGTGGTGCTGGTGCCGTTCCTGCTGTCGACGGCGGTGTTCACGCGCCTGTCGGTGATCGACCTCAGCCTGCCCGCGCAGTCGTCGGAAAAGCTCCGCGACCTGAAGGAGAACGACCTCAAGCTCGAGATCATCATCCGGCCGACCGTGGTCGAGGTCAACGACCAGCTCGGCGGCCAGCTCATGGACCCGATCAAGAACGACGCGAGCGGCCCCGACGTGCGCACCCTGTCGGTGGCGATACTGATGATCAAGAACAAGTTCCCCGACAAGCTCGACGCGACCGTGCTGGCCGAGCCGAACACCTCCTACGACAACCTGGTCAAGGTGATGGACGCGGTACGCGCCGGCCACGTCGCCAACGGCACCGCGGTGGTCAAGGCCGACTTCTTCCCCAACATCTCGATCGGCGATGCGCCGATCGTGCAGACCGTGGCGGTCAAGCCATGATCCTCACGCCGCGCCAGCGCCGCGCCGAGCACAAGGGCCGCAACAAGACGATGGTCGACATGAACCTCGTCTCGCTGATCGACGTGTTCACGATCCTCATCTTCTTCCTGCTCTCGAACTCGGGTGGCGTCGAGACGCTGCCGAGCCCGAAGGCGGTGAAGCTGCCCGAGTCGGTGGCCGAGAAGGCGCCGCGCGAGACGGTGATCGTCGTCGTCAGCGGTACCGAGATCCTGGTCGGCGGGCGCAAGGTCGCTTCGGTCGCCGACGTGCTCGCCACCGAAGGCGACATGATCCTGCCGCTCAAGGCCGAGCTCGAGCTGCAGGCAAGCAAGCAGGTGTTCCGCAAGGAAAACGAAGCCGACAGCAAGCGATTGACGATCATGGGCGACAAGGACATCCCGTACCGCCTGCTGCGCAAGATCATGTTCACCGGCGCACGCGCGAACTTCAGCGACGTGTCGTTCGCGGTGCGGCAGAGGTTGGAAGCATGAGCCGCCGGGCCGTTCCCGAGGCGAATGTCGTCGTGCGCAGCACGGAGGCTTCCGTATGAGGGCCTCAGCGACCATGGTGTCGTTCCGCACGCCGGTCCTGCCCTGGACCTTCGCGGCCGACGACGAGATCCGCTTCCGCCGCATCACGCAGCGGGTGTTGCTGCTGTGCGCGATGATCTTCATCGCCATGCCCTGGCTGCCGGTGCACACCCCCGACCGCAGCCAGCCGTCCGAGCTGTCGGCGCCGATGGCCAAGCTGCTCATCGAGAACGCCGTGCCGCCCCCGCCGCCGGTCGTCGTCAAGCCCAAGGCCGAGCCGGTCAAGCCGCAGGCCGAGCGCGAAGTGGCGAGCAAGAAGCCCGAGCCCGAAAAGCCCGCAGCGCGGCGCCCCAGCGCGCCGGCCAAGGTAGCCCTGAACAAGGAAGCGGTCGTGCCCGAGGCGCGCGTGCCGCTGCCGAACAAGCCGCCGGGCGAGATCGACGCGGCGCGGCGCAAGGCCGCCGGCATCGGCCTTCTTGCGATGAAGGACGAGTTGCAGGAGCTGCACGGCGCGCCGGTCGCGGTGCAGATGAAGGAGATCAAGCAAGGCCCCGGCGTCGGCACCAGCGTGGGCGTGGGCGTCGGTGCGGGCAACGAGGCCGGCATCCCGACGCGCGCCCTCATCACCTCGAACGCGACCGGCGGCAGCGGCGGCATCAACACCGCGGCCTACAGCAAGAACACCGGCGGCGGCGGCCTCGCCGGACGCTCGCTGACGCTGGTCGAAGGCGTGATCGGCGGCGGCGGCGGCGGCGGTGCCGGTGGCGGCGGTGCACGCGGCCGCGGCGACGGCAACGGCAGCGGCATCGGCGGTGGCGGCGGGCCGGGCGGCAACGGCGCCGGCGGCAACGTCACGCGCGGCGGCGGCGGCAAGGCGTCGCGCTC
This sequence comes from Burkholderiales bacterium, assembly GCA_025350505.1. Taxonomy (GTDB): domain Bacteria; phylum Pseudomonadota; class Gammaproteobacteria; order Burkholderiales; family Burkholderiaceae_C; genus Schlegelella_A. Next base: position 7,702 of record JANXXS010000147.1, read on the forward strand.
GATCGAGGACGTGCGCCTCGTCTTCGAGCGCAACAAGGGCTCGATCTACGCCATCTACAACCGGGCGCTGCGCGAAGAGCCGGGCCTGCAGGGCAAGGTCGTGCTCAAGCTCGTCATCGCGCCCGAGGGCAACGTCATCGACGTGCGCATCGAGTCGAGCGACCTGAAGACGCCCGAGCTCGAAGCCAAGCTGCTGGCGCGCATCCGCCAGTTCGACTTCGGCGCCAAGGACGTCAACCAGATGGTCGTCAGCTACCCGGTCGACTTCCTGCCGTCGTAGCCATGCTTCGCCGTCGAGGCGCCGCGGCATTCGAGCGTGCCTTCGGCGCCGGTCTCTTCTTCGCCGCCTTCCTGTTCGCGATGCCGGTGGCGGCGCAGGTGGCGCCCTCGCCGGCGGAGATCGCCGCCTATCGCGGCCTGCATGCCGCCGCGCAGCAAGGCGACGTCGCGACCATCGAGCGCCTGGCCACGTCGAAGGCCGCGCTGGCCGCGCGCGACGATCATGGCCGCACGCCGCTGCATGTCGCCACCTTCGCCCGCCAGCGCCAGGCCGTGCGCGCCCTGATCCACGCCCGCGCCGACACCGCCGCGCTCGACCGCGACCGCTACGACGCGGTGACCATCGCCGCCGTCGCCGACGACGAAGAAACGCTGCGCGTGCTGCTCGAGCTGGGCGCGAGCGCCAAGCTCGTGACCAGCCGCTACGACGGCACGGCGCTGATCGCCGCCGCCCACCTCGGCCACGACGGCGTGGTGCGCCAGCTGATCGCCGCGGGTGCGCCGCTCGACCACGTCAACAACCTGCACTGGACGGCGCTGATCGAGGCGGTCGTGCTCGGCGACGGCAAGGCGCGCCATCAGGCCACCGTCGCCGCCTTGCTGAAGGCGCGCGCGAACACGGCACTGGCCGATCGCGCCGGGCAGACACCGCTGCAACTCGCGCGCGAGCGCGGCTACATCGAGATCGTGCGCATGATCGAAGAGTCGAGCCCGCGATAAGCGACACTCTCCCCGCGCCGCCTCTGGTGCCTAGCCCGTCGTGGCCGGCATGAACTTCAAGATCGTCCGATACGTGTTCGTCACCGCCTTGTGCTTGGCGACAGCCATCGGCGTGCTCGCCGAAGTTCCCCGCAAGTTCGATGACGCCTGGAACCTGATCTCGAGCTACGGCGGCTCCGGAGATGGCATCGACAGAGCTCGGCGAATGGCAACCGATCTGGAAACGGAGTACCCCAAGGCTGGCTATCCGCAAATTCTCGAGGCGCACTACCTCGCGACCTGGAAGCTGGAAGACGCCGATCGACCGGACGCGCTCCACCAGCACGTGCTGGATCTCGTTTCCCAAGCGCTGGCGAGGAATCCCGACCTCGTGCAGGGACACGTCGTCAAGGCCAGAGTGCTGCTGATGGCGAGCAATCCGTTGGCAGCAGGTTCTGAGGCGGACGTGGCTCTCAAGCTCGATCCGAAATCAGCCGATGCCATCATCGTGCGAGCCGACATCTATCGTCGGCTCGGTGACTTCTCGTTGGCCGCCAATTGGTACCGCCAATTCATTGAAGTCGCGCCGAACGACGCGCGCAAATCGAACGGCTACGCGCATCTCGCGAAGACGTACACGCTGGATTCCTACGCCAAGCCGGCGGCGCGGGACGCGCTCATCGCTCAGGCCCGTGCCGCGTATGAAGCGATGGCGCGACTCGACCCCCAGGCGCCTTGGAAACTCTCCAATTTCGCGGGCTTCCTCAACAACGAAGGCGAAGACTTCGATGCGGCCGAGCGATACGCTCAGCGCGCCCTTGCGGTCCGCGACTTCGGGATGGCTTGGGAGCAGCTGGCTCTGGCGCGGTACCAGAAGCTGTCGCGATCCGCGAGCATCATGACTGGCCCCGCCCTGGCCGCAGCCGTGACCTCCATCGAGCGCGCAACCGGGATATCGCTGCAGGGAGCCATGGATTCCGGCCCCGCCGGAGGCTCTGCGCAACGCCGCCTCATGCCTCTCATGAATCGGATCTCCCGCGTCCCGAGCAACTAGTTCGAAAGAGAGCCACGACCAGCGGTCGGGCGCCGCTTCAGCCGCCGCGGATCATCCCTGCCGCGACCGTCCGGTGGCTGACCGTGTCGACGAGCACGAAGGCGCCGCCAGCGCGCACGTCCTCATAGGCATCGAAGGCGATCGGCTGCTGCGTCTCGATCTCGACGCTGGCGATGTCGTTGCGGGCCAGCGCCACGTCGGGCGACGTGGCTTCTTTCCACTCGACCGCGCCGAGGTCGAGCACGCGCTCGATGCGGCGCACGCGCGCCGGCACGTTGCGCGTTCCGTGGCGCAGCCAGTACTTGCGGCCGGGCAATGCCGCCTCGTCATCGAGCCAGGCGAGGTCGGCGCGGACGCGCTTGGCGAGCTGCGCCGGCGCCGCAACGGCGACGATCCAGTCGCCGCGTGACACGTCGAGTTCGCGGTCGAGGCGCAAGGACACCGAGTGCCCGGCATGCGCTTCCTGCAGCGCGCCGTCGAAGGTCTCGATCGAGGCAATGCGCGCCTTGGCACCGCCCGGCTGGACGACGATGTCCTGCCCGACGTAAGCGCGCCCGCTGGCGATCCGGCCGGCATAGCCGCGCGCGCCGCCCGAGTTCGCATCGAAGCCGCGCAGGGCGAGCTGCACGGCGAAGCGCAGCGGCGCGCTCGCCGCGTCGGCCTCGTCGAAGGTGCTGGGCACGCTCTCCAGCCATTCGAGCAGCGTCGGGCCTTGGTACCAAGGCGCGCGATGGCTTGCCGAGACGATGTTGTCGCCCTCGAGCGCCGAGACCGGGAAGGCCGTGAACGCGCCGGCGCCGAGCCGCTCTGACAATCCGGCGTAGGCGGCGACGATGGCGTCGAAGGCGGCTTGCGAAAAGCCGAGGCGGTCCATCTTGTTGACGGCGACGGCGACGTGGCGGATGCCGAGAAGGTGCACCAGCGCGGCATGGCGGCGCGTCTGCGCGAGCAGCTCGCCGCCGTGCACGCGCGTCGCGTCGACGAGGATGACGGCGGCGTCGGCGGTGGTCGCGCCGGTCACCATGTTGCGCGTGTACTGCTCGTGGCCGGGCGTGTCGGCGATGATGAACTTGCGCCGTGCCGTCGCGAAGTAGCGGTAGGCGACGTCGATGGTGATGCCCTGCTCGCGCTCGGCCTCGAGGCCGTCGGTGAGGAGCGAGAGGTCGATCGTCGCCGGGCCGAGCGTCGCGTCGGCGCCCGGCCGACGCTCGGCGGCGCGCGTCAGTGCCGCGAGCTGGTCCTTGAGGATGCCGCGGCTGTCGTAGAGCAGCCGGCCGATCAGCGTGCTCTTGCCGTCGTCGACGCTGCCGGCGGTGATGAAGCGAAGGACGCCGCGGTCTTCGAGGGCGGCGTCGGGGAGTCTTGCGGTCATTAGAAGTAGCCTTCCCGTTTGCGCCGTTCCATCGACGCCTCCGAGGTCTGGTCGTCCATGCGCGTGGCGCCGCGCTCGGTGACGTCGGCGCCCGCCGTCTCGACGATGATCGATGCCAGCGTCGACGCTGTGCTCTCGACCGGGCAGGTGCAGCTGATGTCGCCGACGGTGCGAAAGCGCACCGACACTGTCTCGATGGTCTCGTCGGCCTTCGGTGGCGTCAGTGGCGTTACGGGCACGAGCAGGCCGTTGCGCCGCACTACCTCGCGGTCGTGCGCGAAGTAGAGGCTCGGCAGGGCCAGCCGCTCGCGCTCGATGTACTGCCAGACATCGAGCTCGGTCCAGTTCGAGATCGGAAACACACGCAGGTGCTCGCCCGGATGCAGGTGCGCGTTGTAGAGGTCCCAGCATTCGGGGCGCTGCTGCTTGGGGTCCCACTGGCCGAAGCTGTCGCGGAACGAGAACACGCGCTCCTTGGCCCGCGCCTTCTCCTCGTCGCGCCGGGCGCCGCCGATGAGGGCGTCGAACTTCAGCTCGTCGATGGCCTCGAGCAGCGTCACCGACTGCGCGGCGTTGCGCGAATCGAGCGCGTCGCGCAGGCGCACCGTGCCGCGCCGGATCGAGTCGTCGACGGTGCGCACGAGCAGGCGCTCGCCGAGCTCGGCGGCGCGCGCGTCGCGAAACGCGATGACCTCCGGAAAGTTGTGGCCGGTATCGATGTGCAGCAGCGGAAAGCCGAAGCGCTGCGGCCGAAACGCCTTCTCGGCCAGGCGCAGCAGCACGCAGCTGTCCTTGCCGCCGGAAAACAGCAGCGCCGGTTTGGCGCATTGCGCCGCGACCTCGCGCAAGATGAAGATCGCTTCGGATTCGAGCCAGTCGAGGTGGTCGAGCCGGGCGCTGCCCGCTTCGACCCCGACCGGCGCCGGTTGGGCGGACATCAGGCAGCTCCTGTCGATGAAAGCGTGGGCCTCGCAGCCGTGTGCTCGACGACGATGGCCGGCAGGTGCAGACCGCATTCCTTGGCCGTGCCGCGCTCCCACCACCAGCGGCCGGCGCGCGCATCCTCGCCCGGCTTGATGGCGCGTGTGCAGGGCTCGCAGCCGATCGAAGGGTAGCCGCGCGCGCGCAGCGCGTTGACCGGCACGTCGTGGCGCTCGATGTAGCGCCAGAGCGCGTCGTCGGACCAGTCGGCCAGCGGGTTGTACTTGGCGATGCCGCGCTCGACGTCGCGCTCCTCGACGCGCAACGACGCCCGCTCCGGCCCCTGCGCGCGGCGCTGGCCGGTGAGCCAGGCGTCGCGGCCGGCGAGCGCGCGGGCCAGCGGCTCGACCTTGCGGATGCCGCAGCACAGGTGCCGTTCGGCGACACCGTCGTAGAAGCCGTTCAGACCGTGATCGCGGACGTAGGCCTCGACGGCGGGCTCGAGCGGGCGAAACACCTCGATGGCGCGGCCGTAGCGGCGGCGCGCGGTCTCGAGCAGCTGCAGCGTCTCGTCGTGCAGGCGACCGGTGTCGATGACGAATACCGCGATCGGCAGCTCGGCTTCGGCGATGGCGTCGAGCAGGACCATGTCCTCGGCGCCCAGACTCGAGGCGAGCGCCGGGCGGGCGTGATCAGCGGCGATGCGGCGCAAGCGCGCGGCGAGCGCAGCGTCGGGCGACGCGGCGGTATGAGTGTCGATGCCCATGGAGGACGCGACTCTATGCAAGGCGTGCGCGGCAGGCAACGACTTGCTTTTCATGCGGTTAGACGATCCGGTAAGAAGCGCATATCGATCATCGAATCGCGTCGTTGGCGGCGCGAGCCAGGTTCCCTAAGCTCGCGACCCCTCGCCACTCGCCTGCGCATCCTCATGACGTTTCTTTCCCGCCGCGCTGCGCTCGCCCTCTCGCTGGCGGCCGCCCTGCCCCTGGCCGCCATCGCCAAGGACGTGACGATCCTCAACGTCTCCTACGACCCGACGCGCGAGCTTTACCAGGAATACAACGCCGCCTTCGCGAAGTACTGGAAGACGAAGACCGGTGACACCGTCTCGGTGAAATCGTCGCACGGCGGATCGGGCAAGCAGGCCCGCTCGGTGATCGACGGGCTCGAGGCCGATGTCGTGACACTGGCCCTCGCCTACGACATCGACGAGATCGCCGAGAAGTCGAAGCTGCTCGATCCGGGCTGGCAGAAGCGCCTGCCGCACAACAGCGCGCCCTACACGTCGACCTACATCTTTCTCGTCCGCAAAGGCAACCCCAAGGCCATCCGCAACTGGGACGATCTCGTCAAGCCCGGCGTCTCGGTCATCACCGCCAACCCCAAGACCTCGGGCGGCGCCCGCTGGGGTTATCTCGCCGCTTACGGCTACGCGTTGAAGCAACCCGGCGGCAGCGAGGCAAAGGCGAAGGATTTCATCGCCAAGGTCTATTCCAACGTGCCGGTGCTCGACTCCGGCGCGCGCGGATCGACCGTGACCTTCGCCGAGCGCGGCGTCGGCGACGTGCTGCTCGCCTGGGAAAACGAGGCCCGGCTCTCGCTCAAGGAATTCGGCGCCGACAAGTTGGAGATCGTCTACCCGCCGATATCGATCCTGGCCGAGCCGCCGGTCGCCGTGGTCGACAAGACGGTCGACCGGCACGGCACCCGCGCCGTCGCCCAGGCCTACCTCGAGTACCTCTACACACCCGAAGGCCAGGAGATCGCGGCGAAGAACTTTTACCGGCCGACCGATGCGCAGATCGCGGTGAAGTACGCCGCGCAATTTCCGAAGATCGCGCTCTTCACCGTGGACGACACCTTCGGCGGCTGGGCCAAGGCGCAGAAGACGCACTTCGCCGACGGCGGCGTGTTCGACCAGATCTATACGCGCAAGTAGCGTTCGGGCCTCTTGCGGACCCCCCCGCGTCAGAATAGTTGTCGCCTCCATAGAACAACCCAGGGGGTGGCGATGAAGGACGGACTTGGCTCGATACGGACAGGCATTCAAGGACAAGGCGGTGGCGAGGTTGCTGCCGCCGGAGAGCGCAGCGCGGGAT
>JANXXS010000189.1 GCA_025350505.1 Burkholderiales bacterium
GGGCATCCTGACCAACATCCCGCTGCATCGCGAGCTGATGGTCGACGCCAAGTTCGTCGAGGGCGGGACCAGCATCCACTACCTCGAAGGCTGGCTCGATCAGCACAAGCGCTGACGCGGCCATGCACTCGCTGACGGTGCTGGTCGCCGCCGCGTCGGTCGACGCCGCATCGGACCTGCTCTCCGACGCCCACGACGCGCTCTCGGTTTCGATCGAGGATGCGGATGCCGGCAGCGCCGCCGAGCAGCCGGTGTTCGACGAGCCCGGCGTCGGCGACGGCGCCCGCTGGCAGCGCGCCCGCCTGACCGCCTTGTTCAGCGACGAGTCCGCGGCGACGGCCGGGGCGGCCGGTCTCGCGGCCCACCCGGCAGGCGCCGACGCGCAGATCGAATCGATCGCGCCGGTCGACGATCGCGACTGGGTTCGACTGACCCAATCGCAATTCGGCCCGACCGAGATCGAGCCCGGCTTCTGGATCGTGCCGACTTGGTCGGCCGTGCCGCCCGAGGCGAGCCGCGTCATCCGTCTCGACCCGGGCATGGCCTTCGGCACCGGCACCCATCCGACGACGCGCATGTGCCTGCGCTGGATCGCACGCAGCGCAGCGGCGCGGCCGACACCCTGGCGACGCGTCCTCGACTACGGCTGCGGCTCGGGCGTGCTGGCGATCGCTACCGCACGCTTCGGCGCCGCCGCCATCGATGCCGTCGACATCGACCCGGCGGCGCTCGAGGCGACGCGGGCCAACGCGATCGCCAACGATGTGACGCTGCGCGCCGGGGCCACCGACGGCATCGACGGCATCGACGGCCGCTATGCGCTCGTCGTCGCCAACATCCTGGCGACGCCGCTCAAGCTGCTCGCGCCGCTGCTCTGTTCGCGACTCGAGGCCGGCGGCGAGCTGGTGCTCTCCGGCATCCTCGCGAAGCAGGCCGACGAGTTGCGCGCGAGCTATGCGCCGTGGCTCAGCCTGCGCGTCGCCGCCGAGCAGGAGGGCTGGATCCTGATGACCGGTGTTCTTGCGGCGTGACGGCGCGTGGCATGATTTCGCAATGAGCCTGGCGACGCGCTGCACCTCGTGCGGAACGGTCTTTCGTGTCGTGCAAGACCAGCTCAAGGTGTCCGAGGGTTGGGTCCGTTGCGGCCGTTGCAACGCAGTCTTCAACGCGCTCGAAGGCCTGTTCGACCTGGGCCGCGACACGCCGGCCGAGTGGAGCGATGCCGCAACATCGAAGCCTGCGCACGGCACACCGACGCCCGTGCCGGAACCGGCCCGCGCGGCGACGGCCGAAGCGGCGCCGTCGAAAGACCGCGGCGGCGATTCCGTGCCGGCCGCCTGGCCGGGCATCGAAGACCTGGACCCGATCGATGCCCATCTGTTTCGCAATCGTCGCACCGAAAGCGACAAGACGCCTGCCGTGGTCGACGCCCGCGATCGGCTCGAGTTCTCGGATGCGCGCTTCGATTCCGATCTGTTCGCGGAGAACGTGTCGCCGTCGGACGGTGAGCTCATCGAATCGCCGATCAGCGGCGCCGGTGACCTGCCGCTCGAACGCGCGCATCAGCAGCCCGACTTCCTGCGCCGTGCCGAGCGACGCGCGCGCTGGCGCAGCGCACCCGTGCGATTCGCCCTCGGCGCCGCCTGCGCCGTGGGTCTGGTCGTGCTCGTGCTGCAGGCAGGCCACCACTTTCGCGACACCGTGGCGGCGCAATGGCCGACGACACGGCCGGCCCTCGCGGCCTGGTGCAAGGCGGCCGATTGCGTGCTCGAGGCGCCGCGCCGCATCGACGACGTGCTCGTCGAAAACAGCGCCCTCACCCGCGCCATCGGCCTCGACGCCTACGTTCTTTCGGTGACGCTGAAGAGCCGCAGCAACCTCGTGCTGGCCTTGCCCTCGATCGACCTCAGCCTCACCGACGGCAACGGCCGGCTGGTCGCGCGCCGCGCCCTGGCGCCGCGCGACTTCGGCGCCGCCGGCGTGATCCAACCCGGCGCGGAAGCGGCGCTGCAACTGATGCTCAACGCCGGCAGCGCCCGCGTCGCCGGCTACACCGTCGAAATCTTCTATCCCTGAACCTGGCGCCGCCTCGGCGCTTTTCCGGAGCTTGCATGACCACCTTGATCTGCGGATCGCTCGCGTTCGACAGCATCGCCACGTTTCCCGGCCGCTTCGCCGACCAGATCCTGCCCGAAAAGCTCCACATCCTGAACGTCTCGTTCCTGGTGCCCAGCCTGCGCCGCGAATTCGGCGGCTGCGCCGGCAACATTGCCTACAACCTGGCCGCGCTCGGTGCGCAGGCGATCGTCGTGGCGGCCGTCGGCAGCGACGGCGCCCAGTACGTCGAGCGCCTTCGCAGCTGGGGCCTGCCGACGCCCTGCGTACGCATCGTCGAGGGCGCCTTCACGGCACAGGCCTTCATCATGACCGACCTCGACAACAACCAGATCACCGCCTTCCACCCGGGCGCGATGCAGTCGGCGCATGAGATCGACGTGCCCGAACGCAGCGACCTGGCCCTGGCCATCGTCGCGCCCGACGGCCGCGAGGCAATGCTGCGCCACGCCGCGCAGCTCGCGGCGGCAGGCGTCCCCTTCATCTTCGACCCGGGCCAGGGCCTGCCCATGTTCGACGGCGCCGAGCTGCGCGGTTTCATCGAGCAGGCGACCTGGGTGGCGCTCAACGACTACGAGGCCGAGATGCTTTGCGAGCGGACTGGCCTGACGCTGCAGGCGCTCTCGCGCTCACACCTGCGCGGCGTCGTCGTCACGCTCGGCGCCGATGGCTGCGATTTGTGGCAAGACGGCGTGCGCACGCATGTCCCCGGCCTGGCGGCGACACAGGTCGTCGACCCTACCGGCTGCGGCGACGCCTTTCGCAGCGCCCTGCTCTACGGCCTGGAACGCGGCTGGCCGCTGGAGCGCTGCGCCAGACTCGGCAATCGCCTCGGGGCCTTGAAGATTGCCTGCCGCGGCGGCCAGAATCATGTGCTGGATCGCACGATCGCTGACGCCTGAACCGGTCGCGCCTCAAGTTCGCCCCGAATACTCCGAAGCCGCAGACCATGAACCTGCTCCAATCCGCCGCCGTCGTGATCGCCCTTGCCGTCGCCTCGCTGGCGACCTGGGCGGGTTGCCGCTGGTGGTACGGAAAGAAGCTCCAGGCCGCCGCGCACCGGCTGCACAAGAGCGATCAGAGTCGGCTCTTTTCCCAGCAGCAGACCCAGCAGGCGAAGAAGCAGATCGAGGCGCTCAAGAAAGAGCTGGCCGAGCACAAGAAGGCGCTGCAGGACACCGAGGCCAGTCGCAAGCGCACCCGCGAACTCGAGCAAGCGCTGTTGGTCGCCGAGCGCGCCGTCGAAGACAACTCCGGCATGATGCCGCTGGCGCCGACGCACGGCTTCGCTGACACGCAAATCATGCCTTAGCGCATTCGCGGCCCGAGGCTCCCGCCGGCGACCGCGACACCATCCGAAGAACCGACAAAAAACCCGGCCGGAGCCGGGTTTGATCGACGGGCGCAAAAGCGCCCGTCGTTCTCTCAGGGCTTGCTGCCCGTCGGAAACGGCCAAGCCGCTTGCGGGCTCAGGGCCGTCTTCGCCGGCGCCGCGGGTGCGGCCGGTGCCGCAGCGGGTGCGGCAGCAGCCTTCTTCGCAGGCGCCTTCTTGGCAGCTTTCTTTGCCGCCTTCTTGGCAGGCGCCTTCTTGGCCGCCTTCTTGGCAGGCGCCTTTTTGGCAGCCTTCTTGGCAGGCGCCTTCTTCTTCGCGGCCTTCTTCGCGGCCTTCTTCGCAGGCGCCTTCTTGGCGGCCTTCTTGGCGGCCTTCTTGGCCGTCTTCTTGGCGGCCTTCTTGGCCGGGGCCTTCTTCGCTGCCATCTTCTTCATCGGGGCCTTCTTGGCCGCCTTCTTCGCCGGCGCCTTCTTGGCGGCCTTTTTCGCAGTTGCCATCACGTTTCTCCTTGATCAAGTTGACAT
>JANXXS010000190.1 GCA_025350505.1 Burkholderiales bacterium
CACGAGCACGGTGCCGGCGACGATCCAGCCGGTGAACGGCTCGCCGAGGATGACGACGCCCATCAGGATCGTCGAGAGCGGCCCGATCATGCCGGTCTGCGCGACGACGCTGGCGCCGATGCGCTCGATCGCCATCATCACTATGAGCACCGGAAGAAAGGTGCAGAGCGTGGCGTTGAGCACCGAGAGCCACAGCACTTGCGGCGCGACCGCCAACGCCGACATCGGCCTGAGGACGAAGAACTGCGCAATGCAGAACAGGCAGGCGACGCTGGTCGCCAGTCCGGTCAGGCGGAGCGCGCCGAGCCGGCGCACTTCCTCGCCGCTGGCCACGAGGTAGACCGCGTAGCTGAGGGCGCTGGCGAAGACGAGGCCGGCGCCGAGTGCGGCGTGCGTGCCCTGGAACGTGACCTCGTGGCCGAACACGAGCAGCACGCCGCTGTAGCTGACGGCGAGCGCGATCATCTGCCGCGCGCTCACCGCACGCTTGAAGACGACGATGCCCATCGCCAGCACCAGCGTCGGGTTGAGATAGAGGATCAGCCGCTCGAAGCTCGCCGTGATGTAGACCAGCCCGGCGAAGTCGAGAAAGCTCGCCAGGTAGTAGCCGGAAAAGCCCAGCCCCGTGACCACCGCCCAGTCGCGCTGCGTCAGCGCCGGCTTGCCGCGGCCGGCCCACCAGGCGAGCAGCGCGAACAGCGGCAGCGCGAACAGCATGCGGTAAGCGATGAGCGTGACCGCATCGACGCCGTAGCGATAGGCCAGCTTGACGATGATCGCCTTGCCCGAAAAGGCGATCGAGCCGGCCGCGGCGAGCGCGATGCCGGACCAGGGCGGCGACGACGCGGCGTTGCTCGGCGGGGCCGACGTGTCCGGGCCCGGCAGCGCCGGGTCGTCGGCCCAGCGCGCATCGGCGCCATCCGGCTCGCTCGGGTCTGCCGCAATGGTCTCGGGGCGCATCGCGTGCGATTCTAGGGACGATGCCCGCCGGTCCCCGCTCGCGCCCATCGGTCGTCACGCTGTCGGCCGGCCTCGATCGCGCGACCCGCGCCGGTGCCTGGCTGGTGCTGCCACTGGCCGTACTGCTGTTCGCGCAATGGCCGCTGCGCGACGCCGTCGGTGCCTGGTCGCGCCAGGCCAACGACATCGCGCAATGGGTCTTTGCGCTCTACGTTGCACTCGCCCTGCGCGAGGCGACGCGGCAGCGCGCGCACATGGCCGCCGGCCTCTTCGTCGCCCGCTATCCGCTGCGCTGGCGCGAACGCATCGCGCGCTTCGGCGAAGCGATCTGCGTCCTGCCGTGGGCGGTCTTCGTGCTCGTCACGGGCGCCGTGCCGACCTGGCAATCGGTCGTCGGCCTCGAGGCGTTTCCCGACACCTTCAACCCGCTCTACTTCGTGATCCGTGCCAGCGCCTGGCTGCTCGCCCTGATGATGGCGCTGCAGGCGATCGTCGACCTGGCCGGCGAACCGGCGACCGGGTCGCGTCCCGACATGGGCCCCACGGAAGGCGACACCATTCGATGAGCGGCCTCGGCCTCGTCATGTTCGCCGTCGCGATCGTGCTCATGATCGCCACCGGCCTGCCGGTCTACGCCGTGCTGCTCGGCGTTGCCGGCGTCTTCGCGGCGCTCGGCGTCGCTCTCGGCGCCTTCGAATGGCACCTGCTCACGGCCCTGCCCTCGCGCGTCGTCGGCCTGCTCGAGCACGATCTCCTGCAGGCGCTGCCGCTCTACGCGCTGATCGGCGCCCTGCTCAATCGCCTGCCGCTGGCCGGTCTCATGCACGCGGCGGGCGAGCGCGTGTTCGCGCGCAGCGCGGCCTCGGCGCAACTCTCGGCACTCGGCGTCGGCGCGCTGCTCGCGCCGATGAACGGCTCGGTCGGTGCCAGCCTGCACATGCTGGCGCGCCGTGTCGCGCCGGCGCTGGCGGCGCACGGCGTGGCGCCGGCCGAGGCGACGGCGACGGTCTGCGTCGCCAGCACGCTCGGCATCGTCATTCCGCCGTCGCTGGTGCTGCTGCTGCTCGGCGACGCGATGATGCGCGCGCACACCGAGGCGAGCAACGCGGCGCACTCGGCGCTGCGTATCGTCAACACGCAGGACGTGATGCGCGCCGCCTTGCTGCCCGGGCTCGCGGTGCTGGTGATCGCGCTGGCGATCGCCGCGTGGCGCGGACGCGGCCGGCTGCGCAAGGCCTTCGCACCGCTCGGCCGCGCCGCCCTGGCGCAGGCGGCGGGCGCGGCCGTCGTCATCGTCGTGCTGCTCGGCGCCGTCGCCGTCGGACGCGTCTACGCCGTCGAGGCCGCGGCAGCCGGCGGCCTGCTGCTGCTCGCCTGGGGCGCGATCTCGCACCGCCTCGACCGCGCCCTGCTCGTCGCCGTGCTCGGCGACGCGATGACGCTGACCGGCCTGCTGATGGCGCTGCTCGTCGGCGCTACGACCTTCTCGCTCGTGTTGCGCGGCTTCGGCACCGACACGCTCGTCGCCGGCGCATTGCACAGGCTCGACGCGCATCCACAGGCCATGCTCGGCGCCGTGCTCGCCGGCATGGTCGCCTGCTCGTTCGTGCTCGACGCCTTCGAGATGATCTTCCTGGTCGTGCCCCTGGTCATGCCGCCGCTGCTCGCCGTCGTCGCCGATCCGGCCTGGGTCGCGACGCTGACGCTGCTCGTCCTGCAGATGGGCTTTCTGCTGCCGCCGCTCGGCTATGCCGTCGTCATGTCGCGGCTGGCGACGCGCGAGCCACCGCCGCTCGCCGCGCTCGCACGCGCGCTTGCACCGCAACTGGTGGCGCAGGCGCTGCTCATCGCCGTGCTCGTCGCCTGGCCGGCCCTGACGCATTGGGGCGCCGACGAGGCCGCGGGCAACGCCACGCCGGCGCTCTCCAACGAGCAGGCCGAAAAGCTCATGGACGACGCATTTCGCAGCCAGTCGCGCGACGCTGCGCCGGAACCGGCGCCAGCGAGCGAGCCGTTGCGCTAGTTCTCGACGGCGCGGCGAAGAAGGTGTCGGTTCATGGCCGGGTTGCTCGAGACCACCCGGCTCGCCTGATGCTCGACTACAGTCGGTCGATGCGCGCCGTTCGCCGCCGCCTTCGCGCTTGCGCAGGGTTGGCCCTCCTGTCGATCTTCGCACTGGCCGCCGGCCCGACGGTGTCGCGCCTGCTCCTGCCTGCGCGCGGCGCCTTCATCTCGGCAGCCGCTTCGCACCCGCTGGCCGAGCCGGCGATGAGCGAGGCGACGGTCCCTCTCCATGGCATGGGGTCGGCGCACCACCATCATCACGACATGGCGATGGCCTCGGTGCCGGCGCCGTCGCACGCGCCGTCGCACGACCACGCGCTCGAGCACTGCGGGCTGTGTCTGCTCGCCGCGCACGCCTTCACGTTCGTCCAGGAACGGCCGGCCCTGACTGCCTTCGTAGCGTCGACGCGCCCGGCCCTCGACCGGATCGCGTCGACCGTGCCCCGGCTGCGCTGCGACTGGTCGCCGGCGAGCTCCCGCGGCCCGCCGCTCCAGGCCTGACTGCCCTGGACGCCGACACGAGACCGACGTAAGCCGGCCTCGTGGCGAGCGGTCGCGCGGCTGCGCTTCGGCCTGTCCCCTTGCCATGGTCCTTCTCCGCGACGCCGCGGCGCGCGGCGCTGTCTCCGTTCGTGAAGATCGAAAGCGAGAGCTCATGACACGATCGCCTTTCAGGGCGTCCGCGCGCGCGTCTGCGCCGCGAGCGCGACGCTCCGTCACGTTGCCGCGGTGGGGTCGCCGAACCCCCATCGCACTGGCCACCTCGGCCCTCCTCGTTGCCGGCATGGGCTGGGCCGACCCGTCCTTCGCGCACGGCTTTGCCGGCAAGCGCTTCTTTCCTGCGACCTTGGCCACCGACGATCCGTTCGTTGCCGACGAGTTGTCGCTGCCGACCGTCTCGAGACGGCGAACGGCGGACGACGCCGCCCCCAGCATCGACAGCAGCGCATCGGTCGACTTCAGCAAACGCGTCACGGACGATTTCGGCGTCGGCTTCGGCGCCACCTGGCTGCGGCTGGAGCCCAGGGGCGGCACGCGCGTGCAGGGCTTCGACAACTTCGCGTTGAACGCCAAGTACCAGTTCTACAAGAGCGACCTTCACGAAACGATCCTCTCCGTCGGTGTCGATGCGGATCTCGGCGGCACCGGCTCGCGCCGGGTCGGCGCGGAATCGTTCAGCACGATCACGCCCGCGTTGTTCGTGGGGCGCGGGTTCGGCGACCTGCCCGAGGCGCTGCGTCTCCTTCGACCGGTCGCCATGACCGGCAGTGTCGGGATCGGCGTGCCGACGCGCTCCAGCAGCGCTTCGCTGGATGACGATGGCAACCCCGTGACGGAGCCGCATCCGCACGTCCTGAAGATCGGCTTTGCCCTCGAGTACAGCCTTCCCTATCTCAACGCGTTCGTCAAAGACATCGGTCTGCCAGGGCCGTTGCGAAACGCCATACCGATCATCGAAGTGGCGCTCGAAAAGCCGCTCGATCGCGGCCGCGGGCCGACGACCGGAACCATCAACCCCGGCATCCTCTTCCCCGGCCGAACGATGCAGTTGGGCATCGAGGCGGTCATACCGGTGAACCGCCGCACCGGAGGCAGCACGGGGGTGCTGATGCAGCTGCACTTCTTCCTCGATGACCTGTTCCCGAAGAGCCTCGGCAAACCACTTCTTGGAGGATGACCCAGTGAAGCTCTTCGCTCGCATCGGCGGTCTGCTTGTCGGCCTGGCGCTGTCCACCGCGGCAATGGCTCACGCCATGCTGGATCGGTCGACGCCGCCGGTCGGCAGCAGCGTCAAGGTCGCTCCGGGTCGAGTGGAGCTGTGGTTCAGCGAGCCCCTGGAGCCCGCGTTCTCGACGGTAAAGGTCGTCGATGCGGGCAACCGCCAGGTCGACGCGCGCGACGCGGCGGTCGACAAGGTGGACCGCAAGCACCTGCTCGTCTCGATATCGTCGCTGCCGCCAGGGCGCTATCGCGTCGTCTGGCGCGTCGTGTCGGTCGATGCGCACGCGACCGAGGGTGACTTCACCTTCGACGTGGCGCCGCAGAAATAGGCCTGTGGCTGCGATGGACGGGTTGCTGGTTGCGGTGCGCGCCGTTCACTATGCGGCGACGATCGTCTTGTTTGGAGAGATGCTGTTTGCGCTCCTCCTCGGTGGCACCCGCCATGCCGGGCAAGTGCGGCTCCTTTCGGACCGGGCAGAGAACGCCGCTTGCCGGCGCTTCCGTCGCGTTCTGGTCGGGGCGTGGGCCTGGATGGTGATTTCCGGCGGCTGTTGGCTGGCTCTGGTGGCGATGCAGATGAGCGGGCAGCCGCTCGACGAGGCACTCGCGCCTTCAACGCTTTCGACCGTGCTCGGGTCGACGGTCTTCGGCCAGGCCTGGTCGGCTCGTGCCTCGATGGCCCTGGTGCTGGCACTCGCATGGCCGATCTTGCGTGCCGGGCCGCCGCGCCAGCCTCGGCTCTCCGTCTTGTCGGTCGGCATCACGGGTGGACTTCTGGCCGGCCTCGCCTGGGCAGGCCACGCAAACGCAGAAGTCGGCGCCGATGGTTTGCTTCACCACATCGGCGATGCGGCGCACCTGCTCGCTGCGGGAGCCTGGCTCGGCGGCCTGGCTCCGCTCGCGGCGCTCCTCAGGACTCTCGACGGCTCTCCGACGGCCCGCGAAATCGACGCCTGCACCGAGATCGCGAGGCGCTTCGGCAACCGGGCTGCGCTCAGTGTGGGCGTGCTTCTCCTGACCGGGATGGCGAACGCGTACTACCTGGTTCCAACCCCGCGGGCGCTGCTCGAGACGACCTACGGGAACGTGCTGCTTGCGAAGCTTCTCGTGTTCGCGCTCATGCTGGCCGTCGCCGCTGCGAATCGCACCCGTCTGATACCCGTCCTGCTTGCGAACGAACGCGACATCGCGCCTCGCGTCGAGGCTGCCTGGCGGCTCAGGCGCAACGTCTGGATGGAACAGGCGCTGGGAGCAGCCGTACTCGTCCTCGTGGCCGCACTTGGCGTGGCACCGCCGCCGATGCGAATGTGACGGCCGGGCAAACTTCGCCTCAAAACCCCGCCGCCTGCCCGTCGCGCCGCGGATCGCTCGCCGCCACGTAACCCTCGACGGCCGGATCGCCGAGCCGCCAGATGAACTGGCCGGCGCCGAAGTCCTGGTAGCTGTCGTCGATCACCGTCGCCTGGTGGCCCCGCTCGAGCAGGCCCTGCACGGTCGCGGCCGGCATCGCGCCTTCGACGTTGATCTCGAGGCCGTGGTTGAAGCGCCAGCGCGGCGCGTCGCAGGCCGCCTGCGGCTGCTGGCCGTGCACGAGCATGCGCGCCAGCGTCTGCAGGTGCCCCTGCGGCTGCATGTTGCCGCCCATCACGCCGAAGCTCATCTGCGGCTTGCCGTCTTTCGTGAGGAAGGCCGGAATGATGGTGTGGAACGGACGCTTGCCGGGTGCGACGCAGTTCGGGCTGTCCGGGTCGAGCGAGAAGCCGTAGCCTCGGTTCTGCATCGACAGGCCCCAACCCGGCACGACGACGCCGGAGCCGAAGCCCATGTAGTTGCTCTGGATGAAGCTGACCATCATGCCGCGCTCATCGGCGGCGGTGAGGTAGATGGTGCCGCCGCGCGGCGCATGACCCTGGCTGAAGACCTGCGCGCGCTTCGGATCGATCAGCTTCGCGCGCGACGCGAGGTAGCTCTCGTCGAGCATCTGCGCCGGCGTGAGGCGCATGCCGCCGCGCATGTCGGCGACGTGCGCATAGGTATCGGCGAAGGCCAGCTTCATCGCCTCGATCTGCAGGTGCTGGCTGAGCGCGCTGTCGGGCGGCATCGAGGCGAGGTCGAACCGGCGTGCGATGCCGAGGGCGATCAGCGCGGCGATGCCCTGCCCGTTGGGCGGGATCTCGTGCAGCCGGTAGCCCCAGGCGTCGATGCCGATCGGGTCGACCCATTCGGGCTCGAACGACGCGAAGTCGCGCACCGTCATCGCGCCGCCGTTCGCCGCGGCATGCTTCGCCGCGGCCTCGGCGATCTCGCCACCGTAGAGCGCGGCGCCACGCGTCTCGGCGATGGCGCGCAGGGTTCGTGCCGCGGCGGGGAAGGCAAAACGCTCGCCGACCTCGGGTGCGCGACCCTTGGGCAGAAAGGCCTCGGCCCAACCCGGCTGGTCGGCGAGCAGCGGCGCCGCCGCGGCCCACTTCTGCTGCACGACGATGGGAACGGCATAGCCGCGCTCGGCCGTCTCGATGGCCGGCGCGAGCAGATCGGCGAAGGGCATCTTGCCGAAGCGCTCGGACAGCGCCACCCAGCCGGCGACGGCGCCGGGCACCGACACCGAGTCCCAGCCACGCATCGGCGGGCGATTGGCGTCGCCGCCGTATTTGCGGCGAAAGTACTCGGGCGTCCAGGTCGCCGGCGCCGGACCCGAGGCGTTGAGGCCGTGCAAGCGCTCGCCGTCCCAGAGGATGCAGAACGCGTCGGAGCCGAGGCCGTTGCTGCATGGCTCGACGAGTGTCATCACGGCCGCGGCCGCGATCGCCGCGTCGACGGCATTGCCGCCCTGCTGCATCGCGCGCAAACCGGCCTGTGCGGCCAGCGGGTGCGAGGTCGAGACGATGTTGCGCGCGAAGACGGGCAGGCGCGTCGACGCGTAGCCTGTCGTCCAGTCGAATCGGTGGTCGGTCATGACGGCAACGATAGCGCGCCCATGGACACCGCGCTCGGGCGCTCACCCAGAGCGCTTGCAAGCGCTCTGGGCTGACCGAGGCGCGGGACAGTCCGCAGGGACTGTCCCTCGTCCGCGGTCAGTCTTCCGAGAACGCCACTTCCCGCTTCTGCTTGATCGACGGCAGCGACACGACCAGGATCAGCAGCGCCGCCGCGGCGAGCAGACCGGCCGAGAGCGGCCGCGTCACGAAGGTGCCCCAGTCGCCGCGCGAGAGAAGCAGCGCACGGCGCAGGTTTTCTTCCATCAACGGCCCGAGGATGAAGCCGAGCAGGAGCGGCGCGGCCTCGCAGCTGAGTTTGTAGAAGATGTAGCCGACGACGGCGAACAAGGCCGTCAGAAAGACGTCGAACGTGGCGTTGCTGAGCGTATAGACGCCGATGCAGCAGAACAGCGTGATCGCCGGAAACAGGTAGCGATAGGGCACGGTGAGCAGCTTGATCCACATGCCGATCAGCGGCAGGTTGAGGATCACGAGCATCGCGTTGCCGACCCACATCGAGGCGATCAGGCCCCAGAACAGCTGCGGGTTCGAGGTCATCACCTGCGGGCCGGGCTGGATGCCCTTGATCGTCATCGCGCCGACCATCAGCGCCATCACGGCGTTGGGCGGAATGCCGAGCGTCAGCATCGGGATGAACGAGGTCTGCGCCCCGGCGTTGTTGGCGCTCTCGGGCCCGGCGACACCCTGGATCGCGCCCTTGCCGAACGGGATGCGCGGGTTGCGCACCAGCTTTTTTTCC
>JANXXS010000192.1 GCA_025350505.1 Burkholderiales bacterium
CGGCCATTGTCCTACGCGGCACGATGTCACATCGTTCAACGAGACGGTGGTAGCGGCTGAGCCCACGACGACGTGGCGTTCGTCGTCTGCGGTCTAAGATCGCGCCTGGTCATGCCCGCGCTTCGCTCCCGCACCGTCTCGCCACGCCGCTTCGCGTGGCTGCTCTGGTTCGGCCTGCTGTTTCCGCTCGCGCAGGTCGGCGCCGCCTGGCACGCGCTGTCGCACGATCGGCCGGAGGCGAGTCGAGCCGCCAAGGATCCGCAGGCACCCGCCCAGACGCACTGTGACCTGTGCCTCACGGCGGCGGCCATCGGCGGCGGTGCGCTGCTCGCCGACACACAAGTCGTGACGCCGCCATCGGTCGCTCATGCGCTGCCGCAAGCTGCCGCCGTCGCCGTCTGGCTCGCGCTGACCGCCCGCGCCTACCGGAGCCGCGCTCCGCCTCTCGCTTCCCGCTGATCGTTGCCGCTGCGCCCGAGCCGTCGTGACGACGACCGGGCGCGATTCGACGCATTTGCCGGAGCGAATTTCCATGCACAAGCTCGTGCCCACGACCGTCGCGCTCGCGCTGGCCATGCCTTTCGGCGCTTTTGCCGACACCTCGTCCGACCTGGCCACGTTGCGCCAGGAAATGGACGCGCTGCGCGCCGCCTACGAAGCGCGCCTTCAACTGCTGGAACTTCGGCTGCAAAAGGCCGAGGCGGCGCTCGCGCCGCCTGCCCCTGCAGTGGCCACCGCCGCGTTGGCGACGCAGGCGACGGTGCCTGTTCCGGCCGCACCGCCCTCTTCCGCGGCGCCGGTGGTCGCGTCGGCCGGAGGCGGCGCCAACAGCTTCAACCCGTCGATGTCCCTGATCCTGTCGGGCCTGTACACGCGCACCTCGCAAGACCCGGCCAGGTATGCGATCACCGGCTTCCAGTTGCCGCCCGGCGCGGACATCGGGTCGGGCACGCGCGGCTTCAGCCTCTCGGAATCCGAGCTCGGCTTCGCCGCCAGCATCGACCCCTGGCTGCGCGGCGCCGCCAACATCTCGCTGCACGGCGACAACAGCGTCTCGGTCGAAGAGGCCTACGTGCAGACGACCTCGCTCGGCAACGGCTTCGCGCTGAAGGCCGGGCGCTTCTTCTCGGGCATCGGCTACCTCAACCCGCAGCACGCGCACACCTGGGACTTCGTCGACAACCCGCTCGCCTATCAGGCGATGCTCGGCACGCAATACGGCGACGACGGCGTGCAGCTGACGTGGCTGCCGCCGCTCGACCAGTACGTCGAGCTCGGCCTCGAGTTCGGCCGCGGGCGCAGCTTTCCGGGCAGCGACACCGGCCGCAACGGTGCCGGCATGGTGGCGCTGACAGCGCACTCCGGCGGCGACATCGGCGACAGCCAGAGCTGGCGCGCCGGCCTGTCGTTCCTGAACGCGAAAGCCAACGACCAGAGCCTGCTCGCCACCGACGCCGCCGGCAGTGCCGTGACCAACGCCTTCAACGGCAGCACCCGCGTCTGGATCGCCGACGCGATCTGGAAATGGGCGCCGAACGGCAACGCGACACGCACCAACTTCAAGCTGCAGGGCGAGTACCTGCGCAGCACACGGAGCGGCAGCCTGGTCTACGACATCGGCGGCGCCGACAGCCCGGGAGCTTATCGAGCGACGCAGTCGGGCTGGTACGTGCAAGGCGTCTGGCAGTTCATGCCGTACTGGCGCGTCGGCCTGCGCACCGAGCGGCTCGACCCCGGCACGCCCGACTACGGCCTCAACGCCGCGTCGTTCGCGAGCAGCGACTACAAACCGCGCAAGAACTCGCTGATGGTCGACTTCAACCCGAGCGAGTTCTCGCGCGTGCGCCTGCAGCTCGCGCAAGACCGCTCGCGCGAAGGTGTCACCGACAGGCAGCTCTTTCTTCAATACCAGATGAGCCTGGGCGCGCACGGCGCGCACAGCTACTGAACCCGCCGACACGGAGCCTCTCATGACGCATCGGTCTTCTCTTCTCGCGCTGCTCGGCGCGCCCCTTGCCCTGCTCGCCTTGCCTGCGCACGCCGCGCTGCATGTCTTCGCCTGCGAGCCCGAATGGGGCGCGCTGGCGCAGGAACTCGGCGGCAACCTGGTCGATGTCTCGGTCGCCACCAATGCATTGCAGGACCCGCACCAGATCCAGGCCAAGCCGAGCCTGATCGTTCGCGCACGCAACGCCGACCTGGTCGCCTGCACCGGCGCCGAGCTCGAGATCGGCTGGCTGCCGGTGCTGCTGCAGCAATCGGGCAACGCCAAGGTGCAGGCCGGCCAGCCCGGCAACTTCGCTGCCGCCGACTACGTGAAAAAGCTCGACGTGCCCGGCCAGCTCGACCGCGCCCAGGGCGACGTGCATGCCGCCGGCAACCCGCACATCCAGACCGACCCGCGCAACATCGCGCTCGTCGCCGCCGCACTCGGCGCACGCCTGCAGCAGCTTGACCCGACGCATGCGGCGCAGTACGCGAAGGCGCAATCCGACTTCGCACAGCGCTGGCAGCAGGCGATCGCGCGCTGGAGCGCCCAGGCCGCGCCCTTGCGCGGCGAGCCCGTCGTCTCGCAGCACAAGGCCTTCGTCTATCTCTACGACTGGCTCGGCTTGAAAGAGGTTGCCGTGCTCGAGCCCAAGCCCGGGGTCGAGCCGACCGCGTCGCACCTGCAGGAAGTGCTGGCCGCGTTGAAGGCCGCGCCGGCGAAGATGGTGCTGTATTCGGCCTATCAGGACCCGCGCCCTTCGGAGTGGCTGAGCAAGAACGCCAGCATTCCCGCCGTGAAGATCCCCTTCACCGTCGGCGGCAGCGATGCCGCGAAGGACTTGTTCGGCCTGTTCGACGACACCGTCGCGCGGCTGCTCGCCGCGCGAAGCACCAAGCCATGAACTGGAGTGCGCTCGACTGGGGCATCCTCGGCCCGGCGCTGATCGCCGGGCTCCTGGTGCTGGCCACGCACGTGCCGATGGGCATGCAGGTGCTCGACCGCGGCATCGTCTTCATCGACCTGGCGATCGCGCAGATCGCGGGCCTGGGCGTCATCGCCGCCGACACCTTCGGCCTGCCCGAGGGCGGCATCGCGGTGCAGCTCTCGGCCGTTTGCGCGGCGCTGCTCGGCGCCTGGCTGCTCACCTGGACCGAGAAGCGCGCCGCCCGGCATCAGGAAGCGCTGATCGGCGTCATGTTCATCCTCGCCGCCTGCGCCGGCATCCTGCTGCTGGCCGGCAACCCGCACGGCGGCGAGCACCTGAAGGACCTGCTCGTCGGCCAGATCCTCTGGGTGAACACGACGCAGCTGATGTGGCTCGGCGGCCTCTCGGTGGTGCTGCTCGTCGCTTTGTGGCTCGGCTGGGTCGAGCGGCTCGGCCGCTTCGGCTTTTACGGCGCATTCGCGCTGGCGGTGACCGCCTCGGTGCAGCTGGTCGGCGTCTATCTCGTGTTCTCGAGCCTGATCATCCCGGCGCTGGCCACCCGCGCCCACCACGTCGGGCGGCGCCGCTACGGCATCGCCTATGCGGTCGGTGCGCTCGGCTACGCGATCGGCCTGGCGCTCTCGGCCTTGTTCGACCTGCCGTCGGGCGCGGTCATCGTCTGGACGCTGGCGGTCTGCGCGCTGGTCGGCGCACTCGCCTTCCGGCCCGCCGCGACCACGATCAAGGCCTGACGAACTTCAGCACGAACTCGTCCTTGGGCTGCGGCGGGTCCGGCGTGTTGCGGTCGCGCGGGTCGTTCGGGTTGCGCAGGAAATCGCCCGACGCCACCAGCTTGAAGCCCGCGCTCTCGACCTCCTGGCGCAGGAAGGCTTCTTCCACGCGATGCAGCGTGCCGGACTCGGAGATGCCGGTGCCGGCACGGCCGGAGTGGTCGGCGATGACGTAGAAGCCGCCCGGCTTCAGCGCCGCGAAGACGGCGCGGTTCATGCGCGCCCGGTCGACGCCCATGAAGCCGAGGTCGTGGTAGTTGAACATCAGGGTGACGAGGTCGAGGCCGTTCGCTGCCCGCTCGGCCGGCGCCGGGTCCTCGAAAGGCTGGACGACGACGACGATGTTGTCGACGCGCTTGATGCGCACCGCCAGTCCCGCGGGGACGGGCGGGGAAGAAGCGCCAGCCGACATCGTCGGCGCGGCTACCGGCGTCGCCGCGCCTTCGGGCTGGGCCGGCACCGGCCGGGGCACGCGCGGCGGCGCGTGCGCGTAGACGCGGCCAGTCGGACCGGTCGCCCGTGCGAGCAGCTCGCTGGTGTAGCCGCCGCCGGCGCTGAGGTCGAGCGCGACCATGCCGGGCCGCACGCCGATGAAGTTCAGCATGTCGTAGGGCTTGCGCCGCAGGTCGTTCGTGCGATCGGCGTCGGTGCGATCGGGGCTGGCGAGGATCTCGCCGATGCGCGCCGACGAGAGGGCGTCGGCCGGCGCGGCAGCGGCCGCAGCGCCCGGGCCCGTGCCGAGGGCGAGCGCCAGCGCCGCCGCCGCGATCGCGCCTGGAACGCGCGCTGCGGCCATGATTCGCGATGTCGAACGCATGCTTCGCTCCTGACCTTGGGTGCGCGGCCACGAAGCACACGCGGGACAATGGCGGCATTCTCGCGATTTCCTGTCTCAAGGATCATCACCATGTCAAACACCCCGACTCTCGAGCGCCTTGCCGGCAAGCTGCAGCCGACCGTCAACGGCTCGACCTACGTCGATCCCGAACAGCTCGAATGGCAGCCGACGCAGTTCGACAAGATCGCCATGAAGGTGCTCTACCGCAACGAGGCCGAAGGCTCGATGACGGTCTTGCTGAAGTGGGAGCCGGGCGCGAAGCTGCCGTTCCATCGCCACCCCGAGATCGAGCAGAGCTGGGTGCTCGAAGGATCGTTCTACGACCACGACGGCATCTGCCGCGCCGGCCAGTACGTCTGGCGCACGCCGGGCTCGATGCACGAGACGCACAGCGACGAAGGCTGCGTCATCCTCGCCATCTACCGCAAGCCGAACGTGTTCTATCACTCGCAGGGCTTCGTCTCCGCCGGCTGACCCGTCAGCGCTTGACCCAGATCAATGGGGCCGATCGGCAAAGGATCGAGCATCGAGCGAATTGATGGGGGAGCAACCCGCCATGACCTCGACGACCCACGACACATCCCCCGCAGCGGCGGCGCCGTCCGCCCTCGATGGTTTCGAGGTGCTCGACGCCTGTCACATCCAGACCGTCTTCACGCTCGGCAAGCTGACGGCGCTCGTGTCGCGCCTCGCGAACGTCGGCGCCGACCCGGAAGCGAGAGCCATGGCCGGCGAGATCGCCGCCTTCTTTTCCGGGACCGCGCGTCAGCACCATCAGGACGAAGAGTTGTTCGTGTTTCCGAAGCTGATCGCCAGCGGCAACGCCGAAATCGTGCAGGCCGTGCTGCGGCTGCAGCAGGATCACGCCTGGCTCGAAGAGGACTGGCTCGAGCTCGCGCCGCAGGTGGACGCGGTGGCCTGCGGCCAGGCCTGGTACGACATTGCCACCCTGCGCGAGGGCGTCGAGATCTTTGTCGAGCTGTCGCGCGACCACATGGCGCTGGAAGAGTCGTTCATCTATCCGGAGGCTCGCTCCCGAATGCTCGACGGCGAGCGGCTGGAGATGGGGCGCGCCACGGCGGCGCGTCGCCGAGTGCCAAAGCCGGCCGCCAGGTCTTCCCGACCGGCACGATGACGCGACGCCTCGTTCAGAGTTAGCGATCGGCGCCTGACCGGCGCAGCTGCGCAAGTGGATGCCGCCGCGCGGCTAGGGTGAACCGGTCCGCGCGCCCGGCGTCGCGGATCGATCGACCACTTCGGTCTATGCTCGCGCCGCGCGACACACTCGCGACCCACCGCAGGCCGCGCGGCGCGGCAACGACGAGGAGAAGCAATGGGCGATCGCCTGGGATGGATCGGCTTGGGCCGGATGGGCGAGGCGATGGTCAAGCGCCTGCTCAAGGGCGGCCATGCCGTCACGGTCTGGAACCGCACGCGCAGCAAGGCCGACCCGCTGGTCGAGTACGGTGCCGACGTGGCCGCGAACCGGCAGGCGCTGGCCGACTGCGACCTCGTCTTCACCATGGTCTCGACCACCGACGACCTGAAGGACGTGCTGTTCGCCGACGGCGGCCTCGTCGCCGGTGCGACGAAGCCCAAGGTCGTCGTCGACAGCTCGTCGATCTCGCAGGAAGGCTCGGCGGAGATCCGCAAACGCCTCGAAGCGCTCGGCGTCGGCTACCTGTGCACGCCGGTCTCGGGCAACGCCAAGGTCGCCAAGGCCGGCAAGCTGCTCATGGTGTCGTCGGGTCCGAGGGCGCTCTACGACCGCGCCGAGCCCTACCTGCAGTCGATGGCGCGCAAGGTGATGTGGGTGGGCGAAGGCGAACTGGCACGCATCTGGAAGATCGCGCACAACACTATGTTCGGCGTCGTCATCCAGAACCTGTGCGAGATCACGGTGCTGGCCGAGAAGGCGGGCATTCCGCGCCACGTTTTTCTCGAAAGCATCAACGACTCGGTGCTCGGCTCGATGTACACGCGCTACAAGTCGCCGGTGCTCACCAATCTCACCTTCGACCAGGTCACCTTCACGCCCAAGCTGCTGCTCAAGGACATGGACCTCGGCATGGCCGCCGCCAAGACCTACGGCGTGGCGATGCCGGCCGCGGCGGCGACGCGCGAATCCGTGGCGCGCATGGTCGGCCGCGGCCACGACCACGTCGACTTCGCGATCCTGCTGCTCGAGACGGCGCGCGACGCCGGCATCGAGCTGACGGCGGAGAACGTCCGGCTGAGCGACGGTCTCGAGAGCTGAGATGGCGAGCGCACGCAAGACGCTGATCCGCGGCGCCAGCATCGTCACTATGGCCGCGCAGGGCGACCTGCCGCGCGGCGACATCCTCGTCGAGGATGACCACATCGCCGAGATCGCGCCGTCGCTGCAGGCCGACGACTGCGAGGTCGTCGAGGCCGGCGGCTTCATCGCCATTCCCGGCTTGGTCAACGCGCACATGCACACCTGGCAGACGGCCTTGCGCGGCGTCGCCGCGAACTGGACCCTGCCCGAGTACTTCGCGAAGATGCACGCCGGCCTGGCGACCGCCTTCGACCCGGAAGATCTGCACATCGCGACCCTGGTCGGCGCGCTGAACCAGCTCAGTTGCGGCACGACAATGCTGGTCGACTGGTGCCACAACAACCGCACGCCGGCACACAACGACGCCGCCATCGACGGCCTGTTGCAGTCGGGCATCCGCGCCACCTTCCTGCACGGCACGCCCAAGCCGGACCCCAAGCCCGGCGAGCGCCCGTTCTGGGAAGTGCCGCATCCGCGCGCCGAGCTCGAGCGGCTGATCGAGCGCCATCACGGCAACGCCTTGCTCGACATCGGCGCCGCCGTGCTCGGCCCGCACTACTCGACGCTCGAGGTCGCGCTGCACGACTTTCGCATGGCACGCGAGCTCGGCGTCATCGCCTCGCTGCATCAGGGCGGCGGCCCGGCGCGCACACCCGACGGCTGGGACCGGCTCGAGGCCGAAGGGCTGCTCGGCCCGCACGTCAACATCGTGCACGGCCACGCGCTGAGCGATGCGCAGCTCGAGCGCTTCTGCGGCCTCGGCATGAGCTTTTCGGCGGCCGCCGAAAGCGAGATGTCGCAAGGCCACGGCCATCCGATCACCGGGCGGCTACGCGCCTACGGACGCGCGCCCTCGCTCGGCGTCGACCTCGAGAGCGTGCTGAGCGGCGACATGATCACGCAAGCCCGCATCGCGCTGGGCATGCAGCGCACGCTCGACAACTACGCGCATCGGCAGGCGCACGGCAACATCCCGCCCACCTCGACCGTGACGACGCGTGAGGCGCTCTCGTGGATCACCCTTGAAGGCGCGAAGATGCTCGGCGCCGAAGGCCGCGTCGGCTCGCTCGCTGCCGGCAAGCAGGCCGACCTGGTGCTCATCCGCGCCGGCGACCTCAACATGCAGCCGGTGCACGACGCGGTCAGCGCGGTCGTGTTCCAGGCGTCGCTTGCCAATGTCGACAGCGTCATGGTTGCGGGGCGCTGGAAGAAGCGTGGCGGCGCGCTGCTCGGCGTCGACCTGCCGCAGTTGATCGCAGCGCTTGACCGCTCCGGCCGCAAGATCACCGCAGCGCTCGGCCTCTCGCATTGAGCGCGAGGTCGGCATCGCCGAACAAACAAAGCCGAGGAGGCACACCGCCATGAACACGATCGTCACCGCCGCGCTCGCCGCGCTCGCCCTCTGCACCGCGGGCAGTGCCACGGCACAGAGCTATCCGACCAGGCCGATCCACTTCGTCGTGCCGTTCACGCCCGGCAGCGGCACCGACATCATCGCCCGCACCGTCGGCGAGGTGATGGGCCGCAACATGGGCCAGACAGTCATCGTCGACAACCGGCCCGGCGCCGGCGGCACGATCGCCGCGGGCGGCGTGGCCAAGGGCGACGCCGACGGCTACACGGTGCTCATCCATTCCTCGGGCCACGCCCTCAACCCGGCCCTCTACACGAACCTGCCCTACGACACGCTGAAGGACCTGACCGGCGTGACGCCGCTTGCGGCGCTGCCCAACGTCATGGTCGTCTCGCCGTCGCGCGGATGGAAGACGGTGGCCGACGTCATCGCCGTGGCCAAGGCGAAGCCGGGCGCGCTCAACTACGGCTCGGCCGGCAACGGCAGCGCCACGCATCTGAATGCAGAGAAGTTCAAGCTGCAGGCCGGCATCGACGCCTTGCACATCCCGTTCAAGGGCACGCCCGAAGCGCTCAACGACGTCATGGCCGGCCGCATCGACTGGTACTTCTCGCCGCTGTCTTCGGCCCTGCCGCTGATCAAGGACGGCAAGCTGCAGGCGCTCGCGGTGAGCACGCCGACGCGCGCTCCGACGCTGCCGCAGGTGCCGACGACCGTCGAGGCCGGCGTGCCCGGCTCCGAATACACCTTCTGGGTCGGCATGATCGTCTCGAGCCAGACGCCACCGGCACTGATCCGCCGCCTGCACGACGAGGCGGTGAAGGCGATCGGCTCGCCCGAGGTACGGGAGCGCTTCACGCAGCTCGGCGCCGAGCCGCTGCCGATGACACCCGAGGCCTTCAACGCCTACATCAAGACCGAGATGGAGTCGGCGGCGCGCATCGCCAAGGCCGCCAAGCTGCAGGTGCAGTAGCGGGTCGTCGCTAGGGCTTTTGCGAGAGCCTTTCGACCATGGCCATGATCGCCTGCATCTGTGGGCCTGACTTGTAGGCGTAGCTTGGACCGGTGTAGCCCCACCAGTCCCAGCAACCTTGCGGATTGGCGTCCGACTTGTTGACCTGCGGATAGAGGACGAGGATGCGGTTGCTGTCGGCCCAGCGGTTGTAGCCGGTGTCGTCGGTGAAGCGGTTGCCGACCGACTCGGCCGACTGCGCGCAGCCATGCAGGGCGACGTGGATGCGGCAATGCGCGCCGGCCGCTGTGCAGGCCTGCGGCGCGTAGAGAAAGCCGGTGTCGGCCATCGCCGCCGCGACCGAGCCGAAAGGGCGCTGGTCGAAGGCGACGACCGGCTGCGCCGTGGCCGCGGGCGCTTGCAGCGCAGGCTTGGCGTAGAGATGCTGCAGGATCTCGCCGGCCTGGTCGTAGTCGTGGCCGCCGACACTGCAGTGGCTGATGTAGGGCGCCGCGTTGGCGCCGCAGGCATTGCCGAAGCCGGGCGCGATCAGGGCGTGGCCGGCCGGCAGGTCGCGCACGAATTTCAGCCGCGGGCCCGTGACGCCGAGGCGCTGGAAGAGCTCGACCGTGGCGTCGGCGACGGCCGGCAGCACGACATCGTCTTTCGTGCCGCTGAAGACGTAGACGCGGCGCTGCTTCAAGTGGCCGAGCGAGTCGATCTCGTTCGTCGCGGCGAAGGCCTTGGCGAAGCCGACCGAGTTCGACGCGCCGGGCGGAAAGAGCGGCACCTGGCCCATGCAGTAGAAGGCGAAGGCGACACTGCCTTCGGCGCAGTAGTAGGGCCCGCCGGCGACCACGCCGGCCCCGGAGATCGATGCCGAATAGGCGATCTGCAACTGCACCGCCATGAAGGCACCGGCCGAAAGGCCGGAGACCGTCGTCTGCTTCGCGTCGGCGCTGTAGGCCGGCAACTCTGCCGCCGCTGCTGCAGCAGCGGCAAGTGCGAATGCCGCGACGACGCCGCACCGGCGCAGGGCGGTGCTCACGCCGCGGTGACGAAATCCGGATGCCGCGCCCGGATCTGCTCGATGTGGTTCAGCGTTCCCGAAAGATGCTTGCGCAGCGCCGCCTCCGCCCCTGCGGCATCGCCACGCGCGATCGCTTCGACGATCGCCGAATGGTCGCGCACGATGGCCCCGGCCTTGCCCGCCGCCGGCAGGTGCAGGCGGCGCAGCCGGTCGATGTGGCCGCTCAGCCGGCGCACCAGATCCCATAGCTCGGGCACGCCCGCAGCCTCGTACATCCGGCGATGAAAGTCCTCGTCGGCGGCAATGAATTCGCGGTAGTCGCTGGCATCGCGCAATCCCTTCTGCACGGCGATGGTGGCGCGCAGGCCGGCAACGAGCGCCGCGTCGGCGCTCTCGGCCAGTGTGCGCACGATTTCGAGCTCGATCGAACGGCGCAAGAAATGGGCCTGCAGCGCCGAGGCGAGGTCGATGCGGCTGACGACGGTGGCGTGCTGGGCGAAGATGTCGACCAGGCCCTCGACGCCGAGGCGCATCAGGGCGTCGCGCACCGGCGTCTGGCTGACGCCGAAACGCGCCGCCAGCTCGGCCCGGGAAAGCACCGTGCCGGGCGCCAGCTCCAAAGAGAGGATCATCTCGCGCAGCCGCTCGAACACCTGCGGCGCGGCATGGCGCGAGCGGTCGAGCCGGATCGGACGGGGCAGGTCGTCGAGCTTCATGGCAGTGGCATACTAATGTATTAGCGCCCGAAAAGCAGCGAACCCCATGACCCGACGCACCCCCGAGCAGCTGCGCAGCGCGCGCTGGTTCGCTCCCGACGACCTGCGTTCGTTCGGCCACCGCTCGCGCGTCATGCAGATGGGCTACGCGCCGGCCGACTGGGTCGGCAAGCCGGTGATCGGCATCGTCAACACCTGGTCCGACCTGCAGCCCTGCCACGCCCACTTCAAGCAGCGCGTCGAGGACGTGAAGCGCGGCGTGCTGCAGGCGGGCGGCTTTCCGGTCGAGCTGCCGGCGACCTCGGTCTCCGAGAGCTTCGTCAAGCCGACGACCATGCTCTATCGAAACTTCCTGGCCATGGAGACGGAAGAGCAGCTGCGCAGCCACCCGGTCGACGGCGCGGTGCTGATGGGCGGCTGCGACAAGAGCACGCCGGGCCTGTTGATGGGCGCGACGAGCGCCGGCTATCCCTGCATCTACCTGCCCGCCGGGCCGATGCTGCGCGGCAACTACAAGGGCCAGGTGCTCGGCTCGGGCTCGGATGCCTGGAAGCTCTGGGACGAGCGCCGCGCCGGCAACATCACGAAGACCGAGTGGATCGGCGTCGAGGGCGGCATCGCACGCAGCCACGGCACCTGCATGACGATGGGCACGGCGAGCACGATGACGGCAATCGCCGAGGCGATCGGCATGACCTTGCCCGGCGCCTCGTCGATCCCGGCCGCCGACGCCGGCCACATCCGCATGTCGGCGGAATGCGGGCGGCGCATCGTCGACATGGTCTGGGACGACCTCTCGCCCAAGAAGATTCTCAGCCGCGCCTCGTTCGAGAATGCGATCGCGGTGGCGATGGCAATGGGCTGCTCGACCAACGCCGTCATCCATCTGGTGGCGATGGCGCGCCGCGCCGGCTTCGACATCGGCCTCGACGACTTCGACAAAGCCAGCCGCGAGGTGCCGGTGATCGCCAACATCCGGCCGAGCGGCGACACCTACCTGATGGAAGACTTCTTTTACGCCGGCGGCCTGCCGGCGCTGATGGGCCGGCTCGAAGGCCACCTGAAGCTCGAGGCGATGACGGTGTCCGGCGCGACCCTCGGCGAGAACATCGCCGGCGCCGCCGTCTACAACGACGACGTCATCCGCACCCTCGACAACCCGATCTACGCCGAAGGCGCGCTTGCCGTGCTGCGCGGCAACCTGGCGCCTTCGGGCTGCGTCATCAAGCCGAGCGCCTGCGCGCCGCAGTACCTGCGCCACACCGGCCCGGCACTCGTGTTCGACGACTATCCGTCGATGCGCGCGGCAGTCGACGACGAGAACCTCGAGGTCACCGCCGACCACATCCTGGTGCTGCGCAACGCCGGCCCGCAGGGCGGCCCCGGCATGCCGGAGTGGGGCATGCTGCCGATCCCGAAGAAGTTGTTGAAGCAAGGCGTGCGCGACATGCTGCGCCTATCGGATGCGCGCATGAGCGGCACCAGCTACGGCGCCTGCATCCTGCATGTCGCGCCCGAGGCCTACATCGGCGGCCCGCTCGCCCTGCTGCGCAGCGGCGACCTGATCTCGGTCGACGTGCCGGCGCGGCGCATTCACCTCGAGGTCAGCGACGACGAGCTGGCGCGCCGCAAGACCGCCTGGACGCCGCCGCCGCCACGCTACGAGCGCGGCTACGGCTGGATGTTCTCGAAGCACATCGGCCAGGCCGACGCCGGCTGCGACTTCGACTTTCTCGAAACCTCGTTCGGCGCGCCGGTCGCCGAGCCCGACATCTTCTGACTCGCCCGGAGCCGCTCGTGACTCTCTCTTCCACCGTGCGCGAGCAGCTCGCGAAAGTCAGCACCGCGACGCTCTGCACCGCGCTGTTCAAGCGGGGGCTGCGCAACCAGTTCATCCAGGACGTGCGGCCGCTCAACGGCAACCTGCCGAACATGGTGGGCGAGGCCTTCACGCTGCGCTACATCCCGGCGCGCGAGGACCTGAACCCGATCACCGTGTTTCAGGATCGCAAGCACCCGCAGCGCGTCGCCGTCGAGCAATGCCCGCCCGGCGCGGTGCTGGTCATCGACAGCAGGAAGGACGCGCGCGCCGCTTCGGCCGGCTCGATCCTCGTCTCGCGGCTGATGAAGCGCGGCGTTGCCGGCGTCGTCACCGACGGCGGCTTTCGCGACTCGCCCGAGATCGCGCGACTGCCCTTCCCCGCCTATCACCAGCGGCCGTCGGCGCCGACGAATCTCACCTTGCACCAGGCGATGGACATCGACGTGCCGATCGGCTGCGGCGACGTTGCCGTGTTCCCGGGTGACGTGATGGTCGGCGACGGCGACGGCGTGATCGTCATTCCCGCGCATCTGGCGGCCGAGATCGCCGCCGAGGCGATCGAGATGACGGCCTTCGAGGATTTCGTCACCGAGCAGGTGATGGCCGGACGATCCATCATCGGCCTGTATCCGGCCACCGACGAACAATCGCGCAGCGACTTCGCGGCGTGGCGGCAAAGCAAAGGACGTTGAACATGGAAGCGAAGAAGAACTACATCGCCGGCGAGTGGGTCGGCGCCAGCGAATCGTCGCCGAGCATCAACCCGTCGAACACCGACGACGTGGTCGGCGTCTTCCCGCGCGCCAGCGCCGCCGACGCCGAGCGCGCCATCGCCGCCGCCAAGGCGGCGTTCCCGGCGTGGTCGCGATCGTCGATCCAGGAGCGCCACGACATCCTCAAGCGCGTCGGCGACGAGATCCTGTCGAGGAAGGACGAGCTCGGGCGACTGCTCTCGCGCGAAGAAGGCAAGACCCTGGCCGAAGGCATCGGCGAGACGGCGCGCGCCGGCCAGATCTTCCTGTTCTACGCGGCCGAGTGCGTGCGCCTCGCCGGCGAGAAGCTCGCCTCGGTGCGGCCGAAGATCGACGTCGAGATCACGCGCGAGCCGATCGGCGTCGTCGGCATCATCACGCCGTGGAATTTTCCGATCGCCATTCCGGCGTGGAAGATCGCACCGGCCCTGGCCTACGGCAACTGCGTCGTCTTCAAGCCGGCCGACCTCGTGCCGGCGATGGCACACGCGCTCTCGGAGATCATCGTCCGCGCCGGCATTCCGCCGGGCGTGTTCAACCTCGTCACGGGCCGCGGCTCGGTGGTCGGCGAGGCGATGCTGAACCACCCGGACGTCAACGCCATCACCTTCACCGGCTCGGTCGCGACCGGCAAGAAGGTCGCCGCCACCTGCGTCGGCGGCATGAAGAAGTTCCAGCTCGAAATGGGCGGCAAGAATCCGCTCGTCGTGCTCGACGATGCCGAGCTGCCGGTGGCCGTCGAATGCGCCGTCAACGGCGCCTACTTCTCGACCGGGCAGCGCTGCACCGCGTCGTCGCGGCTCATCGTCACCGAGGGCATCCACGACCACTTCATCGCCGCGCTCAGCACCCGCCTCGGCCAGCTCGTCATCGACGATGCGGTCAAGGCCGGCACGCACATCGGCCCGGTGGTCGACCAGAGCCAGCTCGACCAGAACCTGTCGTACATGGAGATCGGCCGTGGCGAAGGCGCGAAGGTCGCGCTGGGCGGCGAACGGCTGACGCGCGGAACGCCGGGCTTCTACATGGCGCCGGCGCTCTTCACGGACGTCACACCGAACATGCGCATCGCGCGCGAAGAGATCTTCGGGCCGGTCGCAGTGGCGCTGCGCGCGCGCGACTACGACGAGGCGCTGGCGATGGCCAACGACACGCCGTTCGGCCTGGCCTCGGGCATCTGCACGACCAGCCTCAGGCACGCGACGCACTTCAAGCGCAATGCCGAGGCCGGCATGGTGATGGTCAACCTGCCGACCGCCGGCGTCGACTATCACGTGCCCTTCGGTGGCCGCAAGGGATCGAGCTACGGGTCGCGCGAGCAGGGTCGCTACGCGGCCGAGTTCTACACCACCGTCAAGACGGCGTACGTTCTGGCGTAAGGGCAGGCAGCGGCCGCTCCTCGCGGCCGTCGACGTGCTTCGCGAAGCGCGACGGGTCGCGGCCGTGCGCCGGCGCGTGGTCGGGCCAGGGCCAGCCGCCGAACTGGGTGCGCTGGTAGTCGGCAAAGGCCTCGAGGATCTCGGCCCGCGTGTTCATGACGAAGGGGCCGTGCTGCACCACCGGCTCGCCGATCGGCCGGCCCTGCAGCACCAGGAACTCGGCGACCTCGTCGCCGCCCACGAGCTCGACGTCCGCGCCGGCGCGCAATTCGATCGCGGCGTGGCTCTTCACTTCCTGACCAGCGACGCGCACCGAGGCGCCCTTGAAAAAATAGAGCACGCGGCGGGTGCCGTTGCCGAGTGCCGCGGGCAGCGTCCAGCGTGCGCCCGGAGCCATCCGGATCGTCCAGATCGCGAGGTCGGCGCCGGCGTCCGAGGCCCATGAATCGGGCGGCGGCAGCGGCGCGCTGGTGCTCGGCGCCAGCCGGCCGGCGATGCACGCGACCTCGGTGGTGCGGCCCTCGGCATCGCCGACCGACAGGCGCGGGATGTCCTCGTTCCAGAACATCGTGAAGTGCGGCGACGCCATCTTGTTCTTCGCCGGCAGGTTGAGCCAGATCTGGAACAGCTCGAGCGGGTTCGCTGCGGCCTGATCGAGCAGCGGGAACATCTCCGAGTGGACGATGCCTTTGCCCGCGGTCAGCCACTGCACGTCGCCGCCGCCGAATCGGGCCGTCGCGCCGAGCGAATCGGAATGATCGATGAGGCCCTTGCGCACGATCGTTACCGTCTCGAAGCCGCGATGCGGATGACCCGGAAAGCCCGGCACCGTGTCGCCGTGGTACATGCTCCAGCCGTCCTTGCGACTGAAGTCCTGGCCGATGTCGCGGCCCGAGAGAGGCGCGTCGGGACCCATCTGCGCATTGGCCTTCGGATAGGCGTCGTCGTGATAGACGCAGAAGAGAAACGGGTCGATCGTCGCCCACGGGAAACCGAGCGGCTTGATCTGGACGATGGAGTTGTCGGACACGTCTTGGCCTTTCAAACCGCGAAGATGCGGGCGGGCGGTCCAGGTTCAATGCGGGCACGTCGGTTGCCCCTGACGCCGGATGTTCCGCCTCGCGCCTGCCCTCGCCGCCGCGGCCTTTGCGGGCTGCTCGCTCGGTGCCCGGGCACAGGCGACCGCGCCGGTCGCTGCCGACAAGCAGCAGGCGATCCTCGTTCAAGGTGCTGGGCAACCGGCGCGACGCGGTCTTCGCCAACCCGGGCACGCAACGCCAGACGCAAGTGACCGTCGGCGTCTTCTACACGCTGCTCGGGCAGGATCGCTTCGGCACCGTCGACTGGCGCTAGCCAGGGCGACCGCGCCTACACTCTCCGGCCCCACCCCCCGGAGAATGCCCATGAGCAGCGACGCTGAACGCACCGGTCTCCAGCTTCAATCGCTCGTCAGAAAGAGCGGCGAGCTGCAGGTCTCGCTGGTCCCTGTGACCTTGCCGGAGCCCGGGCCGAACGAGGTGCTGGTGCGAGTCGAAGCGGCGCCGATCAACCCATCCGACCTCGGCCTCTTGTTCTCGGCGGCCGACATGAGCAAAGCGGTCGTCTCGGGCAGCGCCGACCGGCCGGTCGTCACCGCGCCGATCGCCGAAGCCGCGATGAAGGGCCTCGCGGCGCGGCTCGACATGCCGATGCCGGTCGGCAACGAAGGCGCCGGCACGGTGGTCGCCGCGGGCAGCTCGCCGGCGGCGCAGGCGCTGCTCGGCAAGACCGTGGCGCTGATCGGCGGCGCGATGTATGCCCGGCTGCGCGTCATGGCCGCCGAGCAATGCCTGCCGCTGCCCGAGGGCGCGACAGCAGCCGACGGCGCCTCCTGCTTCGTCAACCCGCTCACTGCGCTCGGCATGGTCGAGACGATGCGCCGCGAAGGGCATCGCGCGCTGGTGCACACGGCGGCGGCGTCGAACCTCGGGCAGATGCTCAACCGCATCTGCCTCGCCGACGGCATCGCCCTCGTCAACATCGTGAGGAAGCCCGAGCAGGCGGCGCTGCTGCGCGCGAACGGAGCGGCGTATGTGTGCGACAGCAGCTCGCCGACGTTCATGAGCGAGCTGACCGAAGCGCTGGTCGCCACCGGCGCGACGATCGCCTTCGACGCCACCGGCGGCGGCCGCCTCGCCGGGCAGATCCTCGGCGCCATGGAAGTGGCGATCAACCGCAGCGCCAAGGAATACAGCCGCTACGGCTCGACCACGCACAAGCAGGTCTATCTCTACGGCGGCCTCGACACCAGCCCGACCGAGTTCGTGCGCAACTTCGGCATGGCCTGGGGCATGGGTGGTTGGCTGCTCTTCCCGTTCCTGCAGAAGATCGGCGCGCCCGCCGTGCAGGCGCTGAAGCAGCGCGTCGCCAACGAGCTGAAGACGACCTTCGCCAGCCACTACTCGCACCGCGTCTCGTTGGCCGAAGCATTGCGGCTCGAGACCATCGCCGTCTACAACAAGCGCGCCACGGGAGAGAAGTTCCTCATCGAGCCGGCACGCGGCTAAGGGCTTGTCCGTGAAGCCGAGCGTCCAGTTCGACGGCGCGACGGAGGACGGCGAGGCGTTCTTCCGCAACTACGTGCGTGCCGCCACCGCCCTGCACGAGGCCGGGCTCGGCATCGGCGAGGTCGTCGCCGTGATGCTGCGCAACGAGCCGGTGATGCTCGAGCTGATGCTGGCGGCGCGCTGGCTCGGCGCGCGCTGGTGCCCGATCAACTGGCACTTCAAGGCAGCCGAGGTGCGCCACATCCTGGTCGACAGCGAGGCCAAGATGCTGGTCGTCCACGCCGACCTGCTCGAGCAGATCGCGGCCGGCATTCCCGAGGGCGTGCGTGTCTTCGTCGTCGCGCCGCACGCGCTGACACGGCGCGCCTATGCGCTGCCCGATCGATCGCCGGGGCGCGCGCCCGGGGTCGAAGACTGGAAGGGCTTTTGCGACGCGGCGCGCGGGCCCGAGACATCGCCGCAGGTGCCCGGCTCGGCGATGGTCTACACCTCGGGCACGACCGGTTTGCCGAAGGGCATCCGGCGCCAGCCACCGACGCCCGAGCAGCTCGCCCTCATCGCCGAGCGCAGCCGCGTCGTGCTCGGCCTCGCGCCTTCGATGCGCGCGCTGCTCGCCGCGCCGCTCTACCACTCGGCGCCGGGCGCCTACGCGGTGCAAGCGGCGCTGATCGATGCGCATATCGTCATCGAGCCGCGCTTCGATGCGCTGCGCACGCTGCAGCTGATCGAGTCGGAGCGGATCACGCATCTGTACCTGGTGCCGACGATGTTCGTTCGCCTGCTTCGCCTGGCCGACGACGAGCGGCGCCGCTTCGACCTCGGCTCGGTGCGTTTCGTCACCTCGACCGGGTCGCCGTGCGCCGCCGACGTCAAGCGGCAGATGATCGACTGGTGGGGTCCGGTCTTCCACGAGGCCTACGCGGCGAGCGAGCTCGGCTGGATCTCGCACATCGACAGCCACGAAGCGCTACAGCGGCCGGGCTCGGCCGGCCGCGCCATGCCGGGGGTGCAGCTCAAGGTGCTGTCGGCCGACGGCGACGAACTGCCGGCCGGCGCGGTCGGCCTGCTCCATGCGCGCGACCCCGCGGTGCCCGACTTCACCTACGCCAACAACGACGGCGCGCGGCGCCAGCTGGAGCGCGACGGCCTGTGGACGCTCGGCGACATGGGCTACCTCGACGCCGACGGCTATCTCTACGTCGTCGATCGCAAGTCGGACATGGTGATCTCGGGCGGCGCCAACATCTACCCGGCAGAGATCGAGGCGGTGCTGATCGCCATGCCCGGCGTGGCCGACTGCGCCGTGTTCGGCATCCCGGATGCCGAGTTCGGCGAAGGGCTTGCCGTGGCGGTGCAACTGGTCGCCGGCGCGAAGGTCGACGCGGCCGAGGTGCGCGACTTCCTGCGCGAGCGCATCGCCGACTTCAAGGTGCCGCGCGTCGTCACCTTCCACGACGAGCTGCCGCGCGAGGACACGGGCAAGATCTTCAAGCGCCGGCTGCGCGAGCCTTACTGGGCCGACCGCGAACGCCGCATCTAGCGACCGCGTTCAGGCCGGATAGCCGGTGATCGCGCGGATGCGGCGATAGAGCGGCTCGAGCCTTTTGTAAAGCGGCCGGTAGACCTCCTTGTAGAGCGCGTCGTAGGTGCGCACGGCTGCGGCCTGCGGCTCGAAGCGCTGGCCGGGCCTGGCCATGGCGCGCACGGCAGCCGGCACGTCGTCGTACCAGCCGAGGCCGGTCGCGGCCAGCATCGCGGCGCCGAGCGACGACGCCTCGGCGACCTGCGGCCGCTCGGCGGCGAGGCCGAACACGTCGGCGGCGATCTGCATCGCGCCGTCGCTCTGCGCGCCGCCGCCCGAGATGACGAGGCGCACGATCTTGCGCTTGATGCGCGCCTCAATCAGCTCGCGGCCGGCGCGCAGGCCGTAGGCCAGTCCTTCGATCATCGCCCGGTACACATGAGCCCGCGTATGCACGTCGCCGAAGCCGATGATCGCGCCTTTGGCCTCAGGCCCGGGGTCGCGCAGACCGGGCGACCAGTAGGGCTGCAGCGTCAGGCCCATCGAGCCCGGCGGCACCGAGGCGATCAGCTCGTCGAACAGCGATTCGGCGCTGACGCCGCGCGCCGCCGCCGTCGCGCGCTCGCCGTGCGCGAACTCGTTCTTGAACCAGCTCACCAGCCAGAAGCCGCGCTGGATCTGGATCTCGGTGTTGAAGGCGCCGGGCAAGGCCGCCGGATACGCCGGCAGCAGTCGCTGCACCTCGAGGTAGTTCGGCTGCGTCGTGTTGATCGTCGCGGCGGTGCCGAACGAGAGATGCGCGGTATCGGGTTCGAGCGCGCCGCAACCGAGCACCTCGCAGGCCTTGTCGGCGGCGGCGGCGATGACGGGCACGCTCGCCGGCAGGCCGAGTTCGTGCGCCGCGGCGTTGGTGAGAGTGCCGAGACGCGCGCCGGGCGCCACCAGCCGCGGCAATTGCGCGCTGCGGATGGCGAGCGCCTTCCAGTGCCATTCACTGGCCTTGGCCCACTGCTGGCGCTTGTAGTCGAAGGGCATGTAGCCGACCTGGCAGCCGGCCGAGTCGACCCACTCGCCGACGAGGCGGTGCGTGAGCCAGCCCGAGAGCAGCGTGTAGCGCTCGGTCTGCTGCCAGAGCGCCGGCTCGTGCTGGGCGAGCCAGTTGCACTCGGCCTGACGCTGCAGCCCGCGCATCAACTCGCCGGCGCCGGCGATGCCGAACAGCGAGGTCCAGAGTGCGCCCATCGCCGGCGGTTCGGAGCAGAGGCGCTGGTCCGGCCAGACGATCGCCGGGCGCAGCGGCGTGCCGTCTTCGCGCGCGCAGACGACCGTGCCGCGCTGCGTCGTCAGCGACAGGCCGGCGATGCGCTCGGGCGGCACGCTGCCCTGCTGCCAGAGCATGCGGCAACTCTCGACCAGCGATTGCCAGTACGAGCCCGCGTCCTTCTCGGCCCAACCCGCCTGCGGCGCATCGAAGGGCGGCTCGAAGTGCACCTGCGAGCGCGCCAGCATCGTGCCCGCACGGTCGAAGACGAGGGCACGCACGCTCTGGGTACCGACATCGATGGCAAGCAGGAGGTCGGCCGTCATTCGACAACCTCCGCGCTGTGCGCTCCGGTATTCGCCTTGGAAACGGCCCTGCGGATCATGGCCGGAGATTGTCGGCCGGCGGCGCGTGCCGCGAGACCCAGTTTTCCCGATAGCGCGCCGACTCGTCGGCCCAGCGCGCCGCGTCCCAGGCCAGGTCTTCGCGGCACGGCGCTTCGAGCATCGGCAGCAAGGCGAGCGCGCCGCCGGCAGCGACGAGGCCGAGGCGCGTGCGGCGCATGAGCAGGTCGTCGAGGCGTCGCACCTGCTCATGCTGCATCGACCAGCGCAGCTCGGCGAGCATGTAGGGCGTGTCGAGCAAAGGATGCCGCTCGTCGGCGGGCCGCGCCGCGACC
This sequence comes from Burkholderiales bacterium, assembly GCA_025350505.1. Lineage (GTDB taxonomy): Bacteria > Pseudomonadota > Gammaproteobacteria > Burkholderiales > Burkholderiaceae_C > Schlegelella_A. The sequence goes on from JANXXS010000192.1 coordinate 20,857, forward strand.
CAGGCGGCGCCCGCAATGCCGAGCCGGCCCTGCAGCCGTGTGGATGTCGATGCAGCGACAGGCGCGATCCGCGGCGGTGCAACGCGCAGGCCCTGCCGCTCGACCTCGCGCAGCACCTCGATCGCGGTGGCGCGGTGCGTCGTCAGCTTGCCGCCGGTGATGCCGACGAGGCCAGGCCGCGCCCACATCGCCGTGTCGCGGCCCATCGCCGATGGCGGCATGTGCTCTCCGCCCGGCGCCACGACGATGGCGCGCAGGCCGGCGTAGCTCGAAAGCGCCATCGACGCGTCGATGGCGAGGCGCGGCAACGGCACGCGCAGCGCCTCGATCAGGTAGGTCGCCTCGTCGGGCGAGATCGTCGCCGGCACTTCGGCGACCGGGTGGTCGACGTCGGTCGTGCCAACGACGACCGCGCCCTCCCATACGTGCGCGAAGACCGGCCGGCGGTCGCGCGGATGCAGCCAGGCGATGCCGCCGCGCAAGGGCAGCGTCGATCGTGCAAACACGAGGTGACTGCCACGCAGCGGGCGCAGCAGCGGCGCGCCCGGCGCGGCGCCGGCCCAGACGCCGGCGGCGTGCACGGTCACTTGCGCGGTCACGTCGCGGCGCGCGCCGTCGAGGGTATCTTCGAGGCGTGCGCCGACGACGCGTCCGCCTTCTTCGACGAGCGTCGCATCGACGTGGTTGAGCGCATCCGCGCCGGCGTCGACGGCATCGAAGATCAGACGCAGCACGAGGCGCGCGTCGTCGACGACGCCGTCGCGGTAGGCGAACACGGCGCGCGGCTCGGGTGCGCCCTCTGCCCCCGCCCTCTCCCGCGACGCGGGAGAGGGCGCCGCGAGCAGGGGCTCGAGCGTCGCGGCCTCGCTCGCATCGATGCGCCGCGAGGTGCGCTTGCCGGCCATGCGATCGGCGATCCAGAACGCGGCGCCAAGTGCCGTCAGCCCGGGCCGGTCGCCGGCGAACACCGGCATCAGGAACGATTGCGGCTCGACCAGGCCCGGCCACTCGACGAGCAGCCGCTCGCGCTCGCGCACCGACTCGAGCGTCATGCGCCACTGCCCGGACTTGAGATAGCGCAGACCGCCGTGGATCAGTTTCGACGACCACGACGACGTGCCGCCGGCGTAGTCGCCGCGGTCGACGAGCAGCGCCTTCAGCCCGCGCTGGCTCGCCGCATGCAGCACGGCCGCGCCGGTGATGCCGCCGCCGACGATGAGCAGGTCGTAGTGCGCTTCGACCTTCAAGCGAACAATTTGCCCGGGTTCATCATCGCGCCGGGGTCGAGCTCGCGCGCCGCGGCGCGCAGCAGGGCCATGCCGAGCTCGCCCTTCTCGGCCGGCAGCCACGGCATGTGGTCGAGGCCGACGCCATGCTGGTGGCTGATCGTGCCGCCGCAGGAGACGACCGCCGCCGACGCCGCGGTCTTGATGCCGAGCCAGCGCGCGAGGTTGGCGTCGGGATCGACGGCGAGGCGATAGACGAAGGTCGTGTAGACGCTGCAGCCCTGCCGGTAGACGTGCGAGAGATGCGTGAACACGTGCACGCGCTCGTTCCCGGCGGCGAGCGCGGCGCGGCCTGCCCCTTCGATCGCGGCGAGCATCGCCGCGGCATCGCTCCACGGCACGCAGGTCTCGACTGTCTCGACGGCGATGCCGGCGTCCCACAGGCCGTTGCGCAGATACGGGCCGCGAAACCGGTTCTTCGCCCAGGCGCGGCCGATCGCCGTGCCGACGCCGACGCCGCGATGCCGGCCGACGACGTCGCGCAAGGCCGAGCGCGCATCGCGCGCTTCGCGCTCGCTGCCGGTGACGCCGGCGAGCAGCATGCAGGCACCTGCGCCGGCGCCGCGCCAGTGCAGGTATTTCTTCAGCCAGGCGAGCGCCTTCTCATGCCCTTCGACGAGCGCGAGCTGGGTCTCGGTCTCGACCTCGTTCGAGTAGCGCAGCATCGACAGCGCCACGCCGGCCTGTGCCAGCTCGCGCACCGCCGCGAAGCCGCTGCCCCAGTCCGGAAAGAAGATGGCGTGGAACTGCTCGTGCGGCGCCTGCGCGCGCACGCGCAAGGTCACGTCGGTGACGAGGCCGAGCCGGCCCTCGCTGCCGAGCACCGCCTCGCGCAGGTCGGGCCCGGCGCTCGATGCCGGCAAACCGCCGACCTGCAGGCTGCCGCTCGGCGTGGCGAGCCGGCCGCCGTGAAAGAGCTGCTCGATGCGGCCATAGCGCAGCGACTGCTGTCCCGACGAGCGCGTCACGACCCAGCCGCCCGCCGTCGAGAGCTCGAACGATTGCGGGTAGTGGCCGAGCGTCAGGCCGTGCGGCGCCAACGCTGCCTCGACCGCCGGCCCCGGCGTGCCGGCGCCGAAGGTCGCGGTCAGGTTCTCGCGGTCCAGCGACTGCAGCGTCGCCAGCTTTTCGAGCGAGACGTTGACGACCGGCCGATCGCCCGCAGGCACGCGCAGGTGGCCGACGACGCTGGTACCGCCACCGTAGGGAATGACGATGGCGCCGAGCCGCCGCGCTTCGTCGAGCGCCGCCGCGGCTTCGTCGTGCGACGTGGGAAACGCCACGCCATCGGCGCACGGCCCGACCCTGCCGCTGCGCATCGCGATCCAGTCGGGCGTGCTCTGGCCGAAGGCATGGTCGAGGCGCGTCGGGGCATCGGTGACGAAGGCGGTCGATGCCGGCAGGCGGCTCGCGCCGACGGCGCTCAGCGCCGCTTGGCGGCTGGCGCTGATCGCCGGTATCGGCGTGCCGATGCGCCCGACGAGAAAGGCGCGTGCACGATCTCCGAGCGGATGGTCTTCAGTTTCCTGGCCCCAACCGTTCCAGCGCTTGCCCACCTGCTTGCCTCCCCAACTGGCGAGGCAGTATAGGCAGCGCCCTCGCGCTTCAGCGCTTCGGCGACGAAGGCCAGTCGGTGTGGCCGGTGGTCGGATCGACCTGCCTGGCGCGCATGCGCCACGAGCCGCAGCGGAAGGTGCCAATGCCGAAGATGCGCTCCACCAGCGAGCCGTTGGCGCGGACGATGGTGCCGTCGGCGCAGACCATCTCACCGGGCTGCTGCCGGGCCGCGGCGAGTTCCGAAGGGATGCGGCCGCCGTCGCTCAGCTCGTTGGCGCCCCACAGGGCGGCCCACAAAAGCAGGATCAGGCCCACGGCGAACCCGGCGAGTCGCACCCTGCCGCCATGCTGGATGGAAGTCATCGCCTCATCTTAGAGGTCGGCATTGCGCGTTCCAAGCGCCGTGCCCGTCCGCCGCTGCGCGGCGTGATCTAGTGGGCAATGTCCGGGGTCAGTGTCTTTCAAGCCAGTCGTGCAGCTTGGCGTAGACATCGGCGCGGTCGAGCAGGTCCCAGTGATCGGCCGATGCGACCACCAGGCGGCGGCTCTTCGGCACCTTCAACGACAGCGCCGGGGCGCGATGGTCGCCCAGTGCGCTGGCGAGCGGCACCAGGCCGTCGCCGGCACCGGCGCCGGGTTCGCCGCCGAGATGGGCGCTCCGGACTGCCGCCACGACGTAGCACCGCACGTCCCGGGGCAACGGTGACGGCACACGGTCGTCGCGCGATTGCGCATGACGCTCTCGGTGCTGCCAGTCGGTGTCCTGCACATTGCCGAAGCGCAGGTCGGTGATGCCGGCGCTGCGCGTCTTGCCCAGACGCGCGAACGGGGCGACGTAGGGACTGAGGCCGAGAAAGACGTCGATGCGCCGGCCGCCGCGTTCGAAAGGCGCGCCGTGATGCGGCGTGCCGAGAAAGACCAGCTTGCTCAGCAACGCCAGCCACGGCTGCCCGCTGCCCACGAGGCAGGCACTGCGGGCGACCAGGCCGCCCATGCTGTGGCCGACGATGACGAGCTCGTGCACGGGCACCGGCCAGCGCGCGACCATGCCTTCCAGCAGGGCCGCGAATTCGCGGCCATTCTCGGAGACGTGGCGGCCGCTGTTGTAGTGCAGATAGAGCGGCGTGAAGCCGAGGTCGCGGGCCAGCGCCTGGCCATGATCGTGGCCGCCGCGCTGCCACTGCAGATCGTTCATTGCCAGGCCGTGGACGAGAACGACGATCCGGCCGGTGGGCTCTTGCAGCGCCGTCGCCCAGGGGTGGCCGCCGATGCGCAGCGACATCGGGATCGCGAACGGATTGCCGGTGGCCGCCAGGTGGTCGCCCCAGACGCCGTTCAGCGCCGCGACGAAGGCCTCGCGTCGCGGCGACGGGTTGCCGGAGGCAGGCGGCACGGCCGCCAGCACCCGATCGAGCCCCTTGCCGACGACGCGCGTCGTGCCGCGCACGGTGCGATAGACGAAGCCGGTCACGCCCGAGGTCTTTCCGCTCGGCCCGGAACCGACGATGCCGGGGCGCGAGGCGATCGTGTGGTGCATCGCCTCGACCAGGTCGGCGACACCGACGACGCCATCGACCCCCAGGCGGGCCAGGCCGCGCAGGTCGGCGGCCTTGAGGAACGAGAACGGGCGCCGTGCGGCAGGGTCGGTGGTCATGTTCGGCGCGTGGCGGATTGGCAAGCGCGATGGCGAAGGCCGCCCGATCGCCCGCGTCGCGGCTCAGGCAGCCGCGAGCCGATCGGCGAGCTGCTCGAAGTCGTCGGCGAGGACGTCGAACTCGCCTTCCTCCACGTCCGGCAGTACGGTCGATGCGCCGCGCTCGAACGGCCGCCGCACGTAGGCGGTGAGCAGGCCGTTCGCGCGCGCCGCGCGCAGGTCGCCCGGGTGGCAGGCGACCATCATCAGCTCGGCCGGCGCGATGTCGAGCAGCCGCGCGCAGCCGAGATAGGTTTCAGGATCGGGCTTGTAGTGGCCGAACAGCTCGGCCGAAATGATGCAGTCCCAGGGCAAGCCGGCGTGCCTGGCCATCTCGGTGAGCAGCGAGAAGTTGCCGTTCGAGAGCGTCGCGATCACGAAGCGGCGCTTCAGGCGCAGCAGCCCCGGCACCGTATCGGGCCAGGGCGGCAGGCGATGCCAGGCCCGGTTCAGGTGGTCGCGCTCGGCGTCGCTCAGCCCATCGAGTCCATGCCGCGCGACGATGGCGTCGAGGATCATGCGATGCAGCGTGTCGATGTGCCTCCAGGGCAGCTCGCCGCGCCGCACCTTGTCCATCGCCGGCATGTAGCCGGCACGCCAGTCGTTGGCAAAGGCCGGCCAGTCGCCGTCGATGCCGTGCCGCGCCGCCACCGTCGCCGCTTCGCGCGCGATGCCGCCGTGCCAGTCGACGACGGTGCCGAAGATGTCGAAGGCAAGCGCTTTGGGCAGTCGCCCGGGAGATGTGTGCGAGGACGTCATGCCAGGCATTCTTGCGCGGGATCGCGGTCGGCGTTCGTCGCCCGGCGAGGAGTCGGCCGACATGAACACACGACGCGACGGCATGCCGACCGCGCAGGTCGAGGCCGCCCGCGCGTTGCAGCCGCCTTCGGCCCGACCGCACGCCGGCGAACAGCCGTGATCCCTTTTGCCTGCGGTTCCCGTCTTTGAAGACAAGCCACGTGCGAGTCGACGCGGCGAAAGGAGTCTTCCATGCCCAAGCTCACCGTGTCACACGCCGCGACGCACTTCGCGGCGACCCTGATCGCGATCGCTCTCGCTGCCTGCGGCGGCGGCGGCGACTACATCACGACGCCACCGCCGGCCGGCACCGTGGTCGGCCCGGCTGGCGCAACCATCACCTCGGCCGACGGCAAGGCGACGCTGGTCGTGCCGCCCGGCGCGCTCGGCACGACGATCACCGCGAACCTGAGGCCGGCGACGCCGGCCGACGGTTACGCCGACGATCCGCAGATCATCCCGGGCACCGCGTACAAGCTCGACGCACCCGAGACGGCGCTCGCCACGCCGGCCGCGTTCAGCATCGCGCTGCCCGCGAGCGGCGCTGCCGCTTCGGCCCGGGGCGACCGCAAGCACGCGCAGGCCATCATCCCCGCAGCCGGCTTCATCGCCTGTTACCTGCAGACCTACGATGCGACGCAGCCCAGCAACTACTCGTACATCGGCATCGGCCCCGGCGCCAACGTGCCGCCGCTCCCGCAAGACCCGTTCGTCTGCGCCTTCGACACCAACTACTACACCGCCGGTGACCTGAGCAACCCGCCGTGCCCGCCGAGCTGGGACTTCCGCTTCAACGACCATTGGGACATTCCCAACTACTTCACCGACCAGAACCAGAACACCTTCCCGCCCGGCTCCGGGCAGGGCTTCATCACGATGTGCGCGCCGGCGCCCGACCCGGTCGTCAACGTCGTCTCGCTGGCGGTCGTGAACGCGATCCTCGGGCCTAGCTCGCAGCCCGTCTTGCTGCAGTCGATGGGGCCGCTGATCTTCGCCCTGTTCAAGGACACGACGCAGCCGGCGATCCAGCTGAGCAGCTCGGTGCTGCCGGCCGGCAACGGCATGGTCAAGGTGCACCTCGAAGCGACGGCGAGCGACAACGTCGGCGTCACGAAGGTCGAGATCGTCGAAGAGGCGATCGTCAGCATCCACCTCAAGCTCCTGAACACCTTCGCCGACCTGAAGAGCACGGTGGCGACTTTCACGGCGCCACCCTATATCTGGGAATCGGCGCCGATGTCGCCCGAGCAGCTCTTCGCCGACCACCACTCGTACTCGGCGACGGCGTACGACGCTGCCGGCAACCGGAGGACGGTTGCGCAGGCGTTCAACGCCGCCACGCCGGCAATCACCAGCTTCGCCGCCACCCCGGCGTCGCTGCCTGCCGGCGGCGGCGACGTGACGCTGAGCTGGACGACGCCGGGCCCCGAGTTCGCCAACTTCTCGGACACGCTGGTCATCGACCACGGCGTCGGCGATGTCACCGGCCTGTTCGGCACGATCGTCCACGTGACGGCGACAACGACCTTCACGCTGACCGGCACGAACGCCTCCGGCACCGGCACGGCGTCGCGCACCGTTACCGTCGCGCCGCCACCGGCACCGACGATCGCCAGCTTCACCGCGACGCCGCCGTCGCTGCCTCCCGGCGGCGGCAGCGTCACGCTCGCCTGGACGACGAACGGCGCGGCAACGCTTGCGATCGACAACGGCGTCGGCGCGGTGAGCGGCGACAGCGGCAGCGTCGTCGTCAACGTCACGGCCACGACACCGTTCACGCTCACGGCGACGAACCCGGGCGGCACGGCGACGAGGGGCGCCACGGTCACGGTCGCGGCGGTCGTCGACCGCTTCGTCGACGTCGGCGCCGGCTCCGACCAGAACGACTGCAGCTCGGCCACGCCGTGCAAGACGATCGGCAAGGCGATGACCGGGGCTGCGCCCGGCGCGACGGTCTATCTCGCCGACGGCGTCTACGCGCCGGCGACCCAGGGCAACGGCGTGACCATCGCCGACGGGGTGGCGCTGAAGGCGACCCACGCCGGCGCGGCCTCGATCGTCAACGGCCTCGTGCTGACGGCGGCCGGCTCCACGGTCATCAACGGCATCGTCCTCGACATCACGAACAACACCGCTTGCGGCGTCATCTCGGCGACCGGCACGGTCGGGCCGCCGACGTTGGCCTTGACCGGCCTGCTGATCAAGTGCCTGGGCGCCGTCAACATCGGCGGCAGCGTCGTCGCGACGATGTCACCCGGCGCGCTGGCGAACGCGACCTACACGGCGGCCATGCCGAACGGCTACGGCTCGTTCCTTGCCGTGAGCGGCACCGCGCAGCTGACGATTCAGGGCGGCATCATCGACGGCAACAACCTCGGCGCGCCGGCATTCGGTGGCGGCTTCATCTTCACCGGCGGCAACGCAAAGGTGACGCTCTCGGGCGTGACGCTGCGCAACCGCACGGCGGTGGGCATCGCCGTGAACGGGTCGGCGAGCGTGGTCCTGAACAACAACTCGCTGATCGATGCGGTCGGGATCGCGGGCAACTGCCCGACGGCCAGCGCGATCGTCATCAGCGGTGCCGGCAACGTGACGCTCGATCACTCGCAGATCTCGAACGGCCCCGCCGCAGGCATCTGCGTACGCGTCGGCGCGGCGGCGTCGACGATCCAGCTCACGCAGGCAACGATCGCGCACATGGGCGGCGGCATCGCCGCCGAGATCGGCCCCGGCTCGACAGCGGTCGTGACGATGACCGGCGCGAGCTTCAGCAACAACGGCATCGGCATCAACTTCGGCGGCCTGACCGGAACCAGCTTCGACATCGCCGGGTCGTCCTTTACCGGCAACGGAACGGGCATCTCGATGTCGGGCGCGACCGCCTCGCTGAAGATGCGCAACAGCGTCGTCTCGAGCAACACCGGCGCTGGCGTGGCGCTGTTCGGCGACGTCGTCACCGACCTCGGCACCCAGGCCGATGCCGGCGGCAACAACTTTGCGGGCAACACGTCGACCGGGCTGCAACTCAACCTCACCACGGTCGGACCGGTGCAGGCGGCCGGCAACACCTGGAACCCGAACGTGCAGGGCGCGGACAGCACCGGCCGCTACGCCTCGCCGGTGCAGAGAACCGGGCCGCTCAGCGGCACGAACTACATCATCAACAACGCGGGGCTGCTCAATCTGTAGCGAGAGCAGCGCCGGGCCAGGATGTGCGCTCGGGCCGTCAGCGCCTCGGCGTCGAGGCCAGCAAGTCGGCGAGCTGCGCCTTCCAGAAGCGGGCCATACCGGTGGTGCCGTGGCCGCGCGTTTCTGTGCTGCCGGGGATGAGGTAGAGCCGGGCGCCTTTGATGCGCGGCAGCTCGCGCTCCATGATGCCGAGCTCGGGCGGATTGCGTTCGTCGTCGGCCGAGTTGATCGCCAGCACCGCGGCGCGAATCTGCCCGAGGCCCGCCGCCGGGTCGTAGTCGCCCGAGGACTCCCATTGATAGAGGAAGTCGTTCGCGTCGGCGGTGAAGGGCGCCGCCAGTCGGTCGTCGATGAGCTTGTCGGCCTTCTCGCGCGTCGGCGCGGCCTGGTAGTAGGCCTGCGAGCCGCCGATCGTGGCAATGCCGAAGAAGGTGTTGGCCACCTGCAGCGCGCGGGGCTGCGTGACGTAGTCGCCGCCCTTCCAGTCCGGGTCCTTGCGCACCGCGTCGATGAGCATGCGCCGCATGATCCAGTTGCGGCCCGACATCTCGACGGGCTGGCAGGCCATGGGGACCAACGCATCCATGAAGTCGGGGTACTTCACGCCCCACAGCCACGCGTGCATGCCGCCCATCGAATTGCCGAGCACGAGCCGGAGGTGACGGATGCCGAGCCCTTCGGTGACGAGCCGGTATTGCGCAAGCAGCATGTCGTCGTAGTTGTAGCGCGGGAATCTGGCGCGCATGCCGTCCGAAGGCTTGGTCGACTTGCCCGTGCCGATCGCATCGGGAAGGATGACGAAGTACTTCGTCGCGTCGAGCGGCTGACCCGGCCCGAACAGCTCGCCCGCGAACGCCGGCGTCAGCATGCCGGTGCCCGAGCCCGCCGTGCCGTGCAGCACCAGCACCGGCTCGCCGGCGGGCGCACCGACCGTCGTGTAGTGGATGCGCAAGGCCGGCATGACCTCGCCGGTGTGAAAGCGGAAGTCGCTCGCGGTCCAGTCCGCTTGCTTCGGCGCCGGATAGTCGGCCAGTGCCACCGACGAGGCGAGCCCTGAAGCGGCGAGAAGCACCGCCCGCAAGAACAGTTTCACGGTGCGCATCTCGGATCCCTCCCGTTTGCCGCTGAGTACTTCAACCGACGCCTCAATCCGCCAGAAGCAGCCGATTCATGTCGACAAAAGGCTCCGCGGCGATCTCCTCGCGAAGGGCTTGCCACTGCTCGTGATCGTGGGCGATTTCTTCGTAGGTCGCGCGCGGCACCTGAAGCGTGGCGATCGAGCGTTCCGTGGCGGCCTCGATCCATGCCAAAGACAGATCCTTGCCCTGCGCACCGACGAGTCGAAGCTCGTTGTCGTCGCCGATCGGCGAATCCTGCGAACCACGAACGATCGCCATCTTCAGCAACTCGAGCTCGACGTCGTCGAGCTTCAGATCGCTGCACAGGAGCTTCTCGCGCAGCGCCGGCCAGCCGAAAACGACGCGCACCTTGAGCCCTGCGCCGATGGCGCGCGCCGCGCCAGCCGCGTTGGCCCCGTAGGCCTTGTCGAAGCCTTCGCGGGCGATCTCTGCGGCCTGTTTCCAGTTCTGGTCGAAGCCGGCCGGCTCCGCCAGGATCCACCAGCCACGGCTCACCTCGAAATAGGTCAGGGTGGGCGGCGCGACGAACTCCGCCTTGCACTTCGCGCATTGCTCTCGCTGAAACGAGCCGTCGAGGATCGCCGCGCGCAGATCGGGCCGGCGATCGGCGTTGACGCTCGCGACGATTTCGAACTCGTGCGGCGTGCCGCACTTCGGACAAGGCGCCTTGGCGCTCTGGAACAACGACATGTCTGGTCCTCACTTCTTGGGTGCCAGGGACGCCTTCTTCTCGTCCTTGGCGTTGTCTTCGAACCAGGCATGCATCGGATGCGTATTCGCCAGCTTGCCGAGGTAGTACAAGGCATAGATCTCGGCAAACCATTCACCCGGTGCTCGCCACTGATAGTCGCTGACGCCGGTCGTTGCGCGCGAGGCGAGGGTGTAGCTGTACCACTCGTTCGCATAGGCTTCGTGGTGCACACGCTCGACGAAGGCGATCTTCGCGGCCTTGGTGCCGGCGCCCTTCCAGGGCTTGTCGTCGACCAGCATGCCGTCGATGCAGGCGACGATGACGGGATCGCTGACGATGGCCTCCCAGGTGCTGATCAGACTGCCCATCGGCTGGTTCGCGGCGGCGGGCTTCGCGCAGGCCTTGGTGGTCAGGTATCTGCGCAGCAGCAGCTCGAGGTCCGACTTCTTTCCCGGTCTCGGTGCGCCCGAGTGGCGCTGGTAGAAGCCGGCGTCCTCGCCGAGCCACTTGAGCGTGCTGTCCAGCGATTCCGCCTTCCAGCCGCCGAATTCGGCTTTCTCCATTCGCTGGCTCATGAAGCCGATCTTCGCGTCGACCGCGTGCCCCACTTCATGCAGGGTCGTGAAGTCGAAGTAGTTCGCTTTGACCGTCTTCGAGCCGTCGGGGTCGGTGTCGGGCCGCTTCACCGAGCCTCCCTCGGTGGGCTCGATCTCGTTGAGCGAGATCTTCCCGTCCGAGTAGTAGCTTCCCTTGCCGGGCTCGACGCCGAAATCGAGCTCCTTGAACTTGCCCTGCTTCGATTGCCAGTCCGGCACCTTGGCCAACATCTTGTAGAGGCGCGGCAAGGTCTTCTTTTGCGCCTGATCCATCGGCACATTCAGTGCCACACCGAAGCGCACGGCGATGGCAGCCTCGACGATGGCGATGTCGTCCGGGTTGTTGCTCGCGCTCGGCATCGCATCGATCGTCTTGTCGAGCGCTTCCTTGCCTCCCTTCGACGCCAGCTGCTCCTTGAAGACGACCTTCTTCAGCGACGTGATCTCGCTGCGCACGTCGCGCTCCAGCGCGAGGTAGGCGTTGCGCCTGGCGTCGATGTCCTTGAGGGCGTTCGCGTCGTCGAATCGCTTCTTGAACGCAAAGCTCTTCTTTGTCGCATTCGGCCGCTTCTCGTCGTCGAGGGAGAACGCCGTCTCGTCGTAGACCTTCAAGGATTTTTCGAGCGCCTTGCGCTCTCGTTCGATGACGGCCGCGGGCTGGCTGTCGACGACCGACGCCGCCGCTGCGACCAGCGCCTTCAGCGCCGTATCGAAGCTTGCGACCGAGGCCTCGATCTCGGCAACCGTCCCTCCTGCCGGCCATGCCGCGGCCCGCTGGTCCTGCAGCGCCTTCAGGTCGGATTTCAGCTTGGGCGTTGCCGCCGCACCCAGCTCGACGACTTGCTTGGCGACCAGGTCCAGATCCTTCTGGCTTTGCACTGCGGCGGCGGCCACGCGCGTGCTGAGCGCATGCAGCTTCTGCATCGCCGGAAAGACCTGCGCCTGGATACCGGCGAGGTCCATCGTCAGCTCGCGCGCCTTCCGGTCGGCCTCGAGATCGTCGTAGGCCTTCTGCAGCACCGCCTTTGCGGCAGCAAGCGGAACGGCAGCGATCGCCGTTTGCGCAGGCTTGGCCAGGGGCAGATAGTTGGCCGACTCCCAGTCGGTGACTTTCTTTGTCTCGGTGGCGCGATCGAGCAGGGCCTGCGCAGGCACTGTCAGGGCCTGCCACGCCGTGGCGGCCGATTTCGGATTCTTGAGCTTGTCGGCGGTGTCGACCTTGGTCTGCAGCTTGGTGAGCTCGGCGTTGATGCGGTTGCGCGCGTCGTCATCGTTGATGCCGCCCAGCACCAGGGCCGTGATCTGCGTCAGGATCGCGGTCAGCGGCTTGCGGGCTTCGGGAGGCTGGGACGGATCCGGGGGCGTAGCGGCGGCGCCCGCCGCCGAGCCGCTGCCGGGCGCAGAGCCGGGGAGCGGCTGCGAGCCCTGCGATTTGAGACGGAGCAGCTCGAGAAGACCCATGTCCGGACGATGTTAGCCCGCTGCCGGCCGCTTGGCGAACCTGGACCTCAGCCCGCCGTCACCTCCGCCTCGAACAGGTACGCCGCCAGCGCCCGATGCACGACTTCATTGATGGCGTCGCTCACGCCGATGATCGCCGCTTCCCTTGCAAACTCAAACTGTGCGGCCGGGTTCGCATTCAGACGTTTGAGCTGGCTCGTGAAAGCGGCTTTCGCTTTAGCGGATTTCCCCTTCTGTGGATCGAGAAAAACGATCTCGCGAAGCTTGTCGAGAGCAGCATCTTCCATCTTGGTGGCGGGCCTCAGACCCAACGTTGTTGCCTTGTAGCGTTCGATTGGCATTCGCCCCTGTGCCAGTGCAGTTCCGCAATCTTGACACGCCTGTGCTGGTTCGAAGCTGGGAAGTCTAGCGTGGCACCATCCCTGGCCTCTCGGATGCCGCCTAGGCCGGTTTCGCGCGGTACCGTCGCCGCTGATCGCTTCACGCACCCGCCATTCGCTCGCCGACTGGCAGGCCCTGCGACCGGTATGCGGCAGATAGCGTGAGATCAGATTCCGCCGCGACCGGCGGCAACCGCTGCAAAGCGGGCGGATGCGGTTGGGCTGCGCGAACACGCGCTCGTAGTCCGCCACGTTGTCGGCGTGGGTGACGATCGTCGCGCCCTCGGCCACCGCGGTGCATGCGCCGCCGGCATGGTCAAAGCTAGACTCCTGCCGAACCACACGACATCGATCGGGAGGCAGCATGGGTCTTTTGGAACTGCTGGGACTGAAGAAGTCCACCGCGACGGTCGGCGCTAACGCCGGGCCGGCACCGATGTCGCGCAGCGAAGGCGCGGCCCTGCTCAACGGCGCGACCGCCTACGCGCAGGCGCTGGCCGACGCGCAAGCAGCGCTCGGCCAGTTGTCCGATGGCCGTCTGGCCAAGGCCAAGGCGGCGATCGAGGCCCAGGTGATCACGCCGGCGCGTGCGCTGGCCAAGGCCGGAACCTACGACGCTGCCATCGCCAAGCTGGGCGAAGTGGCCGCTGCGGTGCAGTCGGCCCGCGACTTTCTCGCGGCGCGCATCGCGGCCGAGCTGGCACGCACGACGCTCGGCGCCAAGCAATACGTCTTCCACGTGCAGCCGGAGATGGCGGCCGCCGCGAAGAAGATCGTCGATGCGCAAGCCAAGGCCGACGTGCTCGACTGGCTTGGTGCCAACGCCGCGCTGGTAGAGGCGCAGACCGCCTGTCGCGACGGCGAGGGCTTCCTGCGCCAGTACGCGCCCACCCGGGCGAAGAGCGCCGAGGTCGTGATGCTCATCGTCGCGGTGCAGAACAGCGGCCTCCAGCATGTGGCCTGGTTGCAGAACGAGCGGGCGCAGGCCGATGTGCTGGCCAACATTCCGGAGCGCAAGTACGCCGAAGCGCTGGCTAAGTACGACGCGGCGCTCAGCGCCTACGAGCGCGAGCTCACCAACCTCTACGTCACACCGCTGAAGACGTTCGTGACCGATGGGCGCGCCAAGCCGGGCGCAGCCTTCGTCGAGCCCGACTTGAAGCGCATCGAGGCGCTCACCGTGCAGATCGAGGCGGCCATCACGGCGCATGCCTGGCGCAAGGCCGTCACCAGCTATGGCGAGGCCAACACCGTCGCCTTCACGTTCAACCGGCTCCTGGCCCGGCGTGCCGCTTTCGAGACGGAACGGGCGCTGACGGTCACCGCCATCGATGGCCTCAAGGCCAGGCCGTCCGTGCTCGGCCAGGTGCTTTCGCTGAACAAGATGCTCGCCAAGGCCGACGCGCTGGCCTCGCGCGAGACGATGGAGATCGAGGACGGGATCACGGCCCTGCAAGAGATCGGCGCCACCTGCACGCAGCTGGCCACCGTCGCCGACGACTCGGCCGCCTACGTGGCAGCGCGCGACACCGCGAAGGCGGGGCTCGCGGCGCTCGAAAAGCACGTCGCCGCGGACAAGATCGCCAAGGAGCTCGAGGCCCTGCGCGCCCAGCTCGCGGCCGCCGGCAAGCTGGCCGGAGACATGGCCCAGGCAGACGCTCGCGGGATCATCCAGTCCGACGCCGGCTCGCAGGACTTCAAGGCGGCGTCGGCCGTGCTCGTGAAGGTCGCAACCGACATCGCCGCGGCGCAGAAGGTCGCCGACGGCCTTGGCGGCCTGACGGCCGTCGAAGGCGCCGCCGGCGGCAAGGCCGATGCGAAGTCGGCAACCGCCGCGCTGGAAGCGCTGCGCAAGGACCTGGCCGCGACGCGGCTGGCGGCCAACGCCGACAAGATCGAGAAGGACCTGAAGCCGGTAGACGAAGGCGTGGCCGCAGCGGCCAAGTCGATCGACGCCAAGAAATACCAGGCCGCGATCGATCAGCTGGTCTTGTCGGCGCAGGCGCTCGCCGACGCGCGCCGGCGGCAGATCGAGTCCACGCGCAACGTCGATCTGATCGATGCGCTCGGCAAGAAGATGACCGCGCTCTCGAAGACGCCGGAAGGCCCCAAGCTCGCCGGCCGCATCGAACCCGTGACGACGCTGGTGGCCAACGCTGCGGCGCTCGACACCAAGGGCGACTTCGTGCAGGCGCTGGTGCTGCTGCATCGGGCCGAAGCCGCTGCCCTGGAGGCCGCCGCCGCCGCCGTCGAGCGCAAGGCACACGACGAGCAGGCCAAGCGCGTCGCCGACAACGCCAAGCTGCCGGCCTACGCGTCGGTCAAGAAGGACCTCGAGGACGCGGGCGTGGCCGCCGGCAAAGCCGCCGATGCCTTCGACTTCGTCGCCGCCGCCAGGCTGCTGATCGCCGCCGAGAACAAGCTCAAGTCGAAGGACATCGAGAAGGCCACCGGCGGCGCCAATCCGGACATCGCCGACATCACGAAGAAGGCGAAGGAGATGGTCGCCGAGGGCGCCGCAAAGGAGCTCGACGCGCTCATCGCCCGCCTGCCCCCGAACAGCAAGGCCTCGGTGCTCGAGGCGCTGGCCGAGGCACGCTTCGGCATCAAGATGTCGGAGGAGGCGGGCGGCTCCGACGGCAAGCACGCGATGGCCGTCCAGGGGATGTGCGCGCTGATGGCCAAGGTGCCGGCCGACGTTCTGAAGAACCCGAGCCTGAAGCAGATCTCGCGCAAGGGCGCGCGCCCCTTCCCCTTCTACCAGGCGGGCGACAACGCGATCGTCATGAACTCGCGTCCCGGCGAGTACGACAACCCGATGTTCCCGAAAAAGCCGGCCGGCATGAGCGACGCCGACTGGAAGAAGAAGGAAAAGGAGCGGCGCGACAAGATCCTGCCGGGCGACCTCGAGGAGTCTTGCAAGCCGGCGAACGACAAGCCCGAGGACTACTTCGACTTCAACTTCCTGCACGAGGTGGCGCATGCCATCGACGACGCCAGGCAGTTCATGGCGGGGCGCGAAAAACAGGCCGAGTTCGGCGGCTGGATCTCGCACGGCGGCGATCTGGACAACATCGGCAAGGCGGTGGCAAAGGCCAAGGGCTTCGACAAGACCGCCGAGCAGATCGCCTACGTGATCGCGCTGATCAACAACAGCCAGGCCGTGGTGCCGCCGCGCGACGATGCCGACGGCGCCGCCTTCGACGTTGCCAAGAAGGCGGTCGACGACTGGTACGCCGCCGCGACATCAGCGAACGTGTGGGAGAACCAGAGCCTCGTGGCGGTGCTCGACATCGGCGGGCGCGTGTACCACATGGCCTACTCGGACAGCCGCAAGTGGGTGAGCTACCTGAAGAGCGCACGCTCGCGCGGCATCACGGGCTACCAGTTCCGTGCGCCGGGCGAGTGGTTCTCGGAGCTGTACGCGGCCTTCAAGAGCGGCAAGCTGAAGAAGAACCACCCGTCGCACGCCTGGCTCGCCGAGCTTTCCATCTGACCGCGGAGCGTTCCCATGTCCATCTTCCAGACCGTCAAGACCCCCTGCCCGATGTGCGATGCGGAGGTGAGCTTCGAGCTCGTGCACAGCGTCAATGCCGACCGTCGGCCGGATCTGCGCGCGGCCATCCTCGACCGGAGCTTCCAGCGGCAGGCCTGCCCGGGCTGCGGCCACAGCTTTCGCATGGCGCCCGAATTCAGCTACCTGGACGTTGGGCGGAAGCACTTCATCGCCGTCTACCCGGGCGACAAGCTGGCGCAATGGGGCGACTACGAGCGGCGCGCGCAGGCGTCTTTCGCCAAGGCCTACGGCCCGGGCTCGGGTGCCGAGAAGCTCGGCGCGCAGATGCAGACGCGCTGCGTGTTCGGCTGGGGCGCGCTGAACGAGAAGCTGCTTGCCGCCGACGCGGGCATCGACGACCGCACGCTGGAGCTGGCGAAGATCGCGGTGATGCGCAGCCTCGACGCCATGACGCTCGGTGCCGACCGCGAGTTCCGCTGCGTCGGCACCACGGCCAGCGAGTTCGTCGTCGGCTGGTTGCGCACCAGCACCGAGGAGCTCGAGGGCGAGCTCGCCATCGCACGCAGCCTGCTGGCCGACGTCGAGGCCGACGCCGAGGCGTGGGCGGAGCTGCGCGGGCAAGTCGTCGGTCCGATGTTCGTCGACTACCAGCGAGCCATGATGGCGCCGGTGGCCTCCTAGCGCGCCGTCCTCCCCGTCGCCCCATACAACTCCGCCACCGGCACCACCCTCCCATGCAGCGGCAATATCCGCTCCACCGCTAGCTGCAGCCGCTCGATGTTCTCGACCAGGTTGACGTTGTTCGCATTGGCCACGGCCGGCGGCGGCGTGTTCGGCGGCGGCGGGGTGAACGAATCGGCCTCGATCAGCAGCCGCTCCTTCGGCAGGTAGACCATCAGCAGGGTCTCGCTGTGCGGGCCGCCGGCCGTGCGGTAGAGCTCGATCGGGCGCGCCGCGTCGCCGATCACGAGCTTGTCGCCCACCGCCCTGAACAGCGGCTTCTTGCCGGCGCGCGCCATCGCGTCGGGGCGGATGCGGTTGTCCTGCGCGAACACGCGCTCGTAGTACGCCACGTTGTCGGCGTGCGTGACGATCGTCGCGCCCTCGGCCACCGCGGTGCGCACGCCGCCGGCGTGGTCGAAGTGCTGGTGGGTGTTGATCGCGATGCGGATCGGCTTGCCGGGCACGAGGCCCTTGGCATGGTCGATCACCGCTTGCGTGCGCGCGTCGTTGAGGGGAGTCTCCACCAGCACGAGCTGGTCCCGCAGCTCGATCAGCACGCTGTTGTGCGAGCCGCCGGCCAGGAACCACACGCCCTCGGCCACCTTCTCGGAGGTGACGCGCTCGGCCGTGTTGCGCGCCGCGTCGGGCACGGGCATGGCCAGCGGCGGATTGACCTGCACTTCCTTGACGGCGAGGTCGAGCACCGGGTAGCCGCCCATCGTCTGGCGAACGCGCATCGGAAACTTGACGCCGCCGCCGGCGTCTCGGTAGTCGTCGTAGGTCGTCGTCACGGCCGTGTCGCCGAGCACCGGATCGGGATAGACCGAGTCGATGCGGCTCGGCAGGCCGTCGGCGGCGATGGTCGCGGTGGCCGTGAAGCGGCCCGCCATCTCGAACGAGACGACGCTCGCGCCGCCCTCGCCCGGCCGCGCCGCGGCGGTGCCGCTGCGCATCGCCGCCTTGATCGCGCCGTGCGGCGTGATCCAGAGCTGATGCATCCGGTCGCCGACCGCGCGCGGCGCCGGCGCGGGATTGCCGCCGGCCACGTTCCAGGCGAGCTCGCCGCTGATGAAGCCTTCGTTGCGTTGCTGGCCGGCGAGCGGATAGCCGCCGCCGCCTTGCGGCTCGGCGCGGCTCAGCACCACCTCTTCGCGCATCGTGCCGCTGCCGTAGTCGATGCTTCGCGTCACCGAATGCAGCGTGATCTTGGGCCACGCGCCGCCTGGCTTGTAGGCCTGGCCGAAGGTGTAGCCGGTGCCTTCTTCGACATAGCGCAGCGTGTTCAGTTGCGCCGCGCCCGTCGCCTGCGACGCACGCGCGAGCACGGCGCCCGCGTCTTGCTGCGGCGACGTGGCGCACGAAGCGAGAAGGAGGATGGGGCCGGCAAGCAGGCCGGCTCGGGCGAGGCGCAAGGCGTAGGCGTTCATCGCGGTCTCCGTGGATCGGGGAGACCGCTAGTGGAGCATCGAGCCTCTTCGCCGGGGACTAGCGTTGGCCCTGATACGCAGCGCATCCGGCTGGTTGCACGTTTCCAGACTTACTGCTACTATCTAACTTTACGAGATTGACGAACTATTCAAAGTGGCCGAGTTGGTCTTTCCGCTGTCGTCTACGCCTATCTGGCAAGGGTGGAACATCCAGAGCGGGTCGTTGCTGACGCGTGCGCGTGAAGTCGTCACCAAGACACTCAAGGAGACGGCGTACTTCGGGGTGAATCCGCAGCTCTCCAATACGTGGAGCGCTGCTGCGATTTGGGATTTCTATCTCTCGCTACCTGGCGATTCCGTCGACCAGTGGAATGCGATATGTCACCAACGTGCCGAGAACGACGGCTTTGACGGACTCTTCGGCCCGGTCGCCGCAGTCCGACCGACACGCCTAGGCCTGTTGGTCGGGTTCGCCTACAGCGGCGTCTCTGCCTCTTGCTCTATTACTTCTGAGTTGCTCGAGGAACTCGAAACTCAGTTCGTGCGCTTTCACATTGGCAGGCGAGAGCGCAAGTCACGTCCGGAGTCCACGGTCAAGAAGTCCTTTGCCCGAGTAGGCGTCGCAGCCTTCTTCAGGCATGCGCTTGGCTTCTTCGGTGCTCACAAGGTCGACGCTCGAAACAATCCGTGACTCACGCTACCGGCAACACCGGTGCACACGAATGAAAACTGCAACTTCAATTTCTCCTTCCGACTCCAGAGTCGCCGGGACAGCACGACAGACAAACCGAGACCATGACCTTTCTAGCTACGGTACTGCTGCAGAGACGCGCGAACTCGTGGCCAACAGCTTGGCCGCTCGCAACGAGCGCCTGGCGGCGGACGACATGGTGTCGACTGAAGAGGCGGCCGAGCTTGCCAACACTTCCCGCGTCACGATCAATGCGTGGATCGAGAAGGGTCGCTGCATCGGACTTGCGCAAACAAAGCGAGGCTACCGATTGCCACGATGGCAATTCGAGCCTCGCATGTGGGCGCTCATCCCGAAGCTCTCGACAGCCCTCGCAACGAAAGACGGGTGGGCCCTGCTCGCCTTTCTCGAGGTGCCACAGGGCGCTCTCGGCGGGATCTCGCCGCGCGTCGCCATCGAGCGAGGCATGGCTGAACGTGTTCTGGCAATCGCGGAGCAGGAGGGAAACTAGTAACGCCCTCCCATGAAGCTCTCGGAATTGCAGTTCGCGCCCGAGCACGAACTGCCAAAACACAGCGTGCTCTTTCGCATTCAGCGACGAGTGTCGCGCCCGGGCACCGCCGCCTTCGGTGCCGTTCGCGTTGCACCGCGCGGGAAGCAAAACGGGCGGTTCAGCCTGGTCGACTGCGAGGTTGGCTACTTTGCCGAGGCAGCTGAGACCGCCGCCTATGAAGCGCTGGCACGTCGAGAGTCGGAAGCACGCGTGTCACTTGCGACGCTTCCGAACCGCGTCCTGTTGACCTTGACTGTAGTGCGGCCTGTTCACCTCCTGGACCTCAGGCCGCACGCTTCGGTGTGGCCGGTGTTGCAGTCGGAGCGGTATGCCGAGACGCAGGAACTAGCCGCTGGAGGACGCAACAACGGCTTTGAGGGAATCGTCTTCCGTTCGGCGCAGCAGCATGGCGCGGACTGCTATGCGCTCTTCGGCGATTCGATGAAGGCGCTGAGGCTGGTCCTGAAAGAGCCGCTAGCCCTTGCCAACGGCATCATTCACAAGGCGGTCATCACTGCGCTGCGCGGGTCCAAGGTACGAGTTGACCCGGTGGCCCGGCCGCCCTCGCCAAACGTTCGCTGGCAGCTCTCCGCTAGTTCGTGAGCGGGTTCCAGTCAGGCGCGAAGCCGTCGGTGATCTTGGTCCGATACGAGCCCGCCGTATCGGTGACGTAGATGCCGGACACCAGCCTGCCGGTATCGAAGCAGGCGCGAAACAGCAGCACGCGCCTGCCGTCCGGCGAGCCCTTGGGCACGCCCTCGATGCAGCTCGGCTCCGCGGGCAGGCTCAGGTCCGTCTCGGGCTTGCCGGGGTACCACGCATCGCTGGTGAAGGCATAGAGCTTGCGCTCCACCTCGACCGAGACCGGGCCGGCCGGCGGCACCGGAAAGCCGCGCGAGCTGTAGATGGTGCCGCCGTCGGCGCTCCAGCCCGGGTCCGCATCGCCGCTCTGCTCCCGGCCGGGCGGCGTGCAGTTCGGCCCGCCGTCGCTCACCTGCGTGCGACGCGAGCCGTCGGGGCGGATCTTGTCGACGCGAACCTTGAAGCAGCCGTTCACGGTCTGGCCGACGGTGAACATCAACCAGTCGTCGCGCGACCAGGCCAGGTCGCCCCACGACATGTCGATGTCGGCGCCGCTCGCGTTGGCCACTCGCGCTGCACCGGAGCCGTCGGCCGCGGCCGTCCAGATCGAGGCCTCGTAGGTGTTGACCCAGGCGATGCGGCTGCCGTCGGGCGACCAGCTGGCGCTGATGTCGTGCCCGTCATGCGTGATGACCGTCTCCGTGCCGCTGGCGAGATCGAGCACCGCGATGTCGGTGACCGCGTTCGGCTCCGCATAGTGGCCGACGGCGTATTTCGTGTAGACGATCTTCTTCGCGTCGGGCGAGAAGTGCGGCAGGAATTTGAACTTGCCGTCGTTGGTGAGCTGGCGAAATCCCGAGCCGTCGAAGTCGATGACGGCGATCTCGTAGACCGCGCCGGGTCCCGGCGCCACGGCGCCGCTGGTCGCCAGCATGAAGACGATCTGCGCCGTGGCGGCCGCCGGCACCACCACAACCTCGGGTGACCCGCCGCCACCGCAGGCGGCGAGCGCCAGCGCCTGCAAGCCCATCCATGCGAGTCTCATCGTCCGGCCTCCAGGCTCTGTCCCCATCGACCTCATTGGTCGCCGGCGCGTTGGCGCCATATGACACGCCGCACGGCTCGCGGGATCGGGACTTATGATTCCTTTCCGTCCTTTTCGAACTCAGGCCCCGTCATGCGCTTTCTCCTCGCCCTGGTGCTGGCTTGCGCCGCCGTTCCGGTCGTCGCCGCGGACGCGCCGCCGTCGATCGAAGACTTCTTCTCCCGCCCGCGGATCGACGAGGCGCAGCTCTCGCCTTCGGGGCGCTGGCTGGCGATCACCGCCTACGCGGGCACGGGCCGAAAGACGCTTGCCGTCGTCGATTCCGACGGCAAGCAGGCGCCCGTCGTCGTCGCCACGTTTTCCAACGCCGACATCCAGTCGTTCGACTGGGTCAACGACGACCGGCTGGTGTTCACCGTCACCGACCTGCAGACCGAGGCAATGCGCCAGAAGTTCGGCGGAGGACTGTTCTCGATCCGGCGCGACGGCACCGAGCAGCGTCAGCTGATCTACGCCCATCCTTCGCAGATGGAGCGCAACCAGACGGCCGGGCGACCGCCGCTCGAATGGACGCACGAGATGCTCTACGTGCCGCCCGGCAGCGGCAACGATGTCGTCGTCGGCGAGCACTTCGTCAACTCGGTCGGCGAGCTCGACAGGATCGTCGTCAAGCGGCTCGACGTGGTGAGCGGCATCGCCACCACGATCTCGATTGACCAGCCGCCCGACTCGAAGTCGTGGTGGTTCGACCAGCGCGGCGAGCCGCGCGCGGTGGCGTCGAGCAAGGACGGCATGGAGACGCTGTGGTGGCGCAAGCCCGGGCAAAGCGCATGGAGCGTGCTGGCGACATACCGCGCCGTCGAGACCCCGTTCCGCCCGAGGTTCATCGATACCGAAGGCAATCTGTTCGTGACGGTGCCGCAAGGTGCCGCCGGGTACGAAGTCGTCAAGCGCTTCGACTTTGCCACCGGCAAGCCTGTCGACGTGCCCTTGGTCAGCACGCCGGGGTTCGACTTCGAGGGCGGCTTCGTCCTTGACCGGGGCGATGGCAAGGTCATCGGCATCCGGGTCGAAACCGACGCCGAGTCGACGGTGTGGCTCACGCCGCGCATGAAGGAGCTGCAGGCCCTCGTCGACAAGCGAATGCCCGGGCACGTCAACCGGCTGTCATGCCGCACTTGCGCCGATCCCGACGTGCTGCTCGTGCACTCGTATTCCGACCAGGACCCGGGCAGCTTCTGGATCTACCGGCCGAAGACGGATGACTGGAGCTCGATCGGTGCGTCGCACCCGGCGATCGATCCGGCGCGCATGGCGACGCTCGACCTGCACCGCATCAAGGCACGCGACGGGCGCGACCTGCCGGTGTGGATCACCGTGCCCAAGGGCAAGGCGCCGGCGGGCGGCTGGCCGGCGATCGCCCTGGTGCACGGCGGCCCGTTCGTGCGTGGCGTCGAATGGTATTGGCGGCCCGAGGCGCAGTTCCTCGCGTCGCGCGGCTACGCGGTCATCGAGCCCGAGTTCCGCGGCAGCACCGGCTACGGTCGCGCCCACGCCAAAGCCGGCTGGAAGCACTGGGGCGACACGATGCAGGACGACGTCGCCGACGCCGTCGACTGGGCGGCGGCGAAGGGCATGGTCAACAGTGGGCGCGTCTGCATCGCCGGCGGCAGCTATGGCGGCTACTCGACCTTGATGAGTCTGGTCCGCTATCCCGACAAGTACCGCTGCGGCGCCGCATGGGCCGCCGTCGCCGACCCGTTGCTGATGTTCGACGACGCCTGGACCAGCGACCTGCCGCGCGAATGGCGCGCCTACGGCCTGACCGAGATCCTGGGCGACCCGGTCAAGGACGCTGCCCTGCTCAAGGCCGCCTCACCGGTCGTGCGTGCCGGCGAGATCCGCTCGCCCCTGCTCATCATCCACGGGCGCGACGATCGCCGCGTGCCGATCGAGCACGCCACCAAGATGCGCGACGGGCTGCGTGCCGCCGGCCGGCCGCCGGAATGGGTCGTCTACGAAGGCGAGGGCCACGGCTGGCGCAAGATCGAGAACCGCTACGACTTCTACGGCCGCCTCGAAGTGTTCTTCGCCAAGTACCTGAAGCCGGCAGGTACCTGACGGCCGTCGCTACCGGCCGGCCATCCGACCGTCTGCCGTCATCGGCGGACGATTCGCCGGCGCCTCGGCGCCCCATGCAATCGGAGTCGACGACTCGGGGAGTTGACTTCCGTCCGGCCTTTGTATAACATGATTGTTATGGATCAATCTGGTTATAGACAGCAGTCCCATCGCCTGGACAGGACCTTCGCCGCATTGGCCAACCCGACGCGGCGGGCGATCCTGGCGCGACTGGCGACGGGCGAGGTGTCGGTGAACGATCTGGCCGAGCCCTTTTCGATGAGCCAGCCGGCGGTGTCGCGGCACCTCAAGGTGCTCGAACATGCGGGCCTGATCTCGACCGGCAGCGATGCGCAGCGCAGGCCGCGCAAGCTCGAGGCCCGCCCTCTGGCCGAGGCGACCGAGTGGCTGGAGACCTATCGCGAATATTGGGAGGCCTCCTTCGTGCGCCTCGACGGCTTGCTGAGCGAGCTGAACGCCACGGAAAAGAAACGCAAGCGCGCCGCTTCCAGAAAGCGGTAACGGAGGTTCCTTGTTCTTTCCAGACAGCTTCAAGCTATCCCTGCCCAGCGATCGCGAGATCCAGGTCACGCGCGAATTCGACGCGCCGCGACGACTGGTGTTCGACGCCTTCACCAAGCCGGAGCTGGTGCGCCGCTGGTTGCTCGGCCCACCCGGCTGGACCATGCCGATGTGCGAGATCGACCTTCGCGTCGGCGGTGCCTATCGCTACGCCTGGCGCTCCGAAAGCGACGGCGCGCAGATGGCCATGGGCGGCGTGTTCCGCGAGGTCGTTCCACACGAGCGCCTCGTCGCCACCGAGAAGTTCGACGAAGCCTGGTACCCGGGCGAAGCCCTGGACACGACGTTGTTCGAAGAGACGCGCGGCATCACCCGAACCACGATCGTCGTCCTGTACGAATCGCAAGAAGCTCGCGACACGGCACGTCGATCGGGCATGGAGCACGGCATGGCGGCCGGCTACGACCGGCTCGAAGGTTTGCTTTCCACATTCATCGGAGAACGCACGTGATCGAAGCGCCGCAAGTGGTCGAGACTCCCGCGCAGCGGGTCGCCCTCCTTCACATCGAGACGCCGCGCTCGAAGATGCAGCAGGTGATGGGGCCGGGCATCGGCGAGGTCATGGCCGCGGTGCGGGCGCAGGGCATCGGTCCGGCGGGGCCCTGGTTCGCGCATCATCACGCGATCACGGCGGAGACTTTCGATTTCGACATCTGCGTGCCGGTGAACGCACCCGCTGCGCCCGTCGGCCGCGTCGCGCCCGGCCAGCGGCCTGCACGCAAGGTGGTGCGTACGGTCTATCACGGCCCCTACGAAGGGTTGGGCGGCGCGTGGCACGAGTTCGACGCATGGACGAAAGCCGAGGGATACAAGACAGCCCGCGACCTGTACGAGTGCTACGTCGTCGGCCCCGAAACGAGCGCCGATCCGGCCGACTGGCGCACCGAGCTCAGCCGGCCGATGCTCGAATAGGCGAAGCCGCCCTACCTCGCGGCCATGGCCCCCATCACCGCGTCGGGCAACCCGGTCGCGATCTTCGGCATCAGGCAGATCAGCACTACCGCCAGGAACATCAACCCGACGAAAGGAATCACGCCACGGATGATCTGCCCGAGCGAGATGTCGGGGGCGATGTTCTTGATGACGAAGAGGTTGAGCCCCACCGGCGGGTGAATCAGGCCGGCCTCCATGACGATGGTCATGAGGATGCCGAACCAGATCAGGTCGAACCCCGCGGCCTTGAGCGGCGGCAGGATGATGGGTGCCGTCATCAGGATGATGCTCACCGGCGGCAGGAAGAAGCCGAGCACGACCACGAGCGCCAGGATCGCCGCGAGCAGCAGCCACTTCGAGAGCTGCAGCGCGACGATCCACTGCGCCAGCGACTGGCTGATGTGCAGGTAGCTCATCACGTACGAGAAGAGCAGGCTCATGCCGATGATGAACATCAGCATCGTCGACTCCTTGATCGTCGCGCTGAGGATGGGCGTGAGGTCTTTCACCCGCCACACGCCGTACACCACGGCGATCAGCACCAGCGCAAGCAGCGCGCCCAGGCCGGCCGTTTCCGACGGCGTGGCAAAGCCGCCGTAAAGCGCGACCATGACGCCGATCAGCAGCACCACGAAGGGCACGACGCGCGGCAGCATCTCGACCTTTTGCCGCATGCTGAAGCGCTCGTCGGAAAGCAGCGCCGACGCGGTGCCGGCGCCGGCAAAGGCCGCCGTCGCGTGGCGGTGCTCGGTGCGATAGCGCAGCACCGCGTAGCCCGCGAACAGCACGATGAGCAGCACGCCCGGGCCGATGCCGGCGAGAAACAGGCGCCCGAGCGACTGCTCGGATGCGACCGCGTACAGGATCATCGTGATCGATGGCGGCAAGAGGATGCCGAGCGTGCCGCCGGCGGCGATGATGCCGGCGGCAAAGCCCGGCGAGTAGCCGCGCTTTCGCATCTCCGGTATGCCGGCCGAGCCGATCGCCGAGCAGGTGGCCGGGCTCGATCCAGCCATCGCCGCGAACAGCGCACAGGCCATCACGTTGGCGATGCCCAGGCCGCCGGGCACACGGTGCAGCCAGGCGTGCATCGCCGCGTAGAGGTCCTGGCCGGCCCGCGTTCGGCCGATCGCCGCGCCCTTCAGGATGAAGAGCGGGATCGAGAGCAGCGTGATGCTCGCCATCTCTTCGTAGACGTTCTGCGTGATCGTGTCGAGCGACGCGCCCGGCATGAAAAAGGCCATGAAGATCACCGCCACCGCGCCGAGCGCGAAGGCGATCGGCGCGCCCGAAAGCATCAGCGCCAGCGTGACCACGGCAAAGAGGCTGCCGATCGCGAGCATCGACATGGCAAGTCAGCCCTTCTCGACCGGGCCGTGCCAGCGGTTGATGCCGGCCACCAGTTGCACGAGCAGCTGCAGCGCGAGCAGCGTCATGCCGAGCGACATCAGGAAGTAGGGAATCCAGAGCGGCGGGCCCCAGGTCGAGTTGGTGGTCATGTGGTCGACCGCGGCCTCGTGCATCAGCGTCCACGACTTCCAGGCGAAGAGGGCGCAGAAGGCGAGGCAGATCGCGTCGACGGCGATGCGCCGCGCCGCGTCGATGTTTCTCGGCAGGAAGGTCGAGAGCGCCTCGATGCCGACGTGGCCGCGGATCGACTGCACAAAGGCGCTCGCGAGGAAGGTGGCGCCGACGAGCAGGAACACCGCCGTCTCGTCCTGCCAGTCGGTCGAGGCCTTGAGAAAGTAGCGCGAGAGCACGCTCGAGGTGAGCACGAGCGAAGCGAGCAGCAGCGCCACCATGCCGAGCGCGACCATCGCCCGGTTGGCCCAGGCCAGCGCCCACGCCACGGGCACCAGCACGCGCGGCGTGCCGGGCTCGACGAAGGCAAAGGGCTCGGCCGCCGACTCCGGCGGCAGGCTGGCCGCGCCGCTCATGGCAGCGCCCTCACACCAGCTTCAGCGCGGCCTTCATCAGCGCGGCGTTGGTTTCGCTGTGTTCGGCGTAGTCCTTCCACGCCGTGTCGCGGGCGATCGCCTGCCACTTGCGCACGGTCGCGTCGTCGAGGTCGAACACCTTGGCGCCCGCCTTGGCGTAGACGTCGGCGGCGATCTTGTCGTCGGCCTTGGCCGCCTCGGTGGCGAACTTTTCCTGCTCGGCGCCCGCCGCCATGACGATGTCCTGGTGCGCCTTGGGCAGCTTGGCGAACACCTCTTTGCTCATCATGAGCGGCTCGAACATGAACCAGTAGGCCTTGTTGCGGCCGCTGGTCAGGTTCTTGGCGATCTCTTCGAGCTTGAACGAGATGAAGCTGGTCGAAGAGGTCATCGCCGCGTCCATCGCGCCGGTCTGCATCGCCACGTAGATCTCGTTCGAGGGCAGCGAGATCACCGAGGCGCCCGCTTGCTTCAACACCATGTCCATCTCGCGGCTGCCGCCACGCACCTTCAGGCCCTTGGCGTCTTCGGGCTGCACCAGCGGCCGGGCGCGGCTGGCCACGCCGCCGGCCTGCCAGATCCAGCTGACGAGGACGATGCCCTTCTCGTCGAGCGTCTTGGCGAGCAGCTTGCCGACCTCGGAGGTCTTCCACATCGCGCCGACGTCGTAGCTCGGCACCAGCGCCGGCATCAGGCCGATGTTGCATTCGGCGACTTCGCCGCCGGCGTAGGGCAAGGGATACAGGCTCAGGTCGAGTGCGCCCTTTCGCATCGCCGAGAACTGCGAGTTCGTCTTCATCAGCGACGAGCCCGGATAGACCGCCGCCTTCAGCGCGCCGTTGCTGCGCTTTTCGATGTCG
>JANXXS010000202.1 GCA_025350505.1 Burkholderiales bacterium
GCTCGGCAGGCTGAACACCTTGACGCCCGGGAAATCGCGCTCGATCGCTTCCATGAGCGGCGTCAGCGCCGCCTCCATCGCGCCGAACACGATCACCGAACGCTCGCGCGTCGACGGCGCCGAATGCAGCGGGCGATAGACAGTGTCGAGCACCCATTCGATCATCGGCCAGGCCATCACCGGAAAGCCCGGCACGAAGAACACGCCGCCCTCGCCGCGACGAATCGAAAAGCCGGCGATCTTGTTGTAGGGGTTGGGAATGATCTCGGCGCCCCGCGGGAAGACGGCCATGTTGAGGCGATGCTTGTTGTCGTCGCGATCCGGATCGAACACCTTGCCCTGCTCGCGCGCGACTTCCTTCATGCGCTCGATGACGAAGTCGCGCGCCTCGGGATGCAGAGCGAGCGGCACGCCGAGCGCGGCGGCCGCGCACTGCCGCGTGTGGTCGTCGGGCGTGGCGCCGATGCCGCCGCAGGAGAACACCGCGTCGCCGCCGGCGAAGGCATCTTTCAGGTCGGCGGTGATGCGCTCGGGCTCGTCGCCGACGTAGCGGGCCCACGACAAGACCAGGCCGCGGGCGCCGAGCAGCTCGATCACCTTGGGCAGGTGCTTGTCGGCGCGCTTGCCCGACAGGATCTCGTCGCCGACGATGATGAGGCCGAAGTTCATGCAGCGATTCCTTGGGACGGCGCAGGCGGTGGAAGGTGCGGCGGCGGCGATTGCAGCGGCGGCGGCGCGGCGCCTGCGCTTGCGCCTGCCGCGCCACGCAGATCGCGCAGCGCCGCCAGCAGGTAGTGTGCGAACCAGAGCGCCGAGAACGCAAACACTACCGTGTAGAGCCAGATCGAGACGACGATGAGGATCGGTGCAAAGACCAGCGCCAGCGCGCCCACCGCCCAGAGCAGCGAGGGCGCAGCGCCGAGGTAGCCGGTGACGACGCCCATCCCGAACAGCGGCCATCGGTGGGCGGCGATCAGGGTGCGGCGTTCTTCCTTGCTGGCATGCGTGGCCAGCACGTCGAAGGCGAACACGCGGTAGCTGAGCCAGCCCCAGATCAGCGGCGGCACCACCAGCACCAGCGGCGGAATGAACCAGAGCGGAATGCTCGCGACCAACGCGGCCAGCGCCGCCACCGTGCAGGCCAGCGACCAGGCCAGGCTTTGCCAGAAGCCGGCGCCGTGGCGAAGCTCGAGCCCGGCGAAGCGACGCGCCGCGACGAGACGAACCACCACCGGTGTCATCACCGCGGCGACGACGACGAGCGAAGCGACGACGAAGGCCGGCACGGCCAGGGCGACGATGAGGAGCGGCGCCACGACGCTCTGAAAACCGTCGCCGCCGATCGACGACAGCCACCGGAACACGGTCGAGAGCAGCGCCCACTCCTCGAGCGAGGCGCGCACCGCGTCGACCGCGGGCTCCCAGAAGAAGTAGCCGAGCAGCATCGCCGCGCCGCCGACGATGACGAGCGGCGCCAGCGACAGGGCGATGACCTTCGGATGCAGGCAATAGGCCGCCGCGCGCCAGAACGCATCGAACAGGGATCGCGTCATGTTGGCCGGCGCGAAGACCGGACCGAAAAGGCAGGCAGCGAGTGTACGAGCGCGACAACGGCGCCTGCCGCCGGCGCCGCCGGGGCCGGGCGGCGGCTGTCGCCGGTGTCGTCAGGCTGCCGGCTGCTGCCAATTCCTAACGGTTTTTCCGCACGGGCGGGCGTAGCGCGTCGCCTGGATGCCCCTCCCGCGCGGGGCGGCTGCCTAGAATTTCGCGATGCTTTTGCACTCGACTTCCTTGCTCGTGGCCGCCTCGGCCAGCCTCGTCGTCGCTAGCGCCTCGGCGGCCACTATCGGCGTGCAGCAAAAGCAGCGCCGCGGTGTCTGGTGGTGGGTCGCGGCCAACATGCTTCTCGCGGGCGCGCTTGCCGCGCACGCGCTCGAGGATCAATACGTTCTGCTCGCGCCGCTGGCGGTGCTGTTGGCGCTGCAATGGCCGATCGTCACCCTGACCGGCATGCGCCGGTTCTTTTCCCGCGGCAACAGCGCCCTGCCGCCGTGGGCCGACTGGATCGTGCTCGCCATCGGCACGATCGCCGCACTCGGCACCTGGTTCGAGCCGGTCAGCTGGGCCAGCCCGGCCGAGGTCTTTGCCGTGGCGACGCTGATCGCGACCGCGTACGCCGCGTTCGCCATCTCGCGCATCGAGGACTTCACGACGACGCCGATGCTGAGAGGCCTGCTCATCGCGCTGGCCTGCAGTGCGGTGCTGCAGGCGGTCTGGCTCGGCCTCGCCCTGTTCTACCTGCCGCCCGGCCTCGACAGCACCGACCTCGCGCTCGGCGCCCTGCTCGCGCCGGCCGCCGTGGCCCTGCTCATGCCGCAGCTCTCGCTCGTCATGAACCACGAGCGCAGCGTCGCCCAGTTGCGCGCGTCGCATCGCAAGCTCCGCCACATGGTCGAGGTCGACCCGCTCACCAAGCTGCCCAACCGCCGCCATTTCCACGACCTGGCGACCAAGGCGATCCAGCCCTCGCCCGAGCTGTCGACAGTGCTCGTCTTCGACATCGACCGCCTCAAGTACATCAACGAGGTGCTCGGCCACTCGGTCGGCGACGAGGCGTTGCGCCAGGTCGGCATGGCCCTGCGCGAGACGCTGCGCCGGCGCGACGTCGCCGGCCGCCTGGGCGGCGACGAGTTCGCTGCCGTGCTGCCGCGCACCAAGGTCGCCGACGTCGAGGCGGTGATCCTGCGCATCAACGCCCGTATCGACGACCGCCAGGTCGCGCCGCGCATCGCCCGCGTCTGCCTCAACCACGGCGCGACCCAGATGCTGGCCAACGAAACGATCGCCGACGCGCTCAGGCGCGCCGAGATCGCGCTCGAGAACGCACGCGACAAGCGGCGCGAGGCCGAGGCCCTGGCGGCGCGCATGGCCGATTCGCTGCCCGCCTCCGAGGCCATGCCGGCCCTCGCCGAAGCCCTGGCCGCGGCGCGCCGCGGGCCGATCTCGGCGGCGATGCCGCTCAGCATGATTCCGGTCGGCGAAGTCGTCGCCGTCACGCCGGCGCGCTGAGCCCCCGGCCTCAGCGCGGCAGGCCGATCACCGGCCAGCCCCTCTGCCCTGCTTCCCCGCGCAATCGTTGATCCGGATCGACGACGATCGGGTGGCCGACGGCGCAGAGCAGCGGCAGGTCGTTGCTCGAGTCGCTGTAGAAGGTCGCGTCGGCGAGCGACGTTGCCTCGATACCCTGCGCCTTCAGCCACGCGGCGAGGCGCAGCACCTTGCCGTCGCGCATGTTGAGTACGCCCTCGTTCGCACCGGTGAACCGGCCGCCTTGCACCTGCAACCCGGTGGCGATCAGGTCGGCGTCGGCGATGCCGAGCAAGGCGGCGATCGGCTCGGTGAGAAAGCGGTTCGTCGCCGTCGTCAGCACGATCCGCTCGCCGGCGTCGCGGTGCTTCGCCACCAGCGCATGCGCGGCGGCGCCGAGGCGAGGCGCGATCGCCGTCTCGACGAAGCGCTCGCGCCAGGGCGACCATGCCGACGCCGATCGGCCGGCCAGCGTCGACGCGTAGAAGGCGCAGAACTCGGCCGGCTCGATGGCGCCCACGGCATAGCGCTCGACGACGCTGCGGTTGCTCGCTTCGAAGACGGCACGATCGAGGATGCCTTCCTGCATCAGGAACTCGCACCACAGCTCGTCGGTATCGCCGTCGAGCAGCGTCCCGTCGAGGTCGAAGAGCGCGAGTCTCACCGCGGGCCGGCGGCGTTCAGGGCTTGCGCAGGTGCCACGCCTTCGGCCGGGTGAAGGTCTGGATGCCGTAGCGCGAAAGCGTCACACCGACGCCCGAGTCGCCATGCCCGGACCAGGGCAGGCGCGGGCTGACGCGGTCGCAGCAGTTCCAGTAGACGCTGCCCGCGTTCACCTTCGACAGCAGCTTCGCCGCGCGCGCCTCGTCGCGGGTGAACATGCCGGCGGTGAGGCCGTAGCGCGTGTCGTTCATGAGGGCGAGCGCCTCGTCGTCGCCCTTCACCTTCTGGATGCCGATGATCGGCCCGAAGCTTTCTTCGCGCATCAGCAGCATGTCGTGATTGACGCCGGTGAAAACCGTCGGCTCGAACCAGTTGCCGACCTTGTCGATGCGCTTGCCGCCGGTGCGCAGCTCGGCGCCGCGGGCCAGCGCGTCGGCGACCTGCTCCTCGAGGACGCCGATCTGCGGCGAGCGGGTGATGGCGCCGATGTAGGTGCCATCGGCGGCCGGGTCGCCGATCCTGAAGCCCGCCACGGTGTCGAGAAACGCGGCAACGAAGGCGTCGTGGATGCGCTCGTGCACGTAGATGCGCTCGACCGAGCAGCAGCTCTGGCCGGTGTTGTACATGGCGCCGTCGGCCAGCGATTCGGCGGCGGCCTTCGGGTCCGCATCGTCAGCGACGTAGGTCGGGTCCTTGCCGCCGAGCTCGAGCTGCAGCCGGATCATGCGCGGCCCGACCGCGACGGCGATGCGCTCGCCGGTCGCCGCCGAGCCGGTGAAGAAGACGCCGTCGACCTGCTGCCCGACCAGCGCCGCGCCGACCGCGCCGGCGCCGACGACGGTGATGAATGCGTCGTCCGGAACGCCGCAGGCGTGCAGCAGCCGGTCGATATGCAGGCCGGTCAGGGTCGCGAATTCCGACGGCTTGTAGAGCACCGCGTTGCCGGTCAGGAGCGCCGGCACGAAGACGTTGCCGCCGACGAAGTAGGGATAGTTCCAGGCCGAGATGTTGGCAACGACGCCGAGCGGCTCGTGGCCGATGCGCTCGGTCATGCCGGCGCCGGCGAACACGTTCTCGTCGGCGGTGCTCGCCTCGACCTCGGCAACGAAGAAGTCGATCCGGGCGAGAAAGCCGTTCAACTCGTTGCGCGACTGGGCGATCGGCTTGCCGACTTCGGCGGTCAGCGTCGCCGCCAGCGTCTCGAGCTCGGCCACGACCTGCGCCCGAAAGCGGACGATCGCCGCCTTGCGCTCGGCCAGCGGTCGCGCCGCCCACGCAGGCTGCGCGGCGCGTGCACGACCGACCTTGGTGGCGACGCTGGCCGCGTCGTCGGCGGGCAACTCGGCGATGAGCGTCCCGGTGGCGGGGTTGGAGATGGAAAGAGTCGTCGTCATGGGGCGTGCCGGGCCGCGCGTGCGGCGGCGAGAAAATCGTCGAGAAGCGGGCGGACCTGTTTCCAAAGCGATTCCTCTTCCGATGTTGCATTATCGTTCTGTCGGCTCTGCATGATCGCTCCCGCGCTCGCTTCGTGCCGCGTGCGAATCGCCTGGCTGCGGCGCATCTCGCGCGCCGCCAGCACGGCGGTTCTGTACAACCAGGCGCCGAGCGGCGTTCCATGCTTGAGCGTCCTTGCCTTTC
>JANXXS010000210.1 GCA_025350505.1 Burkholderiales bacterium
CCTGCACGGCTTCCTTGCAGGTGCCGACGTCGGCCACCACGGTGAAGTCCGGGTGCGCCGAGATCAGCGCGGCCAGTCCCTTGCGGAACAGGTTGTTGTCGTCGACGAGAAGGACGCGGATGCTCATTGCGGGCTCCGGCGGGGCGGGGTGGGAATTCGTGGCGGCGTGGCGGGCGGCGCGCCGGAGGCCGGCGTCGACGGCACGGCCACGCCGCGTCTCGGGATATAGGCGAACACCCAGTCCTTGTAGGACGTCGCGTCCTTGAAGGCCTCGTGGATCCTCGGGAATCCGGCCTGCTTGATGGGCGTCGCCTCGGACAGGCTGTAAACGCCCTGGATGCGGTCGCCGACCTTGAGCAGCCCCCACTCGGCCTTGCCCGTGATCGGATCCGGATAGGCGCGGCGCAGGTGGCGCACCGGGATCGGATAGCGCTCGTCCTCGAGCAGCACCTCGAGGTTGGGCGGATAGCCGCGCTGCGCGGCGCCGGGCGCGGCGGCGTAGTAGTGGCGGATCGCCTGCCGGTATTGCTCGCCGACGAAGAGCAGTTGCACCTCCCGATCGCGCTGGCGCGACAGCCTCAGGACGTCGACCGCACCCATGAGACCGATCGCCAGCAGCGCCAGCGCGACCAGCATCGCGAGCAGGACGACGCCGTGCTGGCTCGACCGCAACGGCATGCGGTCCAGGCGGAGGTCTGCGTTCATGACGAGGCTCCCGAGGCGGCCGCCGAAGCGGCCGGTGAGGACGACGGCAGCACGTCGTAGACATTGCCCTGGGTCGGATCGGCCGGCGCGACGATCGTCCAGGTCGCCAGCTCGCTCACCGGATCGACCGGGATCTGTCGCAGGTAGTGCTTGACAACCAGTTCGTCGAGCGAATCCGGGTAGCGGCCGAGGTCGGCGCTGAACTTGTCGATCGCATCGCGGATCGTCGCCAGGTTCTGCCGCTGCACCGTTGCCCGGCCGCTGTCGATCGAGCCGAAGTAGCGCGGCACGGCCAGCGTCAGCAACAAGGCGATCAGGGTCATGACCACCAGCATCTCGATTAGCGTGAAGCCGGCGCCGCGCCTGCGCCGCGGAGGCCGGGGTGGCGACGTCGGATGGTTGTGCACGGGCGCTACCACGTTGCGTAGGGCGTGCCGTCGAGCCCGGATGCGGTCGACTTCGACGACACGTCGAAGACATCCGCGCCAGGCTGCGGGTCGTCGGCACGGCTGGCGTAGCTGCGCAGGTTCCAGGTCTGCGCAGCGGGCACCTGCGGATCGGTGGAGAAGGGATCGCGCGGCAGGCGTCTGAGGATGACGATCCGGCTCGCCGCGTCGGTGCCGTTCGGATCGGCGGCGTCGGCGCGCAGCAGCGACTCGGTGAGGATCTCGAGCGTCGGCGGATAGCCCGACTGTCCCGTCTCCTTCTTCAGCGCGCCCGCGTCGACCGCGGCCTTGTAGGCGTCGAGGCCGCCGCGGATGACGCGCAGCGATTCGCGCAGATCGCTCTCTTTTTGTCGCCGTGCCGTCAGTTCGTAGAGCGGCAGGCTGCTCATCGCCAGCAGGCCGACCAG
This sequence comes from Burkholderiales bacterium, assembly GCA_025350505.1. Classification (GTDB taxonomy): domain Bacteria; phylum Pseudomonadota; class Gammaproteobacteria; order Burkholderiales; family Burkholderiaceae_C; genus Schlegelella_A. Next base: position 1,559 of record JANXXS010000210.1, read on the forward strand.
CGCCAGCGTGATCAGCATCTCGATGAGCGTGAAGCCGCGTCTCGCAACGCCGCTCTTGGCCTGCATCATGAGCCTGCCTTCGCGTCGCTTGCCGCGGCGTCCGGTGGCGCCGGTACGGCAGGATCGGCAGCCGGCGTCGCCGTCGGCTCAGGCTGCGGGGCGGCGGCGGGCGGCGTGGCAGGCGGTGCGGTGCCTCCCGCTGGGCGGTTGCTCAGGTACTGCTGCAGGTTGCGCAAATAGGACGCCGCGGCCGCCGGCGCTGGCGCGCCCGCGCTGGTGCCCGCGGGGGTCGACGCGGGCGCCGGTGTCGTGGCCGCGGGCGCGCTTGTCGACGGCCGCTGCGGGGCCGTCGCCGCTGGCGGCGTGCGAGGCTGGGCCGGTGGGGTGACCGTCGCCGGCGCGCCGCTCGGGCTGTTCCCGGACGATTGCAGGCGCACGCTGCCCACCGGATCGAGCTGCAAGGCGCGTTGGCGCACGCTGCTTTCGGTCCCGGAGAAGACCTCGCGCAGCGACGCGTCGATCACCGCTGGCGGGCGGATGATGTGCGGCGTGATCGACAGCACGATCTCGGTCTTGTTGTTGCTGCCGCTGTTGTTTCCGAACAGCCGCCCGACCACGGGAAGGTGACCGAGGCCGGGAATCTTCGAGGCGGTGTTGCGGTCTTCGGAGGAGATCAGGCCGCCGAGCACCTGCGTTTCGCCGTCGCGCAGGCGCAGCACGGTCTGGGCGTTGCGGGTGCCGATCTGGTAGGCGAGCGAGCCATTCGGCCCCGGAATCTCGCGGGCGATGTTGCTGACCTCGAGGCTGATCTTGATGCCGACCTCTTCGTCCGAGTACACCTGCGGCTCGAATTCGAGCTTGAGGCCGACGTCCTGGTATTGCACCGAGCCGGTGATGACGCTGCTGCCACTGGCCACCGGCGTGACCGAGTTGGTGATGGTCGGCACCCGATCGCCGATCAGGATGCGCGCCTTCTCCTTGTTGCGGGCGCGGATGCGCGGACTGGCCAGCAGGTTGGCATCGGTGTCCTGCAGCTTGAAGTTGAGGTTGGCGGACAGGCCCGAGACGAGCAGGCGCCCCGCGCGCAGCCCCTTCAGGTCGCTCAGCGTCGTGATGTCGGTGGGCGTCGAGAGCGCGATGGAGGTCGGGAACTCGATCCCTAGATCCGACAGCCGATCGTGGCTGACCTCGAGCACGGCGACCTCGAGCATCACCTCGGGTTCGGGCACGTCGTGCGCAGCGATGATCTTGGCGGCCACGGCAATCGCTTCCGGCGTGTCGCGGATCACCAGCGTGCTGCTGCGTTCGTCGACCGAGATCTCCTTGATCTTCAGGAGGGTCTTCAGGACCGTCTGCAGATACTTGACGTCGGCGTTGGCGATCTGGAACGTGCGCACCTGCAAGTCCTGGTATTCCTTCTGCTTGGCCGCGGTCGCCGGGTAGACGAACATCGTGTTGGCGTTCAACGTTCGCTTTTCGAGCTGGTTCTGCAGCAGGATCAGGTCGACCGTGTCCTCGACCGAAGCGTCCTTGACGAAGATGGTCGTCTTGAGGTCGGCGCGAACGTCGCGATCGAGGATGACGTTGAGGCCCGTGGTCCTCGACAAGGCCTCGAACACCATGCGCAGGTTGGCGTCTCGGAACTGCAGCGTGACCGGCCGGTTCATCACCGACTGCGCCGCGGCCTGCGCCGCCTTGGCCGCCTTCGCCTTGTCGATCTGCTGCTGCACGAGGTCGAGCTGCTGCAGAGCGGCGGGGTTGCGCGGCACCTCGAGAAGCGCCGCCTTGGCCTTGTCGCGCGCCGCCTCGAGCCGGCCCTCGCGCACCAGCCGCTCCGAGTCGCCCAGGAGCGCGACCATCCGGATGTCGGATTCCACGCCGGCGAGGCCGCGCTGCGCGCGGTCGTTGGCGGGGTTGACGCCCTGCGCCTTGCGATAGAGGGCCGCCGCCTCGTCGAGGCGGCCGCTCGCTCGCGCATCGTCGCCGCGGCGAACCAGGTCGGCGGCATACGTGCTCACCTCGTTCAGAACATCGATGCGGAACTCGGCATTTCCCGGGTCGAGCCGCGATGCCTCCTGCAGCTTCTGCAGCGCCGCGTCGTGGTCGCCGCGCTTGAGCAGCGTGAGCGCGTCCGAATGGAGTTGTTGCGCGGCACAGCCGACCAGGGCCAGCGCCACGGCAAGCGTCAGCACGCGCAGACCGCGTCGTCCGTTCTTCATTTGGCCGCTCCCGAGATTTCGATGGTTTGCTTCATGGTCAACGGGAGGTAGGTGATGACGACCTGGTTCGCATTGAACGATTCGACGCGGTAAGTGTTGTTCTCGAGAACGTCGCCCGCCGAGACGACGAGCAGGGTCTCGCCGCGCGAAAGAAACGCCTGCGGCTTGCCCATGCCGTTTTCGACCATGCCGACGAAGGTGAAGGGAAGCGGCGGCGCGGTCGGAACAACCGGAATGGGCGGCGGCGGCGGTGGTGGCGGCGGCGGAGGCGGTGGCGGCGGAGGGAGCCAGCTGAGGCGTGCAAAGGCC
>JANXXS010000232.1 GCA_025350505.1 Burkholderiales bacterium
CGCTCCGGGTCAGCAATCTGACCTACAAGACCAGCTGCGACGCAGTCGACGTACCTGCGGCGTTTCCGCTCGCCGTGAACGTGGCATGCGCCGGCCTGAGCCTGCAGGCTCGCCTCGAGGCTGCCGACCCCAACACCATCATCTTGTCGAGCGACTACGACGCCGCGGGCAACGGGCTTTTCACGACGGCCTTCGACGTCACGTTCCCCGTGGCGGGCCACGTGACGATGACGCCCAACCTCGCATGGGTCCAGAGCATCGCCTGCCCGCCCGACTTCTCGTTCGAGAACCTGATGTGGTCGTACTTCGAGCCGGGGAGGCAGCCAGCCGGGGCCTCTCAGCTGGTCGGCTCCCTGCTCTGCTACAGCGCTCACGACTACCCCTCGAACAGCTTCGACGTCGCCGCCGGCACGACGGTCCTGTTCCAGGCAGTGCAGCTCAACGGCGCGCCGGGCGCCAGCGCCATGACCGGCCACGGCACGGCGTTCACGATCCACATCGTGCCCGCGCCCTGAGCGAGGCGACGGCAGAAAAACGCCGAGCCGGCGCGTCGCGCCGTTACCATGGCCGGCCCGCCACTCGAGCCCGAGCCGATGGACAGTCCGCCGGAATTGCTGCTCTGGGGTGTGCCCGAGTTGCGCTCCGGCAGCGCCGTGGTCTTCGCGCCCGAGCGGCGCTTTCAGCTCCTGTCGATGCTGGCTCTGCAGTCGGGGCGGTGGGTCGAGCGCGATCGCCTCGCCGAGCTGCTGTGGCCCGAGCATGGCTTGGCCGAGGCCAGGCGCAATCTTCGCAAGGTGCTCTTCAACGCGCATGCGGTTGCGGGCTTGCACAAGCTCGAAGTTGCCGATCCGGCGTTGCGCTGGACGGTAACCACCGACCTGCTGGCGTTCGATGCCGACCTACGTGCCGGTCTGCTTCCGCAGGCACTCTCGTGGCGCCGCGGCAGGCTGCTGGAAGGCATCGACGATCCCGAAAATGCAGCCCTTTGCGGCTGGCTGGCGACCGAGCGGGCTCGCCTCGATCAGCGCTGGCACGACGCGGCGCTGGATCATCTGCACGCGCTGACCGATGCACAAGGCAGGCTCGATTGGGCGCGCCAGCTGCTGGCGGTCGACCCCTTCGACGAGGCGGCCATGTCCGCGTTGCTGGAGGCCGAGCGCAGCCTCGGCCGGCGCGCCGAGGCGCAGGCCGATTTTCGGCAGTACTCGGTGCGCCTTGCCGAAGAGCTGGGGGTCGAGCCGTCGCGCGCCCTGCGCGCCCTGCTGGACGACGGTCCTGCCCTCGCTCCATCTGCGACGACCGGCCTTGCAAGCACCACGAGCGACTCTGGATTCATCGGTCGCAAAGCCGAGACCGCGGAGCTGCGCGCCTTGTTCGGGCGGCCCGAGTGCCGGCTCGTGACCATCCTCGGCCCCGGCGGCATCGGCAAGAGCAGCCTCGCGCGGCATGCCCTCGAAGAGCTCGGCAAGCTGCACGCCGGCGGCGCGCTCTGGGTCGAGTTGCAGGACCTGGAGGACGCGAAACAGGTCCTGGCTCGCATCGCCTTGCTGGCCGGGATCGAAATCAACGATGCACAGGATCCGGTCGAGCCGATCGGCCGGCGCCTGGGCACAGCGCCGGTCCTGCTCGTGCTCGACAACGCCGAGCATCTCGCCGGCCTGCCCGCGCTGATCGACCGTCTTCTGGCCGCGGCGCCCACGTTGCGAATGCTGCTGAGCTCGCGGGTACGTCTGCATGGCGAGCACGAGTGGCTGCTGCCGCTGCAGGGGCTCGCCGTGCCGGACGACGCCAGCCGCGATCTCGAGGCCGCCGGCGCGTTCGATGCCGTGCGGCTGTTCGAGGCCCGCGCCATGGCCGCGCAACGCACGTTCAGGCTCGACCGGCACCTGGCCTCGGTGATCGACATCACCGAGGCCGTCGGCGGCATGCCGCTGGCGATCGAGCTCGCGGCGAGCTGGGTGCGGTTGCTGCCCGCCGAGGAAATCGCCCGCGAGCTGCGCAGCTCGATCGACCTGCTGCAGCGCGACCCGGCGGCGCGCAGCCAACCGGCGCGTCCTGAGCACGCGAGCATCCGCGCGGTGCTCGAGCAGGCCTGGCAGCGGATGATGCCGCGCGAGCGGCAGGCGCTTGCCGCGCTGTCGGTGTTCCACGGCGGCTTTACGCGCGCAGCAGCGCAAGGCGTGGCCTCGGTGCCCTTGCCGCTGCTCTCGGCGCTGGCCGACAAGAGCCTGATCGCCGCCGACGACGAGGGCCGCTTTGCCATGCATCCGCTGGTGGCGGCCTACGCGGCGCAAATGCGGCAAGGAGACGTCGAGCCCGCAGCGGACGTCCGGGCCGACCATGCCGAACACTTCGCGCGCTACCTGGAGGCGTTGGTGCCGCACGCCATCGGCGATCAGCGGGTGCTCGTCGCCGGCGTGACGGCCGAGTACGCCAACTGCCGGGCGGCCTGGCAATGGGCGGTCGAACAGCAGCGCGTCGACCTTGTCTACTCGCTGGTCAGGGCGCTCTGGACGTTTTTCGAAGTTCGCGGCCGCTATGTCGAGGGGATCGATCTGCTCGGCCCGGCGCTCGCGCTGCCCGAACACCTGCCGGGAGCTGCGCGGGCGCTGACCCGACTTCGTCATGGGCTGTCGATGCTGCACCATCGCAAGGGCGACACGCGACAGGCCCTGTCGCTCGCCCGCAGCGGCATCGCACCCGGCGAGCATTGCGGCGATACCGAGGCCTACGTCGGCTGCATTCTCAATACCGCCATGTCTCTGTGGACGGATGGCCAGGGCCTCGAGGCGCGCGTCTACTACGAGCGAGCGGTCGCGGTGTCGAAAGCCCGGCTCGACCGGCACTGCACGCTCTGGTCGCTGGGCAATCTGGGCACCTGCCTGAACAGCCTCGGCGAGCTCGACGCGGCGCACGACATGCTCGAGACCGCGCTCGCCGGCATGCGCGAGCTGGGCGACCGCTACAACACGGCCGTCAACCTGAACAATCTCGCCGGCTTGCTGCGCGACAAGCGCCAATTCCCGGCCGCGTTGGCGACGTTCGAAGAAGGACTGAGCCACTGCCGCGAGGCCGGCCTGGCATCGATCGGCCTGTACATCGCGCTGGGCTCGGCCAGGCTGCAGTTCTGGCTCGGCCAGATCGACCAGGCCCACCCGCGCTTCGAGGCGCTTCGCCGCGAGGGCCGGGAAATGGGTCTGCTGCCGGTCGAATGGTCGGCCGATTTGTTCCTGGTCCGCGTCGACATCGTGAAGGCCGAATGGTCGGCGGCGCGGCGTCGACTCAAGCGCGTCGCCGCGGTGGCGCGGGCCCAAGGCTGGCAGTCCGAAATCGCCAACGTGGTCGTCGTCTACGGCGACCTCTTGATGGCGCAAGGGCGGGCGGCACAGGCTGCGGCGGCCTGGGAGGCCGCGCACGCCCGGGGCGTACTCGACGCCGCAGCGCAACAGTCGGTTGCCGACAAGCTCGCTGCGCCGCTTTCACACGGCCCACCGGGCGATGGCCCCGCCGCGTTGTCGTTCGAGGAGCTGTTGACGCAGATCGACGAGTGACACAGGGCAGCCGGATCGCGATCCGGAGGGCTTGCGCAGCAGGCGCGGCGTGCCGTGCGAGGCCACGAAACGCAGGAGAAACGCGTCCGCCCTAAGGTCCGCTCCATGGCGCATCGATGCGCCGCAGCGAGCGAACCGAATGGATGACGCAGCCCTGTTTTTCGTGCGCGTATGGCACGGTCGGTCCGGCTTTCGCGCCTCGGCGCGCCGGCTCGACGAAGAGCAGGCGCATCTGTTCGCCGCGTCTGAAGAGCTCGCACGCTACTTTGCCCAGGCGTCGGCCGACACCGTCGCGACGCCGCCTGTCGTCCTCAATCCGGGAGAAACGACATGACGACGTCGCGTCTCTGGTCGACGCTCGCGTTGGCGGCGGGTCTCCTGCTCGGCGCCTGTGGCGGCAGCGACGAGGCGAGCGGGCCGAGCCCGGTGCCTGCGGGACAGAGCGCGCAGGGCACGCTCGGCGCGGCGGGCGGCAGCGTGGTGCTCACCAGCAGCGACGGTGCGGTCTTCTCGCTCAGCGTGCCTGCCGGAGCACTGACGAAGAGCACGACGATCGTGCTCAGCACGGGGACCGCCACATCGGCCCAGCACTTCAGCCTGCATCTCGAGCCGCAGGGCCTGGTGCTGGCCGGTGGCCTCTCAGCGACCTTGACCGTCACCTTGCGCGCCGATGCGCTCTTGCCCGCCAAGGGTGGCCTGCTCTACGACGGTGTGCCCACTGCGTTCACGCGGCTCGCCGATGGTCGATTGCAGGTGCTGCTCACGCACTTCGCCGGTAACCCGCCGCCTTCGTCCGACCAGCGCGCGCAAATTCAGTCTGCACACACCCTTGCAGCCCCGTCGGCAGCCAATTGCTCGCCGCAACTCGGCGGCGCCGACGGCAGCTTGACGGCCGATGACGCGATCGAGATCGAGCTCTACGGCCAGTGCATGGTCGCTGCCGTCAATGCGCTGGCAGCCAACGCCCAGTACGCTGCAGCCGTACGGCTCGCGAGCGCGACCGCCGCGTACCTGCAGGCCGCAGGCGTCGGTGACGCTGCGGGTTTCATCACTCAGGCGAGCGGCATCGCCTGCATCGCCTACCGCGATGCGTTGAACACGGCGCGGTCCACGCCCGTGACCACTATGGGCACGCTCTACACCGTGCTCAAGCCGATCCTCTTCTGGGAAGGCGTGCGGCAAGGCTTCGGCGCGACTTGCAGTGGCGTCGGTGCCACCGACTTCATGGATGTCACCAACACCAAGACGGGCGAGGCCGCAGCCTTCTACGCGACTCAAAAGCCCGAGCTGACCGACACGACCAGCACGCAGTACGCGGCTGCGGCTGGCGAGGCCTCGGCTGCCCACGACACCGTGACGCAAGTGCGCTCGCTGCAGCCCGGCCCGGCTGTGCAGACGGTGCTGACAACGCAGATCGAGCAACGTGCCGAGCCTTCGCTGCTGGACGCGATGCTGCAAGCTCCCTGGCAGCGCTGTCGCGACAGCGGTGACTACGGCGAGCTGATCCGCTTGATGGAGCTGATGAACCAGCCGCAAGCGGTCAAGGATGCAGCCCAGTACTGCGCCACGCAGCTCTCGGCGCAAGCACGGGACAGCAGCGGTGCAGTGACCGCGACGCTGGCTCCGACCCAAGGTGGCATCACCGCTGCCCAACGCAACACGACCGGCGGACTGCAGGTCGGCCGCGATGGCACGCTCTCACTGACCGGCCCGATCGGCGCACTGCAATGCCCGGTCGACAGCAGCGGCGGCACCGAGTCGCTGCTCGTCAAGCTCGACGGCACGACAGTGCAGACGATCAGCGTCGCGCCCTACCTGCAAGCGCGGCTCGACATCACCGTCCAGGCCGCGCTGACGGCGGCCGGCACCGCCGATGCCGCAACCCAAGCCACGCTCACCATCGAACGCGCAGGTACTCCGTGCGATGGCTACTGGGGAGCCAACCCCGCGCCCTTGCTCTCGCTCAGCCTGACCCTCGGGGGCTGCATGCCGAACGGAACCGACGCGTTCTGCATCACACCGATCGAGATCGCCGTCGAACCCGGCTTCCACCAGCTGGTCGGGCTGAACAAGCGCGGCGAGGTCATCCTGGCGTACTACGCCGCCGGCAGCGGTAGCGCCTGCCAGTTCACCGACAACCCGCCGATGCTGCCGTGCGGCGCCGTCTGGAAGAACGGTGTGCTGCGCTACCTGCCGGACCGCTTCATTCCCATCGGTATCGCCGACGACGGCACCGTCGGCGGCAACCAGCTCGAAGGCACGGTCTACTACCAGACGCAAGCGCATCCGACCATCGTGCAGAGCGGCAGCAGCACGGCCACGCGGCTGGCCACGTCGATCGATGGCGCCACGAAGTACCTCGTCAGCATGTCGGCCGGAGGGCGAGCCATCTACGTGTCCGGCGACGGCGGCTACGCCGGCAACGGCACGCGTCCTTTCTGTCTCGGTTCCTTTTGCAGCCACTGGGACTACTACGCCAGTGCCGGCCCGACCTGGGGCGCCGGCACGGTCTTGCGCAGCGAACCCCTGCCGGCGTCCGGCATCGGCTTCATCGTCCGGCACGACGGCGACGCCGGGGGGATCGTGGGTGACATGTACCTGCCCCTCGTCAACGCCCCCTACGGCATGAAGGATTTCAACCAGGGCTCTCCCGCGGTGGCCAACGTGGCCATCGACGCGCGCGGCACCATCCTCTACACGCTCGCGGACAGCTCGGGAAACTGGGGCCTGGCGCCGGCCAGCCCTGCAGTCCCCGCAGGCTGGCAGCCCTACGCCCTGGGCCGCAACGGCGATGCCGTCATGTGCGACCCGCCCGACGCCAGCGGCCTGCGGCGGATGCAGCTGGTCAATCTCTACAGCGGCGTGGCCACGCCTGTGTTCAGCAGTGCCTCGACCTTCACCAGCGGTGGCGTGGTCATCAACGTCAGCCTCGACGAGTTGTGCGGCGACTTCCGCCATTGGGTCGACGCGAGCGGGAGGATCCTGGTCCGCGCAAACAGCGATGCCAGGGCGTCGATTCGCGGCGCGATCCTCACGCCGCGCGGCGTGGCCCTGCCATGAGCCGGCTGAAGTTTCTCGGCGGCGATGGCGACCTGCGCATCGCACCCGCGCTGCAAGCGCGGCACGCGGCCGCTCGGTCGCCGACAACGCCACGTGAAGCGAGGGTCCCCATGAACACCATCCGACTCCTGGTCCATGCACTACTCGCCGCCATCGCCTCTGCACTCTGCGCCTGCGGCGGCAGCGACGAGGCGAGCGGGCCGAGCCCGGTGCCCGCGGGCCAGAGCGCGCAGGCCGTGGTCGGCGCGGGAGGCGGCAACGTGGTGCTCGCGAGCAGTGACGGCGCGGTCTTCTCGCTCAGCGTCCCTGCCGCCGCGCTGACGAAGAACACGATGATCGTGGTCAGCACCGCGACTGCGACCTCGGCCCAGCACTTCAGCCTGCACCTCGAGCCACAAGGTCTGGTGCTGGCCGGCGGGCTGGCGGCGACCATGAGCGTCACCTTGCGCGCCGATGCTCCCTTGCCCGCCAAGGGTGGGCTGCTCTACGACGGCGTGCCTACCCCGTTCACGCGACTGCCCGATGGTCGATTGCAGGTACTGCTTACGCACTTCGCGGGCACTGCGCCTGCTTCGTCCGCACATCGCGCGCAAGCCCAGTCGGTACATGCGCTGGCAGCCCCGTCGGCGGCGACCTGCTCGCCGCAACTCGGCGGTGCCGACGGTAGCCTGACCGCCGACGACGCGGTCGACATCGAGCTCTACGGCCAGTGCATGGTGGCTGCGGTCAACGCGCTCGCGGCCAATGCTCAGTACGCCGCCGCGGTACGGCTGGCGAGCGCGACGGCCGCCTACCTGCAAGCGGCTGGTGTCGGCGATGCCGCCGGCTTCGTCACCCAGGCGAGCGGCATCGCCTGCATCGCCTACCGCGATGCGTTGAACACGGCACGGTCGACGCCCGTCACGACGATGGGCACGCTCTACGACGTGCTCAAGCCGATCCTGTTCTGGGAAGGCGTGCGGCAGAGCTTCGGGGCCACTTGCACAGGTGTCGGTGCGACCGACTTCATGGACGTCACCAACACCAAGACCGGCGAAGCCGCTGCCTTCTACGCGACGCAAAAGCCCGCGCTGACCGACACCACGAGCACCCAATATGCCGCTGCCGCAGGCGAAGCCTCGGCGGCGCACGACACCGTGACCCAGGTTCGCTCCCTTCAGCCGAGCCCGGCGGTGCAAACCGTGCTGACGACGCAGATCGAACAACGTGCCGAGCCTTCGCTGCTCGATGCGATGCTGCAAGCGCCCTGGCAGCGCTGCCGCGACAGCGGTGACTACAGCGAGCTGATCCGGCTGATGGAGCTGATGGGCCAACCGCAGGCGGTCAAGGACGCAGCCCAGTACTGCGCCACCCAGCTATCGGCGCAAGCACGGGATAGCAGCGGCGCAGTGACCGCGACCCTGGCTCCGACCCAGGGCGGCGTCAGCGCCGCGCAACGCAACACCGCTGGCGGACTGCAGGTCAGCCGCGACGGCAAGCTCTCGCTGACCGGTCCGATCGGCGCCCTGCAATGCCCGGCCGACATCAGTGGCGGCACGGAGTCGCTCGTCGTCAAGCTAGACGGCACGACGGTGCAGACGATCGCCGTCGCACCCTACCTGCAGACGCAGCTCGACCTCACGGTGCAGACCGCGCTCACTGCGGCGGGCATCGCCGACACCGCCGCGCAAGCCACGCTCACCATCGAACGCGCGGGCCAGCCTTGCGACGGCTACTGGGGCGGCAGCCCCGTGCCCTTGCTCTCGCTCAGCCTCAGCCTGGGCATCTGCGCGCCCACCGGAACCGACGCGTTCTGCATCACGCCGATCGAGGTTGCCAGCGAACCCGGCTATCACCAGCTGGTCGGGTTGAACAACCGCGGTGAGGTCCTCCTGTCGCGCTACCATGCCGACAACAGCGCCTGCCAGTTCGCCGACAACCCACTGATGCAGCCCTGCGGCGCCGTCTGGAAGAGCGGCGCCTTGCGCTACCTGCCGGACCGGTTCAGTCCCGTGGGCATCGCCGACGATGGCACCGTGGGCGGCAACCAGCTCGAAGGCACCGTCTACGCCCTGACGCTTTCGCACCCGACCATCGTCGAGAGCGGCAGCACCACGGCCACGCGACTTGCCACGTCGCGGGCACGCAGCGGCGGCAGCATCGACGGCGACGGCAAATACCTGGTCAGCATGTCGGCCGGAGGGCGTGCCCTCTACGTGTCGGGGGACAACGGCTACCAGTCCACCGACGCCGGTTTCTGCGTGCCCTCGGGCGCCAGTTTCTATTGCCGCCACTGGACCTACTCCGCCAGTACCGGGCCGACCTGGGGAGCCGGCACGATCTTGCGCAGCGAAAGCCTGCCTGCGTCGGGCACCACCTACGACATCCGGTACGACGGCGACGCCGCAGGGATCGTGGGTCAGACCTACCTCTACCTCGGCAATGGCTATGGCATGAAGGATTTCGTCCAGGGGACCGATGCGGCGCTGAACCTTGCCGTCGACTCGCATGGAACGATCCTCTACAACATTGCGGATGGCTCGGGAATCTGGGGCCTGGCGCCGTCCAGCCCCGCCGTCCCCGCAGGCTGGCAGCCTTACGCCATGGGCCGCAACGGCGATGTCGTCATGTGCAGCCAGCCCGACGCCAGCGCCACACGGCAGATGCAGCTGGTGAATCTCTACAGCAGCGCGGCGACGCCAGCGTTCAGCAGTGCCTCCACCTTCACGAGCAATGGCGTGGTTGTCAACGTCAGCCTCGACGACTTGTGCGGCGACTACCAGGCAAGCCATTGGATCGACGCGAGTGGGCGAATCCTGGTCCGCGCAAACAGCGATGCCAGGCCGACGATTCGCGGCGCGATCCTCACGCCGCGCGGCGTCGCCTTGCCGTGAGACTGCCTCGAAAGAGAGGGCACGTCCCGTGTCCGGCCGGTGCCTTGCGGAAGCCCGAGTCGCGGCAAAATGACGTGCCTCATGCATGCCGTCTTCGTCGATGCCAACGCCGCTTTGCGATCGCTCGCCGAGCGAATCGGGCCGGCGACGGTTCCCACCCTCGGGCTTTCGTTTGGTCGGGCGGGTATCACTCCCGGGGAGCTGCCTGAAACAATCGCCGGCGCGGCGATCGCGGTCATCGACCACACCGCCTTGCCGATCGATGTCGCGCGCCGCTGCGCCGGGCTTCGCCACGTCGTCTTCCTCGGCACCGGCGCGCGCAGCTACATGGATCCGGAGGCGCTCGCCGGGCTGGGCATCGAGGTGCACATCATCAAGGGCTACGGCGACACCGCCGTCGCCGAGTGCGCGATCGGCCTGCTGTTCGCGGCGGCACGCGGCTTCGCGGCGATGGACCGCGGCATGCGCGACGGCCAATGGCTGCGTACCGAAGGCATGCAGCTCACGGGCAAGACGCTCGGCCTGATCGGCTTCGGCGGCATCGGTGCCGAGGTCGCGCGCCTTGCCCTCGGCCTGGGCATGAAGGTGCTGGCCTGGAACCGCACCGCGAGGCTGCACGAGGGCGTCGAGTTCGTGCCGATCGAGCGGCTGCTTGCTGCAAGCCACGCGGTCTCGCTGCACCTGCTTCTGAACGACGAGACGCACGGGTTTCTCTCGCGCGAGCGCATCGCCGCGATGCTGCCGGGCGCGATCCTCGTCAACACGGCGCGCGGCGCGCTCGTCGACGAGGCAGCGATGGTCGAGGCGCTGCGCTCCGGCCGGATCGGCCATGCCGCGCTCGATGTGTTCGATGTCGAGCCGCTGCCCGCCGGCCACCTGCTAACGACCTTGCCCAACGTCACGCTCTCGGCGCACTCGGGATTCCGCACGCCCGAGGCGAACCAGCGCCTGATCGAGGCCGCGTTCGCGCACTGCCGGCGCATCGTCACGCTCGGCCCGCACCAGGGTCTCGGACCTTGATCAGTCGTCGTCGAGCTTGACTCGATAGACCGTGCCGTATCCCGGCACGATGCCGGACATGCCGCCTACGGTGGTGGTGCCGTACAGGTTGCCGTTCGACGCCTCGATCGGCGGCGCCAGGGGCTGGGCGCCGTCGTTCGGATAGCGCGCGCTGCCGGGGCTGAACGCATGGATCACGGTGAGCGCACCGGACGGCGTCATCCTGAACAACGTTCCCAGCTGATTGCCACCGAAGTTGGCATTCGCGCCGTAGAAATTACCGTCGCGCGCCTGGACGATGCCGGTCGGGTAGTCGCCTTCGGCAGCGCCCTGCGTGAAGGTGTGCAGCACGGTGACGCTGCCCGACGCGGTCATGCGAAAGACGGTGCCGCCGCCGAACACGCCGGGGCTTGCGGGCGTACCGCCCATCGTCGCCACGCCGTAGAAGTGGCCGTTGCGCGCCTGGATCAGACGCGTCGGCGACGCGCCGGTGATTGCCGGCTCGAACGAATAGAGAACCGAGAAGGCGCCGTGCCGGTCGATGCGATAGATCGTGCCGGAATTCGAGTCGCCGCCCCGTACGGTGGTGCCGTAGAGGCTGCCATCGCGGGCGAGCGTCAGGCCGTACTGGGGAAAGGTCCCGTCGGTGCCGTCGAACGAGTGCACGATGCTGAAAACGCCTTGTCGGGTCAGCTGGAACACGCAGCCCATGTCGTTGGCACCGCCGAACGACGTCGTGCCGAAGAGCCGCCCGTCCTCGGTCTGCACCAGCGGCGCATAGCTCTGGTTGCCGTCGGTCGGGCCGCCCTGGAACGAGTGGACGACGCTGTAGACGCCCTTGCGCGAAATGCGGAAAACCGTGCCGGAAAAATAGGCGCCGCCGAGCGGTGTCGTGCCGTACAGATCGCCATCGCGGCTCAGGATCAACCCGGCCGCGGGCAGGAAGCCGTCCTGTCCGTTCTGGATGAACGAGTGCAGGACGGTCGCCTGACCGTTGGCGCCCATGCGGAACACCGTGCCCACGGAGTAGGCGCCGCCCATCTGCGTCGTGCCGTAGAAATGCTTTTCCTGGCCTTGCACGAGCTCGGAGGACGGCGTGGTGCCCGTCGTCGTGTCGAACGACAGCAAGGTCTCGTAGAAGGGCAACCTCGGCGAGCCCCGCTCGGCCGTGCTCGCCGGCTGCGCGGCGCTGCCGGCCGCGAACGCGGCGGCGAGCGCGCCGACCAGGAAGCCGACGAAGGTCCGATGGGCTGAGGTTTTCATGTGATGCTCCTGGAAGACGGCTGCGCTATGAATATAGGTGTCCGTCCGCAGCATCGAACATCGCCGAATGCCACTATGGCTTTCTGCCGACGCTGTGTCACTCGAGACGGCGCGGCGCCGTCGCCGCAGCGCGATCGCCGCTAGACCGCGACGTCCATCTCGCGCAAATCGCGACCACGCGTTTCGGTGCAATAGCGCAGCACGAGAACGAGCGCGACGACGACCGGAACCAGCGTCAGCGCCGCGCCCCAGGCCAGGCCCGGGATCAGTCCGAACAGGCTGAGCGCCTGCGCTGCCAGGCCGCCCGCCTTGGTGCAGGCCGCCACCCAGCCAGTGGCGCGACCGCGCACCTTGAGCGGATAGCTCTCGGCCGCATAGGGCAGCAGCATGGCGATGATGCCGTTCAGGCCGACGATCAGCACCGCGATCGGCAGCACCGGGCTGGCATCGGCCGGCGAGGCCAGCTCGAGGTAGACGATGCCGACCAGGCCCATCGCCGTGAGCACGATCGAGCCGACCAGCGCGCCCTTGCTGCTCCAGCGGCCGTACAGCGCGGCGGCGGCGAACACCGTCGGCACGGCGATCAGCGCCGAGGCGGCGAGCAACTGGCTCGACAGGGCGACGCTGTAGCCCTTGGCGACGAGCAGCGCCGGCATCCAGAGCAGGAGGCCGAAATTGATGAGGCCCCAGGCCAGCGCCGCGATGCTGAGCGCCCAGGTCCGCGCCAGGTAGCTGCGCGGCAGGTGCGCGACGGTGGCGATCGTGCCTTCGACTTTGGCCACGGCCGCGACGCCGGCGTCGCGCACCGTGCAGCCGAAATTGCGCAGCACCACGTGCGCCTCGGCGACGCGACCGAGCGCGAGCAGGAACTTGGGCGACTCGGGCACGTAGGCGTTGAGAAAGATCAGCATCAGCCCGGTCGGCAGGTTGAGAAACCACATGACTCGCCAGCCGAACATCGGCTGCAGCCAGGCCGAGAGCGCGCTCGCCGCGAGATAGCCGCCGACCGCGCCGAGCCCGCCCACCAGCACCAGCGCCCAGCCGCGTTGCTTCGACGGCATGGTCTCGGCGAGCAGCGCATAGGTCACGGGCAGCATGCCGCCCGCGGCCGCGCCCATCAGGAAGCACATGCCGACGTTCCACCACAGCGAGGGCATCGAGCCGCAGATCGAGGTGCCGACGAACATCACTGCCGAAAGCAGGATCGAAGCGCGCCGCCCGTAGAGGTCGGCGAGCCAGCCCCAAAGCAGCGAGCCGACCACCGTGCCGCAGAGCGCCGCAAAGGGCAGCCAGGCGACGGTCGCCGCCGAGACCGAATACTCGACGCGCATGCCCGGAACGACGAAGCCGAGGCTGGCCGGCTTCATGACGTCGATGACGAGGGCGACGGTGAGCACGACCATGAGGCGCCAGTGCGCCGCCACGAGCGGCGCGTCTTCGGGCGCGCTGATCGCCAGCTCGTGCACGGCTTCGCCGGTCTTCGCTGCCGCGGGCTTTTTCGGCAGCAGGCCATAGCCGGCGACGACGAGGCCGCTGACGATCAGCGCCATGCCCCAGAGCATGCCGGCGTCCATCGGCATGTCGGCCAGGCGATAGCCCATCTCGCGGCCCATCCAGAACATCGGCAGGTGCAGCAGCACGCCGATCGTCACGGCGACGCAGCCGATGGCAAAAGCCCAGAGATGGCGTCGGTCGGCGAGAACGCGCGGCCGGCTCATCGGCTCAATCGAGCTTCCACTTGTTGCCTTCCACCTTGACGATGACGCGGGCACGCTGGTCGAGCCCGAGGTGGTCGTTCTTCGACATGTTGACGACGCCGTTCGAGACATGCAGGTCGTGGATGCCTTCGAGCGCCTCGCGCAGCGCGACCCTGAACTCGCGCGTGCCCGGCTGTGCCTTCTTCAGCGCGATCGGCAGCGCCTGGTTCAGCTCGAGCCAGGCGTCCCAGGTGTAGGAGCCGAAGGCCGAAACGCTGCCGGCGCCGTTGACCGCCTCGTAGCGCTTCACGTAGTCGAGCGCGGCGACACGCGCCGGGTGGTCGGCCGGCAGCGCCGCGGCGACGACGACCGGGCTGGTCGGCACGAACATGCCTTCGATGTCCTTGCCGCCGACGCGCAGGAAGTCGTTGTTGGCGACGCC
>JANXXS010000248.1 GCA_025350505.1 Burkholderiales bacterium
GCCGTGCACCACGACCGGGTTCATGCCGACCAGCTTCAACAGCACCACGTCTTCGGCGAAGTCCTGCTGCAGCGCCGGGTCGGTCATGGCGTTGCCGCCGTACTTGATGACGATGGTCTTGCCGTGGAACTTGCGGATGTAGGGCAGCGCCTGGGCCAGGATCTCGGCCTTGTCGCGCGGCGCGACGTGCGAGAGGTCGTGGGTCGCGAGTGCGACGGTGGCGGGCGGTGCGGTCATGGCGGCGGAGCCCGCGGAGGGCAGCGAGGAAAGCGTCCAGAATCCTACACGCTGCCCGCGCCGACGAAACGATGATGAATCGAATCCCCGACTCCCGCGCGACGATCGCCGAGCCGCCCCGTGCAACACCGGTGTTCGGCGAGTACGACGTGGTCGTGCTCGGCGGCGGCCCGGCCGGCATCGCCGCCGCCGCCTCGGCCGCGCGGCACGGCGCGCGCACGCTGCTCGTCGAGCGCTACGGCTTTCTCGGCGGCATGGGCACGGCGGCCGGCGTCACCAACTTCTGCGGCCTGCATGCCAACGTGCACGGCAAGATCGTGCAGGTGGTGCACGGCGTCGCCGACGACCTGCTCGCGCGCATGCGCGCCCTCGACGGGCTGAACGAGCCGCACCTCATCTTCGGCCGCATCCACGCCCAGGCCTACGACACGGCGGCCTTCAAATGCGCGGCCGATGCCTTGCTGCTCGATGCCGGCGCCGAGTTGCTCTTCCACGCCTTCGCCGTCGGCGTCGCCGGCGCCGCGCCCGACGGCCCGATCGACGCCTTGCTGCTCGAGACCAAGTCGGGCCGCGTCGCGGTACGGGCGCGCAGCTTCATCGACTGCTCCGGCGACGGTGACCTTGCCCACTTTGCCGGCGTGCCGATGGCGCAGGGCGACGCGGCCGGTGCCCTGCTCTATCCGACGCTGATGTTTCGCGTCGGCAATGTCGACGCAGCGCGTGCCGGCGAGGCCTGGCGCAGCATTCCCGAGCGCATGGACGAAGCCGAGGCCGCCGGCGAGTTCCGCTTTCCGCGCCGCGGCGCCATCGTGCGACCGCAAAAGCACGCGAGCGAATGGCGCGTCAACGTCACGCAACTCAAGAACGCCGACGGCAGCGCCACCGATGGCACCGACGCAAGCTCGCTTTCCGCGGGTGAGCTGGAAGGGCGCCGCCAGGCGGTCGACTATCTGCGCTTCCTGCGCACCAAAGTGCCCGGCTTCGAGGCCGCCTACGCGCTCGAGATCGCGCCGCAGCTCGGCATCCGCGAGACGCGCCGCCTCGTCGGTGAAGCGATGCTGACCGCCGACGACGTGCTCGGCTGCGCCGACTTCGCCGACACGATCGGCGTCAACGGCTGGCCGCTCGAGCTCCACGTCGCCGGCAACGTCGAGTGGCGCTGGCCGGCGGTCGGCTCGCGCGGCTTCAATCAATTGCCCTATCGCATGCTGCTGCCGAAACGCGAGACCGCCGGCGGCGTGCTCAACCTGCTCGTCGCCGGCCGCTGCGCATCGATGACACACGAGGGGCACTCGGCGGCGCGCGTCTCGGGCGCCTGCTTCGCGATGGGCCAGGCAGCGGGGACGGCGGCGGCGCTCGCCTTGAAGCGCGGAACCTCGCCCCACGACCTGCCGGTCGTCGAGCTGCAGCAAGCCCTTGAAGCCGAAGGCGCCTTCCTCGGCCGTGGCGAGGCTCCCGCCTGAGGAGCCTCAGGCGGGCTGGTCGACCAGGACGCGGTTCAGGTCGACGTAGAGCGCACCGTCGAAGTCGCTCTTGAAGTCGTACCAGTCGCCGTCTTCGTCGGCGACGATCTCGTCGTGCAGCGAACGCGGCAGCGCGAGCATGTCGCCGGTCGTGTTGTCGGCCGGATTGACCCAGGCGAAGACCAGCTTGTCGTCCTTGGCATCGACCAGGCGCAGATCGGCGTCGCCCGAGATCGGCAGGTCGGCGCTGTTGCGCATGGCGGTCGCCTTGCAGGCTTCGACGGCGATGTCGTCGAGGCCGTTGCCTGCGGCGAGCACCTTCTCGCGCAAGGCGGGCCAGCCGAAGACGAGGCGCGGCTTGAGCAAGGCGCCGACCTCCTTGGCCAGCGCCTCGGCACGTTCGCCGTAGGCCAGCGCGAACAGGTCACGCGCCGCGTCTTCGTGCGCCTTCCAATCCGCGGCGCCGACGACGGGCTGCGCAGCGATCCACTGTCCGCGACCGACGTCGAGGTAGTTGAACTCCGGGTCAAGGCGAAAGACCGACTTGCAGCTCGGGCAGTCGATCTGCTGGAAGGTGCCGTCGAGAATCGCCTGGCGCAAGTCGGGCCGACGATCGGCGTTCACGCTGTCGACCAGCTTGAAGTCGACCTGGGTGGCGCAGACCGGGCAGACGATCTCGGTGTCTCTGAACAATGACATGCGCTGGCTCCTTCAGGACCGATCGATGGTCGCGACGCTGCGATGCGTCATGTCTTCTCGGACTTGAGCTTGGCGAGCCATGCCGCGGCCGGATGCTTCGGATTCATCTTCTGCGAGAAGAAGGTGGCGTAGAGCTCGGCGAACCATTCGCCGGGAGCGCGGAACTGGTAGCCGGTCACGCCCTGCGAGCGCGCGCCGAGGTTGTAGCTGACCCAGTTGCCCCAGTCGGCATAGGCCTCGTGATAGACGCGCCCGCCGATCGCCGCCTGCTTGCAGGCGCCGCCGTGCCACCACAGGCCCGCGCTCTCGCGCACCGACTTGATCCAGTCGACCGCCTTCTGCCGCGCCAGCTCCCAGTCCTCGGGCTTGACGCCGCTGGGCGGCGGCGGCTTGACCATCGGCTCGAGGCTCTTCTTCGACGCCGTGACCTGGCCGAGGTAGGTCTTGTCGTATTTGAAGTGGTCGCCGGCGATGTTGGCGATGTCGGAGGCGCTGTGCGTCTTCCAGCCAGCGTCGGCGTTGCGCCCGCCTTTCATCACGCCCTTCACGTCGTCGACCGCGTGGCCGACCTCGTGCAGGGTCGCGAAGTTGAAGTACGGAACCTTCACCTTGGGATTGATCGGCTCGCAGTTCTTGTCGACCTTCTCGCCTTCGGGAACGAGCTCGCCCTTCTTGTTGAACTCCTGGGCGTTGCCGTCGTCGGGCCGGCCGCAGTAGAGCTTGACCAGGCCGGCGCCGTTCGTGTACGAGGCGCCGCCGGATTCCTCGGTGTAGTGCTCGATCTTCTTGACGTTCTTGGTGTCCTTGAGCGGCACCTGGCCGAGCACCTTGTAGAGGCCCTTCAGCGACTTGTCCGGCGTCTTCGGATTGGCCGCGGTCTTCGTTGCGCCCGTCTTGGCATTGTCGCGATGGTCGTACTGCTCGAGCTTGATGCCGTAGCGGGCCGCGACGGCCTCGGTCAGGACGTCCTGATTGATGTTGTCGGGCAGGTCGGCGACGAGCGCGTCGAGCACCGGCCCGCCGCCCGGCGCGTTGGCGAGCTTGGTCAGCAGCGCCGAGCTCGGCTTGCCGCTGTGCATGTTGTCGTAGGCTTCCTTGGCACCGGCCCAGGCTTTGGCACCGACGATCCACTCGGCGATCCGCTTGCTCGCCGCCGTCGGGTAGCCGGCCTCGGCGAAGGCGACGATGCCCGTGCGTTCCTTGTCGATCGCCGTCTTGCAGGTCTTCTTCAGCGCCGCCGGCTCGAGCTTGAGATCAAGGGCCAGCTTGATCGGCCCGTCGTCGGCCGCCTTCAGCTTCAGCCTGAAGTCTTCGAGCGCGTGCTTCCAGGTCTCCATGCGGTCGAGCGCGGCAACCAGCTTGCCGAACGCGGCCTCGGCCTTCTTCAGGTCTTCCTTGTCGAGCTCGGCGACGGTCGCGGCGAGGTCGTCGCGAACCTCCTTCTGCACCGTGTCGATGAACTTCGGCACCGGCGTCTCCGACGCCCTGTCGGTGCGCGGCTTCAGGTCCTCGACGCGCTTGCGCAGCGCGGCGACGTCCTTCAGCGAATCGAGCTTGAGCTTGAGCACCTCGGCGTCGGCGATGAAGCTGCGGATCGATGCCTCGAAGGTGGCGATCGACTTGTCCATTTCCTCCGCCGAAGCGCCGATCGGCCAGACCGACTGCTTGTGCGACTGCAAGAGCTGCAGGCGCTTCCTGATCTCTACGCTCCGGGTCGGCTCGAAGCCGCCGATCAGCGTCGCCGCACGCTGCAACTCGGCGTCGGCGCGCGACGAGGCCTGGCCGAGGGCGGCGGCGAAGTGATGCAACTTCTGCAGCTTGGGCGCGACGACCTTCTGCAGCGACGCGACGTCGTTGGCCGACTGGAACTTCGCGATGTCGGTCTCGATGACGGCGACGTCCTTGTTCAAGACGCCCTTGGGCGTCGCCGCGGCGATCGCCGCGATCGCCGTCTTGGCAGCGTCGAGCAGCGGCTTGAGCTGGCCCTCGGCCCATTGCGGCGCACCGGCGGCCGCCTGTGCCTTGCCGAGCAGGTCGCGCGCCGCCGGCTTGACGGCGTTGAAGGCGGCGAGCGCCTGCTTCGCGTCCTTGGTCTTGGCCGCCTTCTCGACGACGACCTGGAGCTTCTTCAGCTCGACGTTGACCTTGTCGCGGGCCGTGGGATCGTTGATGCCGCCGAGCACGAGGGCCGTGATCTGCGTCATCGTCGCGTCGACCTCGGCCTTGGCGGCGAGCACGTCGCGGCGCTGCTGGTCGGCGATGCCTAGCTGTGCCGACTTGTCGGCGAGCTTCTTCGCGCCGGGCAAGAGCCCCTTCAGCTTGACGCCGCGCTTCTTCGCGTCGGGCTCTCCGCGGGCCTTCTCGAGGCCCTGTTTCGCGGTCGCCAATTCGGCGCCGAGCGATGCCTTGACGGCAGGATCGACGATCGCCTGGATGAAATCCTCGACGGTCAGGAACTGCTCGACGATGGCGCGGTCGTCGGGGTCGGCAGGACCGCTGATCTGCGGCGCGCCCGGCATCTCGGGCGTCTTGCCGGTGTCCATCCAGACCACTTCCTCGAGCCGGTCGAGGATCTTGGCCGCGGCCTCGAACGTCTTGGCACGCACCGCCGCGGCGAACTCGGCGAGCTGGCCCTGCAGTGTCTTGGCCAGGGGCCCGCCCTTGGCGATCATCTTGTCGAGATCGGGCTTGAGTTTCTGGTGCCGCTGCATCAACTGTGCGGCGTCGACGGTCTTGCCCGGTTGTGGCGGCGCGTCCGAGCCCGCGGAGGCGCCGACGGTGGCCAGAGTCTTCGGCGCGGTCAGGCCGAGCAGGGCGAACAGTTTTCCCATCCTGTGGTCTCCGGGAGTGCGATGAAGGCGCCTGCCGGCAGGGCCGGGAGCAACGATCATAGTGTTGTAATGACCGGCTGCCGAGTACCGACGAACCTGTTCACACCCCCATGAGGCGACGATGATCATGACAAATTCCTCACCCCTGGCGCGGCACGCGCGCCGCAGCATCGGCACCCTCGCCGGCTGGGTCGGCGCGCTGGCCCTTGCGGCGGGTGCGCTTCACCTGACGAGCACTTCGGCCGCCGAGTCGGCCGTGAAGATCCCGGCCGCCTCGGCCGACGACACGAGCAGCGCCGCCGGCGTGCAGACGGCGGTCTTCGCCGGCGGCTGCTTCTGGGGCGTGCAGGGCGTTTTCCAGCGCGTCAATGGCGTCGTCCAGGCCGTCTCGGGCTACGCCGGCGGCAAGAAGGAAACCGCGATGTACGAGATGGTCGGCACCGGCCTCACCGGTCATGCCGAATCGGTGAAGATCACCTACGACCCGAAGAAGGTGAGCTACGGCACGCTGCTGCAGATCTATTTCTCGGTCGCCCACGATCCGACCCAGCTCAATCGCCAGGACCCGGACAGCGGCCCGCAATATCGCTCCGCGATCTTCTACGCCGACGCGGCGCAGAAGCAGACGGCAGAGCGCTACATCGCGCAGCTCGACGCTGCGAAGGCCTACCCGAAGAAGATCGTCACCCAGGTCGTGCCGCTCACCGAGTTCTACGCCGCCGAAGGCTATCACCAGGACTATCTGACGCTGCACCCGGAGTCCGGCTACATCGCCCGCTTCGACCTGCCCAAGGTCGCGAACCTGAAGAGCCTGTTCCCGCAGCAGTTCCGTGCCGAGCCGGCGCTGGTGACGGCGCGGGCGCAGACGGCGGCCAAGCCGCAGTAGCGGGCTCGGCAGACATCTCGTTACGCCCCGCCGGGCGCGGGGCGAGGCGGGTTTGGTTAAGCTCTGGTGACACGCGGCCGGGTAGGTGATGATCCGGTCGGACTACGACCCGGAGCATTTCCATGTTCTCACCCCGATTCACGCGGCCCTTTTCGTGCGTCTTGTTCCGCCGGACAGCCCTCGCCGGGTGCGTCGCTTTACTGACCAGCTGCGGCGGCGGCGGCGGTAGCAGTGGTGGCTCGCCCTTCGACATCGGACTGCCGACTTCGGCGTCGCTGGCCCAACAATGTGCCGCGCCGCGACCCGGCGACACGCAAGGCACCCTGGCCACCGAGAAGGCTTTCCTGCGCTCGTGGATCGACGAAACCTACCTCTGGTACCAGGACGTCCGGGTGTTGCCGCCGGCGACGCTCGACCCGACGATGTACGCCACGCCTTTGACCTACTTCGCTGCGCTGAAGACGCCGCTCACGACCGCCTCGGGCAAGCCGAAGGACCAGTTCCACTTCACCTACGACACGCCCGCCTGGATCGCACTGTCGCAAGCCGGCGTGTCCTACGGCTACGGCTTCCAGGTCGCGCTTGTCGCGGCCACGCCACCGCGCAGCGCGGTCGTCGCCTTCACCGAACCCGCGACGCCGGCCACCGCGAACGGCATCGCTCGGGGCGCCGCGATCGTGACGATCGACGGCGTCGACCTCGCCAACGGCTCGGACGTTGCCACGCTCAACGCCGGCCTGTTCCCGACCGCAGCGGGTCCGCACACCTTCATGATTCGCGATCTCGGTTCCGCGACGGCGCACAGCGTGACGCTGAATGCGCAAGCGATCACCGAGACGCCGGTGCAGAACGTCATGACCTTGCCCGCGCCGAACGCCAGCGTCGGCTACATGCTCTTCAACGATCACATCGCCACGGCCGAGTCCGAGCTTGTGGCGGCGATCAACCAGCTGAAGACCGCCCGCGTGACCGACCTCGTGCTCGACATCCGCTACAACGGCGGCGGCTACCTCGACATCGCGGCGGAGCTGGCGTACATGATCGGCGGCTCGCACACGGCGGGCGCGTTCTTCGAGCGCATCGACTTCAACAACCGCGACCCGT
>JANXXS010000266.1 GCA_025350505.1 Burkholderiales bacterium
GGTGCGCGAGTCGGAGAGGAAGACGAGGCCGGCGTCGAGCTTGACCGCTACGCAGTAAGTCATGGGGGGTCCTTGCTCAAGGCCTTCAGGCGATAGAGCGCGTCGAGCGCTTCACGGGGCGTGAGCATATCGGGGTCGAGCACCCGCCACGCTGCCTCGAACGGGGAATCCTCCACGACGGGCGGCGCATCGGCCGGCGCCGGCGCCGCCGAGAACAGGTCGCTTTGCGGCTGCCGCGCGACGCGCTCGGCCTCCAGGCTCTCGAGCGTGGCCCGCGCCTGGCGCAGCAGCGGCGCCGGCATGCCGGCCAGACGTGCTACCTGCACGCCGTAGCTGCGGCTCGCCGGCCCGGGCTCGATCTCGTGCAGGAAGGCGATCGTGTCGCCGGTCTCGACCGCGGCGACGTGGACGTTGATGGCGCGCTCGTGCCTGGCCGGAAAGTCGGTGAGCTCGAAGTAGTGCGTCGCGAAGAGCGTGAACGAGCGGTTCCTGTCGTGCAGATGGTGGGCGATGGCGCCGGCCAGGGCCAAGCCGTCGAAGGTCGAGGTGCCGCGCCCGACCTCGTCCATCAGCACCAGCGAATGCTCGGTCGCGGTGTGCACGATCGCCGCCGCCTCGGTCATCTCGACCATGAAGGTCGACTGCGCGTTGGCCAGGTCGTCGGCGGCGCCGATGCGCGTGTGGATGGCGTCGATCGGGCCGAGCCGGCACGACGCCGCCGGCACGTAGGAGCCGATCGAAGCGAGCAGCACGATCAGCGCGACCTGGCGCATGAAGGTGCTCTTGCCGCCCATGTTCGGCCCGGTGATGACGAGCATCCGGCGCCGCGCGTCGAGCCGGCAGTCGTTGGCCATGAAGCTCAGGCCGCGCTCCTGCAAGCGGGCCTCGACGACCGGATGGCGGCCGCGCTCGATCTCGATGCAGGGCTCCTTCACGAATTGCGGCCGGCACCAGTCGGCGCGCCTGGCGCAGTCGGCGAGCGCCGCCAATGCGTCGAGCGCGGCCAGCGAGCGCGCCACCGCCGAGAGCGGTTCGAGCTGCGCTGCCAACGCGTCGAGCAGGGCGTCGTACAGATGCTTCTCGCGCGCCAGCGAACGCTCGCCGGCGGAGAGCGCCTTGTCCTCGAAAGCCTTCAACTCGGGCGTGATGAAGCGCTCGGCGTTCTTCATCGTCTGCCTGCGCCGGTAGTCGGCGGGGACCTTGTCGGCATGGCCCTGTGAGACCTCGATGAAGAAGCCGTGCACGCGGTTGAACTGCACGCGCAGGTTGGCGATGCCGCTGCGCTGGCGCTCGCGCGCTTCGAGCTCGAGCAGAAAGGCGTCGCTGCCGCGGCCGATGGCGCGCAGCTCGTCGAGCTCGGCGTCGTGGCCGGGCGCGATGGCGCCGCCGTCGCGCAGCATCGCGGCCGGCTCCTCGGCCAAGGCGTTGACGAGCAGGGCGACGATCTGCGCCGGTGGCGACAGCGCTTCGACGCACATCGCGAGCAGGAGCGAGCCTTCGGCGGCGACGCTCGCGCGCACCCGCGGCAACGCGAGCAGGGTCGCGCGCAGACCCGACAGCTCGCGCGGCCGCGCCTGCCTGAGGCCGATGCGCGCGGTGATGCGCTCGACGTCGGCGAGGTGGCGAAGCGACGCGCGCAGCGCGTCGAGCCCGGTGGCATGCAGCGTGTCGATCGCTTCGTGTCGCTGACTGGCGATGCGCCGGTCGCGGCGCGGCTGCATCAGCCAGGAGCGGAGGGCCCGGCTGCCCATGCCGGTGGCGCAGCCGTCGATCGTCGAGAAGAGGGTCGGCGCGTCCTGGCCGCGCAGGGTGCGTGTCAGCTCGAGATTGCGTTGCGTCGTCGGCGGCAGGTCGATCAGGTCGCTGGCGCGCTGCACCGTCAGTCGCCGCACGTGGGCCAGCGCCCGGCCCTGCGTGTGCTCGGCGTAGCTGAGCAGCGCCGCGGCGGCGGCGTGCGCCGTCGTCAGCGACTCGGCGCCGAAGCCGGCGAGCGACGCCACTTGCAGTTGCGCGAGGAGCTTGCGCGCGCCGAGGCCCGCGTCGAACTGCCACTCGGGACGGCGCGTGATCGTCGTCGCGCCCGGCTCGAACGAACCCTCGGACAGATCGCCGGCGACCAGCACCTCGGCAGGCGCCAGTCGCGCGATCCAGCCGGACAGCTCGGCCTCGCTGCATTCGGTCAGGCCGATCTCGCCGTTCGAAAGCGCCGTCCAGGCCAGGCCGAAGCCACGTCGGCCCTGCGCCACGGCGAGGAGCAGCGCGTCGCTCTTGTCGGCAAGCAGGTCGCTCTCGGTGAGCGTGCCCGGCGTGACGATGCGAACCACCTTGCGCTCGACCGGCCCCTTGTTCAGGCCGACTTCGCCGACCTGCTCGCAGATGGCCACCGATTCGCCGAGCTTGACCAGCTTGGCGAGATAACCCTCGACCGCGTGCACCGGCACGCCGGCCATCGGGATCGGCTCGCCGTTGCTCGCGCCGCGCGCCGTCAGGGTGATGCCGAGCAGGCCGGCCGCCCGCTTCGCGTCGTCGAGGAAGAGCTCGTAGAAGTCGCCCATCCGGTAGAAGAGCAAGGTCTCCGGATGGTCGGACTTGATGCGCAAATACTGAGCCATCATCGGCGTGTGCGCCGAGACGTCCGGTTTCCGCTCTTCGGCGGCTTTGCCCTCAGGTGTCACGCCGTGCTCCATGCAGCCCGCATGGCCGCCCGGCGATGCTACAGACCGGCGCCGGATCGGCGCCCGCGCAGCGCTGCGGTCCTTGACGGCGCCGATCGTGTCGAGGCACATTGATATCGAAAGTCGCGAGCATTTCGCTCGTGCCAAACCCAAGCTGTCATGACCCACACCGCAACGAACACGACCTCTCCGGCCGACGCGAGCTACCCCAGCCTGCGCGATCGAGCCGTCTTCGTCACCGGCGGCGCGACCGGTATCGGCGCGACCATCGTCTCCGCCTTTGCCGCGCAGGGTGCGCGCGTCGCCTTCATCGACATCGCCGAGGACGCGAGCCGGGCGCTGGCGGTGCAGATCGGCACCGCCGGCCATGCGCCGCCGTGGTGGCGGGCGCGCGACGTGCGCGACATCGCCGCCCTGCAAGCCGCCATCGTCGAGGCGAGCGACGAGCTCGGCGACATCGCCGTGCTCGTCAACAACGTCGCCAGCGACGACCGGCACAGCCTCGACGAGGTGACGCCGGCCTACTACGACGAGCGCATCGCCATCAACCAGCGGCCGGCGCTGTTCGCGATCCAGGCGGTGCTGCCGGGGATGAGGCGGCTCGGCTTCGGCTCGATCGTCAACCTCGGCTCGATCAGCTGGCAGGCCAAGCAGGGCGGCTTTCCCTGCTACGCGATCGCCAAGTCGTCGGTCAACGGCCTGACCCGCGGCCTCGCCGCCAACCTGGGCAAGGACCGGATCCGCATCAACACGGTGACGCCGGGCTGGGTCATGACCGAGCGGCAGATCAGGCTCTGGCTCGACGCCGAGGGCGAGCGCGAGCTGCAGCGCAACCAGTGCCTGCCCGATCGCGTTCAGCCGATCGACATCGCCCGCATGGTGCTGTTCCTCGCTTCCGACGACGCGGCGATGTGCACGGCACAGGAATTCAAGGTCGACGCCGGCTGGACCTGAGCGCGCCTGACCTGGCGGCGGCGCGTCAGGCAACTTCGAGCTTGCGGCCGTAGATCGGCAAGCTCGAGGTCTTGATCGCGCGCAGCATCACCTTGGCAGCAGGCGAGGGTATCCGGTCGGTGCGCGTGATGATGCCGAAGTCGTGCATGTGGCAGGGCATGGCCAGCGGCAGCGCGGCGACGATTTGGGATGCTCCTGCTTGACCAGCGCCACCGCTGGCGGCAGCAGCATCAATCCCGGCGAGGTGGCGGCGCCGACGAGCAGCACGGCTGGTGCCCATGGCTCGTATCGCCGCCGGTGCTCGCCATGGGCACGGCCTTCGGCGCGACGATGGGCTTCCTGATCGAACGCTTCCGCCTGCAGCCTTTCATCGTGACCCTGGCCGGCATGTTCATGGCGCGCGGCCTCTGCTGCCTGATCAGCATCGATTCGATCAGCATCACCAACCCGTTCTGCGCGGCGGTCTCGCAGTGGCGTATTCCGGTCTGGAGCGAGGCCTCGATCTCGGTCGGCGCGGTGATCGCCATCGTCGTGCTGCTCGTCGCCGTATTCGTCGCCCACTGCACGCCGTTCGGCCGCGCCGTCTATGCCGTCGGCGGCAGCGAGACCTCGGCGATGCTGATGGGGCTGCAGGTGCGCTCAACGCTGATCGGCGTCTACACGCTGGCGGGCTTCTGCTCGGCGCTCGCCGGCGTCGTCTTCACCTTCTACATGCTGTCGGGCTACGGGCTGCACGCCGTCGGCCTCGAGCTCGACGCCATCGCCGTGGTGGTGATCGGCGGCATCCTGCTCACCGGCGGCGTCGGCTACGTCGCCGGCACGCTGTTCGGCGTGCTCATGCTCGGCATCATCCAGACGCTGATCTCGTTCGACGGCACGCTCAGCTCGCGGTGGACGCGCATCGTCGTCGGCGTGCTGCTGTTCGTGTTCTGCCTGCTGCAGAGGCTGTTCACGGCGCGCGCCGTCGCGGCTCGCGTCTAAGCGGCGGGTGTCGCGCCTTCGGCCGCGGCCACGGTCGAATAGGGCGCCAGCATCTGCACCAGCTGGCCGTAGATCTTGGGGCTGCCGGCAACGACCTCGCGGCGATGCAGGAAGTCGGCTTCGCCGGTGAAGTTGCCGACCAGGCCGCCCGCTTCGGTGACGAGCAGCGAGCCGGCGGCGACGTCCCAGGGGGACAGGCCCGTCTCGAAGAAGCCGTCGTACCAGCCGGCGGCGACGTAGCACAGGTCGAGCGCGGCGGCGCCGGGCCGGCGCATGCCGGCGCAGCTCTTCATCACCGTCTCGAACATCTTCAGGTAGTGGCCGAAGTCGTCGGCCTTGCGGAACGGAAATCCGGTGCCGATCAGGGCGTCGGCGATGCGCGTGCGCTTGGAGACGCGCAGCCGCTTGTCGTTGAGGAAGGCGCCGCGCCCCTTGGTGGCGTAGAACAGGTCGTTGCGCGCCGGGTCGTAGACGACGGCCTGCTGCATCTGGCCACGGAACGACAGGCCGATCGAGACGGCGTAGGTCGGCAGGCCATGGATGAAGTTGGTGGTGCCGTCGAGCGGGTCGATGATCCAGACGTATTCGCTGTCGCGAGCGCCTCGGGTCGAGCCCGACTCCTCGGCGAGGATGCCGTGGCCGGGGTAGGCGCCCAGCAGCACGTCGATGATCGCCGCCTCGGCGGCGTGGTCGACCTCGGTGACGAAGTCGTTCGGCGCCTTGGTGTTGACCTGCAGCCGGTCGAGGTCGAGCGAGGCCCGGTTGATGATCGCCCCTGCGGCACGCGCCGCCTTGATGGCGATGTTGAGCATGGGATGCAGCGCTTGCGACATGGTGGGATCTGGTGGGTGGCGAGGCGCAGCAAGGCGGCTCGCCGCAGCGCGGCTGCAAAATGAACGATCGCGAATTTTAACGGCGAGATGAACCTCAAGGACCCGGCGCGCTTCATCCTGGTCGGCACCAGCCACGCCGGCAACGTCGGCGCTGCCGCGCGGGCGATGAAGGTGATGGGCTTTGCCGAGCTGGTCCTGGTCGCGCCGCGCTGGCCCGACGTGCTGCAGCGCGAAGAGGCGATCGCGATGGCGAGCGGCGCGACCGAGGTGCTCGCTGGCGCGCGCGTCGTCGCCACGCTGGGCGAAGCGCTCGATGGCATCACGTACGTGTGCGCCACGGCCATGACGCCGCGCGATTTCGGCCCGCCGACCTTCGCGCCACGAGCGCTCTTCGCCGAGCTGGCCGCCGGCACGCATCGCGTCGCCTTCGTGTTCGGTTCGGAGCGCTTCGGCCTCTCGAACGACGACCTCTACACCTGCCACGCCTGCCTCTCGATCCCGACCGATCCGCATTATGGTTCGCTCAACCTCGCCCAGGCGGTGCAGCTCATCGCCTACGACTGGCGCCAGGCACAGGGCGGCTTTCCGGTCGAAGCGCGTGCCACCGAAGGCATGGCGGCCGACGGCGTGGCAATCCGTGGCCTGATCGCCCACTGGCAGGAATCGCTCACGACGCTCGGCTTTCTCGATCCGAAGGCGCCGCGAAAACTCATGTCGCGACTGCATCGTCTGGCCAACCGCGCCGGCCTCACGGTCGAAGAGGTGCAGATCCTGCGCGGCATCGCCCGAGCAATCGACGAGCGTTCCCGCTAGACTGGCCCGACCGCACAAGCCTCTGCGATCCAATCATGTTCACCCGCCTGCGCGAAGACATCGCCTGCATCCGCGAGCGCGACCCGGCTGCCCGGTCGTCGTGGGAGGTGCTGACGTGTTATCCGGGCCTGCATGCGATCGTCATGCATCGCTGGGCGGCCTGGTGGTTGCGCCATGGCTTTCACTGGATGGCGCGCTGGATCTCGCACATGGCGCGCTTCTACACCGGGATCGAGGTCCACCCGGGCGCCAGGATCGGCCGCCGCGTCTTCATCGACCACGGCATGGGCGTCGTCGTCGGCGAGACCGCCGAGATCGGCGACGACTGCACCATCTACCAGGGCGTGACGCTCGGCGGCACCGCACTCGTCAAGGGTGCCAAGCGGCATCCGACCTTGGGCCGCGGCGTCATCGTCGGCGCCAATTCGCAGGTCATCGGCGGCTTCACCGTCGGCGACGGTGCGCGTGTCGGCTCGGGCGCTGTGGTCATGAAGCCGGTGCCTGCGGGCGCGACGGCCGTCGGCAACCCGGCACGCATCATCCAGACCGAAGCCGATGCGACGCGCGAGGCGTCGGCGGCGAAGATGGGGTTCTCTGCGTACGGCATCACGCAGGGCGACGATCCGGTGTCGCAGGCGATGAAGGGCCTGATCGACAACGCGTCGGGCCACGAGCACCAGATCGCCTTGCTCTGGCAGGCGATCGAGAAGCTCTCGGCGCGCTCGCGTGAGTTGCCGAGCGAGGATTGCGTGCCCGGCGAGGCGCAGACGACCGAGAACTTCGACGCCGAACGGCTCAACCTGCTGGTGAAGTGACCGGCCGCGGCGCGAATGTCATCCTGACCGACGCGCAAGGACCTCGGAATCGGTGCGGCGCGAAGGTCGAGGTCCTTCGCTGACGCTCAGGACGACAGGGGTTTTCGAACCGCCGACTTCGGCCGGAACGCCTTGCACACGGCGTCGTCGGTCTCGAGGTAAGGGCCGCCGATCAGGTCGATGCAGTAGGGCACCGCGGCGAAGATGCCGGGCACCGGCGGCGTCGCTTCGCGCATGCCTTCGAGCGTCTCGGCAATCGCCTTGGGCTGGCCCGGCAGGTTGATGACGAGCGCCTTGCCACGGATCACGGCTACCTGTCGCGACAGGATCGCCGTCGGCACGAAGGCCAGGCCGATGCGCCGCATCTGCTCGCCGAAGCCGGGCATTTCTTTCATCGCAATGGCAAGCGTCGCCTCGGGCGTGACGTCGCGTGGCGCCGGGCCGGTGCCGCCGGTCGTCAGTACGAGGTCGCAACGCGCCACATCGACCAGCTCGCAAAGTGTCGCCGAGATCGTCGCCTGCTCGTCGGGGATGAGGCGCGTTTGCCATTCGACCGGGTTGAGCAGGGCGCGGCCGAGCCAGTCGCGCAAGGCAGGAAGCCCCAAGTCCTCGTAGACGCCGGTCGAGGCGCGGTCGCTGATGGAGACCAGGCCGATACGAACCACGTCGCGCGACGGCGGCGACTCAGGCACCGGCCACCTCCTGCTCGCGAATGAATTGGAACAGCTCGCGGAAGGCGCGCCCGCTGCGCTGCTCGGGTGCCTGCGCGGCGTCCTTGCGCGCGCTACGCACGAGAGCGCGCAGCCGCTGCATGTCGACGCCCGCGTGTTCGCTGGCGAAGCGCGTCGCCGCATCGTCTTCGGCGATCAGCTCGGCGCGCCAGCGCTCGGCCTGATGCAAGGCCAGCGAGTCCTGCGCGCGCCCGAGCTCGATCTCGCCCACCGCCTGGCGCAATGGCCGGACGTCGGCCGATCGCATCAGCCTGCCGATCAGCTGCATCTGCCGGCGCCGCGCTTCGTGGGTGCGGATGCGCTTGTAGGCGGCGATCGCATCGAGCAATGGCTCGGCGAGACCGAGACCGGCCAGCCTCGCTTCGGCAAGCTCGACAAGCGCGGCACCAAGCGACTGCAGCTCGTGTGAGTCCTCCTTGCGACGGGTCTTGCTCGGCCTTTGCAGGCGCAGCAGGTTCTCGTTCGATGCGGCGTCTTGGCCGGTTGCTGAGGGGAGGTCGGGGCGGGATCGCACGAGGGCGAGAAGGCGTTCTGAGAGGCGTCGTTATCATAGCCGCCGCCCCGTGCCCGGCCGTGCGCGTGCCGGCGCCGCAACCAAAGCCCTCATGCCTTCCCGCTCCCCCGCCCGCTCCCTGTCTCCGTCCGACTTCGCCTACAGCCGCGAGCGCTTCCGAGAGCTTACCGAGAGCGCGCTGGCCACCGCCCTCGCGCTCGGCGCCAGCGACGCCGTCGCCGAAGTCTCCGAGGGCGTCGGCCTCTCGGTCTCGGTGCGCAAGGGCGAGACCGAGAACGTCGAGCGCAATCGCGACAAGTCGATCAGCGTCACGGTCTACGCCGGCCAGCGCCGCGGCAACGCGAGCTCGTCGGACTTCTCGGCGGCGGCGCTCGAGCAGACGGTGCGCGCCGCCTACGACATCGCCCGCTTCACCGCCGAGGACACGGCGGCCGGGCTGCCTGACGCGGACGACCTGGCGACCGGCGCATCGGCCGAGCGCGACCTCGATCTGTTCCATCCCTGGCCGATCGATGCCGAGGCGGCGATCGCCATCGCCACCGAATGCGAAGCGGCCGCGCTCGGCGTCGACCGTCGCATCACCAACTCCGAAGGCGCCGGCGTCTCGGCGCAGCAATCGCACTTCTATGCCGCCAACACGCGCGGCTTCGGCGCGGGCTACGCCAGCTCGCGCCACTCGATCTCGGTGGCGCCGATCGCCTCGCTGCCGAAGAAGGGCGGCGACGACATGCAGCGCGACGCCTGGTACACGTCGATGCGCTCCGCCGACGAGCTCGCCGCGCCGGCGGCGGTCGGACGCTACGCTGCCGAGCGCGCGCTGTCGCGCCTGGGCTCGCGCAAGATCAAGACCTGCGAAGTGCCGGTCCTCTACGAGTCCTCGCTCGCCACCGGTCTTCTTGGCGCCTACGTGCAGGCGACCAGCGGCGGCTCGCTCTATCGCAAGTCCTCGTTCCTCGAGGGCTGTCTTGGCAAGACCGTGCTCGCCGACCACCTCGACGTGCGCGAGGATCCTCACCTGCAGCGCGGCAAGGGCAGCGCGCCCTTCGACGACGAAGGCGTCGTGACGAAGCGGCGCGACATCGTCAGCGCCGGCGTTGCCGAGACCTACTTCCTCTCGAGCTATTCGGCGCGAAAGCTCGGCATGAAGACGACCGGCCACGCCGGCGGCTCGCACAACCTCGTCTTCAGCTCACGCCGCACCGCGCCCGGCGACGACCTGCCGGCGATGCTGAAGAAGCTCGGAAGGGGCCTCTTCGTGATCGAGCTGATGGGGCAAGGCGTCAACTACGTCACCGGCGACTACTCGCGTGGCGCCGCCGGGTTCTGGGTCGAAGGCGGCGAGATCGCCTATCCGGTGCACGAGATCACGATCGCCGGCAACCTGCGCGAGATGTTCAGGCGGATCGTCGCCGTCGGCGCAGACGTATATACCACCGGCAGCAAGACGACCGGCTCGGTGCTGGTCGAGCGCATGAAGATCGCCGGCGCCTAGCTGCGGCGACACGGGGCGCGGCAAGGTGCCGCGCGGGTAAATCCCGGTGAGTGCGGGAAAGCGCGCTTCCTAGAATCCGGCGCGAC
>JANXXS010000317.1 GCA_025350505.1 Burkholderiales bacterium
ACAGCCTTGAAGCCAGTGCCCACGACGATGCGCTCGACGTTCTCGGGCTGATGCTGCGCGAGCTCTTTGCCAACGCGAAGAAGGCCGACACCAAGGCCAGAATGCGCTCGCTCAAAGACCTCGACAAGGCGGCATCAGTCCTGGCCGAGGCCTGCCGCATGCTGCTCGACCGCTTTTGTCTGCGAACTTCTAACTCACGACACTAGCAAGGCCGCATCGCACGCTCCAGGAACTCCGTCGGTCCAGTCGAATCACCCGCTCGCGGCCTTTTCGTGTTTCGCCCGCTCCTGCTCGCGCAGGGTGCGACGAACAATCTTGCCTGACGCCGTGAGCGGGATCGAATCGAGGAACTCGACCTCGCGCGGGTACTGATACGGCGCGACCCGAGTCTTGACGAACGCCTGAATCTCCGCCGCCAGCTCGGTCGAGCCAACCTGCCCGGGCTTCAGGACGACGAACGCCTTCGGCACCTCGCCGCGCACACGATCGGCGACTCCGATCACCGCTGTCAGCGCGACCGCCGGGTGCTTCAAGATGCAGTCCTCGATCTCGCCCGGGCCGACGCGGTAGCCGGCGGACGAGATCACGTCGTCGTCCCGGCCCTTGAACCAGATGAAGCCGTCGGCGTCCTTCCAGCCGACGTCGCCGGTCATCCACCAGTCACCGCGGAAGTTCGCGCGCGTGGCCTCCGGGTTGTTCCAGTAGCCGAGCATGAAGACAGGGTCGGGCGCGCGTGCCGCAAGCACGCCGGGCTCGCCGACGGGCAGCGCCCGGCCCTCGTCGTCGAGCACCTCGACTTCGTGGCCCGGCATCGCCCGGCCGAGCGAGCCGGGCTTGACCTCGTGCACGACGCTCGAGTTGCCGGCCAGCAGGTTCGACTCGGTCTGACCCCAGAACTCGTTGATCGTCACGCCGAAGACCGACCGCCCCCAGTCGAGCAGCTCGGCGCCCATGGTTTCGCCGCCGGTGGCGATCGAGCGCGGCTTAGCGCCGAAACGCGTCGGGTTCTCGACCTGGCGCATCAGCTTCAGCGCCGTCGGCGGCAGAAAGCTGTTGCGGACGCCGTGCTTTGCCATCAGATACAGCGCGTACTCGGGGTCGAACCGCTTCGGCCGGAACGCCAGCACCGGCACGCCGTAGTGCCAGGCCGGCAGCAGGCAGTCGAGCAGCCCGCCACCCCAGGCCCAGTCAGCCGGCGTCCAGAACAGGTCGCCGGTCTGGGGGAAAAAGTCGTGCGTGAACTCGATCGATGGATAGTGGCCCCACATCACGCGATGGGCGTGCAACGCGCCCTTCGGCGGCCCGGTCGTCCCCGACGTGAAGATGATCAGCGCCGGGTCCTCCGCGGCGGTGTCGACCGTCGTGAAGCTTTCGCTGCCGCGGTCGAGCAGGCTCCAGAACTCGTGGTCACCGGCGTCGCCCTCGGGATCGGTCACGACGATCGCCTCTAGCGCCGGCAGCCGGTCGCGGATCTCGCGCACCTTGGCGATGTTGGCGCCGTCGGTGACGATCACCTTCGCTCCCGAATTGCCCAGCCGCCAGGCCAGCGCCTCGGATCCGAACTGAGTGAACAGCGGCACGGCGATCGCGCCCATCCGGTAGAGCGTGACATGCGACAGCGCGGTCTCGGGGCGCTGCCCGAGCAGGATGCCGACGCGATCGCCGCGCGCGACGCCGAGATGGCGCAGCGCGTTTGCGAAGCGGTTCGACAGGCGTGTCAGCTGGCCGAAGGTGTAGCGCTGCAGGTCGCCCGTCGGGCCCTCGTAGATCAGCGCGAGGGCATCGGCCTGCTGGACATCGAGGGCGTCATGCCCGAGATTGAAGTGCGGCGGGATGCGATAGCGGAACTCCGCGCGGAGCTCCTCGTAGGTCGCCCCTGGCCTGAGTAGACGCATGGCCATTCCTTCCCGCTAGTGAACTGACTTGTTCGGCTCAGCGCGAGCCGCGTGGTCCTCGTCCCGACGAGACGGCAGCTGCGCCTGCACCTCGGGCAGGTCGACCATCACCGGCTGGCCCGGCGTCGTGCAGCCGGTGTCGCAGCACTTGCCAGGCTGACGGTTGCGGGTGATCGCGCGCTCCGGGTCGTGAGCGACGCCGCGCTCGAGGATGCGCTCGACCAGCTCGACCTTCGAACCGACCGGGTAGTTGCGCCAGATTTCCTGCTTCATCGCCGCCGGCGAGCCGCCGCCGTGCAGGCTGATCACGCTGTACCAGCCACCCTGATAGCCGGCGGTCAGGTCCTCGATGAAGCGCGCAGCCTCGATGCGCTGCTCGTACGGCACCTTGGGGTTGGCGCGCAGCACTTCGGAGAGTTTTGCGCTGGTCTCCGGGTTGTGGTCTTCGTCGGGGCCAGGCAAGGTGACGATGAGACCGCCGCTGACGTAGTGCGCTATCCGGTGCATGTCGTAGATCTTGGTCGCGAGCAGCAGCTTGCCGATATTGGAAAACACCGGGTCGGGCATGAAAGTCTTGCTGTGCTCGTCGGCCTTGCCGTAGACGCTGGCGGCGACACCGCAGGCGAAGAAACTCTCGGTGATGGTGATGAGCTCGACCATCTGCTCACGCAGGTGAGTCTCGCTGCCGGGATCGAAGCCGTTGGCCTCGCACATCAGCGCCCCGGCACCGATCAGCAGGTCGCCGAAGCCGGCCCGCGCGCCGATGCAGGTGTGACGGTGGTGCGTCGCGTAGCTGTACGTGAGGTGGCCGGAGTGCTCCCACTCGCCCTCGTAGAACACGTGCTCCCAGGGCACGAAGACCTTGTCGAACAACACCACGCCCGTGCTCTGCCCGTACTTGCGACTGAACAGCGCGGCACCGTGCTCGACCTTCTCGCCCGGGCGTCCCGCCGGCCGCGCAATCACCGTCACGCCGGGGGCGTCAATCGGCACCGCGCAGCAGACGGCGAAGTCGGCGTCCTCCCGGCCCATGTTGCGACATGGCATGACGAGGAGCTCGTGCATGTAGGGCGCACCGGTCACGATCGCCTTGGTACCCGAGATCAGGATGCCGCGCCGGCCGTTGCGCACCGCCATGCGGTCGACGACGTGCAGGTAGCTGTCGACGTTCGCCTGCTCGTGCGGGCGCTTGCTGCGATCGCCCTTGGCATCGGTCATCGCTACGCCTAGCGTCAGATCCTGGTCCTGGACGCGGTGCAGGTAGTTGAGGAAGCGCGCGCCGTTCTCGGTGCTGCCCTTCGCATCGTCAATGCGCGCCGCAACCTGTCCGATCGCATTGAGCGCATCGTGCGTCAGGTAGCGCTGCGCGCAGCCTGTTTCCTGGCACACCAGGCGCACAGCCTCGAGCTTGTTCAGCAGGTCGCCGCTGCTGGTGCTGACGTGAGACAGCCGGTTGACGCGCTTGCCGCTCGTCTGCTGCACCGCCGTCATGATCGGCGCGTACTGCGGCTTGAGCGCGTAGTCGTAGGTCAGGGCGATCGCGTTGACGCCCGGGCCGAAGCCCGGTTCGTCGACGACGCTGTCGATCCGTCGCCCGTCCAGGAAGACGCGCGGCTTGTAGCGGCGCAGCGACTCGCGAAAGTCGGCGCCCGACATCAGCGTCGCGTTGGCGGGTGCATTCATGGCACGTCCTTTGCAAGTGAAGGGGACGAAGCGGCCGGGCCGGGCCGGACGCGCGCCGCAAACAGCGGGCCGTCCTCGTAGATCGCGGAGACCATTCGCACCGACGAGCCGATATCGGTATCGGGCTCGGCGTCGAGCAGGCGGCACATCAGGCGCACTCCATTCGGCAGGTCGACGATGCCGATGTCGTACAGCGCATCGGCCAGGAACGCGCGGGGCACGACGTGGACCCGGGTGAAGCTATAGAGCACGCCGGTCGACGGCAGGTCGACCCACTCGATGTCCTCCGACCAGCACGAGCGGCAGAGCGGCTTGGGGGGGAACGAGACGCGGCCGCACTGCCGGCAACGGGTGCTGATCAGTCGACCGCCTGCCAGCGCGTCCCAGAACGGCCGCGTGAAGACGGAGACGCGTGGCGGCAACGGGCGTGGCCCGGGTCGGGGAACGCGCTCGATGGATGGCGTCGATGGCTCGCTCACTGGCAACCCTCCAGAATGTGGACGACGGCGGCGTTGTAATTGCCGAGCTCGGAGGCGGTCATCGCCAGGCTCGGCGCCCGGACCTGGCGCTTGCCGGCGCGGCCGAGCACCTGCAGGCAGGCCTCGACGACGTCGTAGAGCGGCGTCACTTCCGGCGGATGCCCGCGCGACAGGTGGCCGCCCGAGGTGTTGACCGGGCGGGCGCCGTCGAAGGCCGAGCGGCCGTCGGCAGCGGCTTGCCAACCCTTGCCGCGTGGGAAAAGCCCGATCGCTTCGGTCGCGAGGACCTCGACGATCGTGCACGGCGCGTAGAGCTGGAAGTTGGAGATGTCGTCGAGGCCTACGCCGGCCCGGTCCAGCGCTTCGCCGGCGGCGCGGCGGATACTGCCGTACTCGGTCATGTCGACATGGCGGTCCGAAATCTGGTGCTCACCCTCGTGATAGAAGCCGCGCGAGCGGATGCGAACGTAGGGCCGGCTCGCGGCGCGCGCGCGTTCCTCGGACGTGATGACCAGTGCGACCGCGCCGTCGGCGCGCCCCGGTACCTCGAGCAACCCGAACGGCTCGACGATCTGCCGCTGCGCCAGCACCTGCTCGAGCGTCAGCGGCTCGCGGAACTGCGCCAACGGGTTCTCGACCGCCTGCCGCCGGTTCTTGACCGCGACCTGCGCGATCTGCGCCCGGCTGACGCCGTAGTCGTGCATGTAGCGGCGCGCGGCCATCGCGTACCAGGAGATCGGCACCGCACCGTAGATCGATTGGAAGTCGACGTCGCCCGTGAGCCGGATGCTGAAGTCGAGGTGGTCGGCGGTCGGAGTGCCGGACTCGAAATGGGCGCCGACCACCAGCACGCAGTCGGTCTCGCCATTGCGAACCAGGCGAATGCCCTCGTCGAACGCCAGGCCGCCGGTCATGCCGTTTCCGATGACCTGCATGACCGTCGAACGTGAGGTCAAGCCGAGATAGCTTGTCAAGAAGGTATGGAAGTAGCCCTGCTTGGTGTGATCGCCGGGATGGGCGACGACGACACCATTCAGGTCGTCCTTGTGCAAGCCGGCCATGCGCATGGCGTCGAGCACGACCCGCACCGCGAGCTCGTGCTCGAGCGGCGTGTCGCGCCCGTCCTTGGTCCGCTGGTAGATGCCGACGGGGACGGCCCCGTAGCCGAGGATGACAGGTGTCATGGTGTCCGAGGACCTTTCGATTCGGTGAAGGAGGACGGCGTGTTCTGGCGCTTGCCGCGCGACTGGATCTCGGTGCGACGCCGTTCGATGTCGGCGCCGTTCAGCGATGCAGCCCAGGCGCGCGCGCGCTCGCGCTCGAGCGCCATTCCCTGCGCGAACGAGGTCGCAATTCCGTCGTCGATCAATCGCTTGTAGCCCACGAGCATTTCCGGCAGAACACTCAGCATGTCACGCGCCAGCGCGAGTGTCTGTGGCATCAGCTCGGCCGGCTCGACGACGCGGTTGACCAAGCCCCAGGCTTCGGCTTGCGCGGCGCTGAGGAAGTTGCCAGTCAGGGAGAGCTCCTTCGCGCGTGGGGCGCCGATGAGCCGCGGCAGACGCTGCGACAGGCCCCAGCTCGGCACTACGCCGACGCGTGCGTGGGTGTCGGCAAAGCTCGCCCGCGTCGATGCGACGAGCAAGTCGCACGCCAGCGCGATCTCGAAGCCGCCGGTCACCGCTGGGCCGTTGATCGCGCCGATGATCGGCGCGGCGCAGCGCGTCATCGCCAGCACCACGTCTTCAGCCACGCCGGGCACCACGGCCTCGGCCGGCGCCGTGGCGGCGCCGAGCTCCGCCAGGTCGAGCCCGGCGCAGAAGGCATCGCCCGCGCCGGTCAGGACGACGACGCGCGTATTGGCGTCGTTGTGCAAGACTCCGAACGCACGCACGAGATCGCGGCGCAAGGCGCGCGAAAGCGCGTTTCGCAATCGCGGTCGGTTTAAGGTGACGACGGCACAGCCGGCGAACGGATGCTCGACGCTTACCAGCGATCCAGGCTCAAGTTTCGTCTCGGTCATCGTCGCCCCTCCTCGCTACAACGCGCGCGAGATCACTTCCTTCATGATCTCGTTGGTTCCGCCGTAGATCCGCTGGATGCGCGCGTCCGCGTACATGCGTGCGACCAGGTACTCGTTCATGTAGCCGTAGCCGCCGTGCAGCTGCAGACACTCGTCGACGGCCCTGCCCTGCTGCTCCGAGGTCCACAGCTTGACCATTGACGCGGTCGCGGTGTCGAGCGTGCCGGCGACGAGGGCGGTGACGCAGCGGTCGACGAAGGCGCGCGCGACCGTGGCGACGGTCGCGATCTCGGCCAGCTTGAACTTCGTGTTCTGGAACTCGGCGATCGGGCGGCCGAACGCCTCGCGCTCGCGCACGTAGTCTAGCGTCGCGGCATAGGCGCCCTCGATCGCCGCCGCCGCCATGACGCCGATGATCATGCGCTCGTAAGGCAGGTCCGACATCAGCTGGAAGAAGCCCTGCCCCTCGACGCCGCCGAGTAACCGGTCCGCTGGCACGACGACGTCGTCGAAGAACAGCTCCGCCGTGTCCTGCGCCTTGAGGCCGACCTTGTCGAGCAGCCGGCCGACGCGGAAGCCTTCATCCTCGGCGCTCTCGACGATCAGGATGGAAGTGCCGCGGGCGCGTGCCGTCGGGTCGGTCTTGGCGACGACGAGCAGGAGGCCCGCCAGGAAGCCGTTGGTGATGAACGTCTTGGCACCATTGACGACGTAGCTGTCGCCGCGCCGCTCGGCGCGCGTGCGAACCGCTTGCAGGTCGGAGCCGGTGCCGGGCTCGGTCATGGCGATCGCGCCGACGAGCTCGCCCCTGGCCATCGCCGGCAAGTAGCGCTGTTTCTGCGCCTCGCTGCCGTGGTTGAGCAGGTAATGGGCGACGATGCTGTGCACCGACGGGCTCATGCCGGTCAGGCCGCGCCGGGCCATCGCGTCGTAGAACACCGCCTCGTGGCGGAAGTCGCCGCCGCCGCCGCCGTAGGCCTCGGGAATGTCCGAGCACAGGAGCCCGATCTCGCCGGCGCGGCGCCACAGCGCGTGGCCGACATGGCCTCGGGCACGGGCCTCGGCGTCCGCGGGCTGCATCTCCGTCTCGACGAAGCGGACGACCGTGTCACGGTAGGCCTCGAGATGGGCGTCGAGCCAGGAGATCGGGAAGTCGATGGCCATGGCGTCGCGCGTGCTTCGATGCTGTGACCGGCTAGCTCAGCGACGCCGGCGCGGGTGCGCCGGCAGCACGCGTCGAGATGTCGTAGCTGATCGCGTTGGCTGTCTCGATCACGTCGCCGCGCCGCTTCAGCAGCGCGCGGTTGCGCCCGGCGATGCAGATCGCGGCAACGACTTCGCCGTGCCGATCGCGGATCGGCGCCGCCAGGCCGTAGACGCCGATCAGTGACTCCTCGATCGTCGTGGCGTATCCCTGGCCGCGCACCTGCTGCATGTGGGCGAGGAACTCGTCGCAGTTGGTGATCGTCTTGCGCGTCGCGGCCCGCAGGGGCTGCGACAGATAGCGCTCGACGACGTCCGCAGACGCATGCGCGAGGAGCACCTTCCCCACCGAGGCGCAGTGCGCCGTCCAGCGGCCGCCGGCCCGGGCCGGCAGGGCCGGCTCGTGGCGACTCGGCAGATAGTCGAGGTGGAGCACCTCGTCGCCGGCCCACACCGAGAGATAGACCGCGCAGTCCGTCCGGTGATAAAGCGAATGGAGGTGCG
This sequence comes from Burkholderiales bacterium, assembly GCA_025350505.1. Taxonomy (GTDB): domain Bacteria; phylum Pseudomonadota; class Gammaproteobacteria; order Burkholderiales; family Burkholderiaceae_C; genus Schlegelella_A. Next base: position 7,788 of record JANXXS010000317.1, read on the forward strand.
GTATCGCCGGAATGCGCAGCTGCACCTGGTCGGAAACGCGGCTGCCGAGCTCGAACAGTCGCAGGCCGATCTGGTAGCGCTTTGAAGGCAGCTGGCGGATGAAGCCGCCGTCGGCGAGTTGTTTTAGGATCCGATGCAGCGTCGGCCGCGGAATGCCGAGATCTCGCACCAGCTCGGTGAGGCCACGACCGAGGTACGGCCCGTCGAACGCGCCGAGCACGGCGAGCGCCTTCTCGATCGACGTCTGCGCCGGCCGCGTCATCGCGAGCCCTCCGCGGCGAGCAAGCCCACCGCATCGCGCTGAGGCAGACCGCCGAAGAACTGGCGGACGTCGTCGACCAGCAGGTCGGGCTCCTCCATGGCGGCGAAGTGACCGCCACGTGCCATCCGCCGGTAGTGGACGAGGTTGAACGCCTGCTCGAGCCAGGCGCGGGGATAGCGGAACATTTCCTTGGGGAAGATGGCGATGCCGGTGGGCACCGACACCTTCTCGCGCGTCGGCCCAAAGTCGTCGACGAGCTGGGCTTCAGCGTACAGGCGCATCGACGAATTGATCGTGTTCGTCACCCAGTACACGGTCAGGTTGTCAAGCAGCCGGTCGCGGTCGATCGCCTGCTCGGGCTCGCCGTCGTGCTCGCTCCAGCGCTCGAACTTGTCGAGGATCCAGCCGGCCAGGCCGGCCGGCGAATCGCTAAGGCCGTAGGCGACCGTCTGCGGCGCCCGACCCTGGATGACCTGATACGCCGAGCCGGTCTTCAGGAACGTCACCACGTCCTTCAGATCCGCCTGCTCCAGCTCGCTCAGCTCGCCGATGCTCCGGGGGACCAGCGCCATGTTGAGATGCAAGCCGATCATCTCGTCCGGCGCCAGCAAGGCGAGTCGCGCCGAGACCATCGAGCCGTAGTCGCCGCCTTGCGCCCCGTAGCGCGAATAGCCGAGGCGCGCCATCAGCGCCTGCCAGGCGCGGGCGATCCGCTGCAGGTTCCAGCCGCTCTCACTGGTCGGTCCGGAAAATCCGTAGCCCGGTAGCGACGGGATGACGAGATCGAAGCCGATCGCGTCGGGTGCGCCGGACGCACCCGGATGAGCCAATGGCTCGATGACGTCCAGGAACTCGACCACCGACCCGGGCCAGCCGTGGGTCAGCAGCAGCGGGACGCCACGCGAGGCGGTGGAGCGAACCCAGAGAAAATGGATCTTCTGGCCGTCGATAACGGTCTCGAACTGCGGATACGCATTCAATCGCGCTTCGGTGCGGCGCCAGTCGTAGCCTTCGGCCCAGCGCGCGCAGAGGCGCTCGACGAGCTCGCGGCGCGGACCCCAGCGGCCACGCGCATCGGCAAGCTCGTCGGGCCAGCGCGTCGCCCGCAGGCGCGTGCGCAAGTCCTCGAGCACCGCCTCGGGCACCGCGATCCGGCTTTCGACAAGCGCGGTCACGGCCACTCCATGCGCGTTTTGACGACACCCTCGGCGTAGAGCCGGTCGATGTCCGACGCACCCATCTGCAGCAGGTCCGCGAGCAACGCGCGGGTGTGCTCGCCGAGCAGCGGCGGACGTTGCGGCGGACCGCTGAGACCGCTCGGACCGAAAGGCATCGCCACCACGTCGCGGGTTGGGCCTTCACCGTGGTTCGCATCGGGGACGGCGCCCGTCGGAATCGTCGCCACACCGCCCCGGGCGCGATAGAACGGATGCGTCACCGCCTCGCGCGGCGTATGCACCGGCCCCGAAAGGGAGCCGGTCGCCTGCAGGTGACGCACGACTTCGGCCCGAGACCGGGTGCCGACCCAGTCCTGGACGGCGCCGTTGACGTGCGTGCGATGGTCGAGCCGTGCCGCCGCACTGGCGCTGCGCGGATCAGTGATCAGCGCCGGCTGGCCGATCGCCTGGCAAAGCCTTCCCCAGGTGCTATCGGCACCCTCGCCAAGCCCCTGGATCACGACGAAGCCATCGGACGCCTCGAACACGCCGAACGGACAGACCGCAGGATGGTCGTGGCCGAGCGGCTGCCACGCGACGTCGTCGAAGGCGGCCGCTACCGGATTGGTCACGCAATCCATGGCGAGCATCACGTCGGCCATCGCGACGTCGAGATGGCGGCCGCGCCCGTCGCGCATCCGGCCGATGACGGCGGCGAGGATCGCCGCTGCCGCGGCCATGGCGGTGGTGCAGTCGGCGATGCCGTTGGCGGCCAGGAACGGACGTTCGCCGAGGCTACCGATCATGAAGGTCATCCCCGAAAAGGCCTGCCCGAGCGGATCGGTCGCCGACCAGGCCGACTGCTCGGTGCCGCGCCCGAAGCCGCTGACGCTGCAGACGATCGGGTGCTTCTCGCGCAGGATCAGCTGCTGCGGGTCGAAGCCCCAGCGCTCGAGCGTTCCGGGACGAAAATTCTCGACGACGACGTCGGCCAGGTCGATCAGCCGATCGACCAGCGCCAGGCCGTCCGCTTGCGCCATGTCGACGCAGATCGACTCCTTGCCGGCCGAGCCGTGGCCGAACATCGGTCCCCAGCCGAGCTCGGGCCTGCACTGGATGCCACGCACGAGGTCGCCACGCGGCGACTCGATCTTGATGATCCTCGCGCCCATCTCGCCGAGGATCCGGGTTGCGATCGGGCCGGCGATGGCCTGCGTGAAATCGACGACCAGCAGGCCCTCGAGGACACCCGGGCCGATGCAGGCGGCGCTGGGACCGATCAGCGACATACGAACCCTCCGTCGACGGTTAGCACGCTGCCGGTCATCGCCGCCGGCGCATCGAGCACGAGGAATTCGACGACGCGGGCGATCTCGTCCGGCTCGGCGATCCGGCCCGACGGAATGTCGCGGGCGATGCGCTCCTCGCCGAATCGCTCGAGCGCCGGCGCGATCATCTCGGTCCGCACCTGGCCTGGCGCGACGGCGTTGACCTGGACGTTGTCGGCGGCGAGCTCGAGGGCCAAGCTTTTCGTTAGGCCGACGATTCCCGCCTTGGCGGCGCTGTACAGGCTGTAGCGTGGCGCGCTGACCTCGCCGAAGATCGAGCCGATATAGATGATCCGGCCCGAGCGCTGCGGCGACATCACGCGCGCGGCCGCGCGGCTGAGGCGCATCGGCACCATCAGGTTCAGCGCCAGGCTGGCGAGGATGTCGTCGTCGCTCGCCTCGACGAGGCGTGTAACATTCAATGCACCGGCGCTGCAGACGAGCACGTCCAGGCGACCGTAGGTCTCCACCGTCTGCCGCACCATCTCCTCGCAGGCGCTCGCCTCGGTCGCATCGATTGCAACCCAGCCGGCGTGGGTGCCTCCCGGTTTCAACTCCTCGGCGAGTCGGGCAAGGTCGCCTCGCGAACGCGCGGCGAGCATCAGAGAGCAGCCGCGACCGGCCAGTGCACGCGCGACCCCTGCGCCGATGCCGCGGCTCGCGCCTGCGATCAGGACGACCGGCTCACGCTCCTTCGCCGTCATCGCACGACCTCGCCCTCTGTCTCGGCGTGGCCGAGGTACAGCGCGCGCAGCTCTGGGCTGTCCGCCAGCCGGTCGGGCGTGCCGACGTCGACGATTGCGCCGCGGGCCATGAGATAGACGCGGTCGGCAACCGACAGCGCGAGGCCGGCGTTCTGCTCCACCAGCAGTACCGAGAGCTGCTGCTCGCGTTGCAGCATCCGGATCGTGTCGCGAACCGCGAGCACCATTTGCGGCGCGAGCCCGAGCGAGGGCTCATCGAGCAGCAGCAGCTTCGGGTTCGACATCAGGGCGCGCGCGATCGCGAGCATCTGTTGCTGGCCGCCGCTCAGCGTGCTGCCGGCGGCCGAAGCCTTCTCCTCGAGGATGGGGAAGCGATGGAACATCGCCTGGGTCGATGCCGCCATCGCCGCTGGCGAAGGATCGACGCCGTACGCGCCGATCTCAAGGTTCTCGCGCACCGTCATCGGGCCGAAGATGCGTCGCCCTTCCGGGACATAGCCGAGGCCGAGACGGTTGCGCGCGTGCGGCGGCATCTCGCTGATGTCCCGGTCCTCGAGCTTGATCCGGCCCGCATGCAGCGGCAGCAAGCCCATGACCGCACGGAGCAGGCTGGTCTTGCCAGCGCCGTTCGAGCCGAGGATCGCGACAACCTCGCCGGCACCGACCTCGATCGACACGCCGCGATGGACTGTCGAGGCGCCGATCCGCGTATCGATGGCGTCAATGGACAGCATCGCGCCTCAGATCGCCGCTGAGATAGATGTCGAGAACAGCTTGGTTCGACTGGATGTCCGCCGGCGCGCCGAGGGCGACCAGGTGGCCGAAGTTCAGCACTGCGATCCGGTCGCAGGCCGGCATGATCAAACCCATGTCGTGATCGATGATGCCGATGCCAATTTCCTGCGTCGACCGAATGTCCTGGATCAGGCGTAGGAAGCGCCGTACCTCGGTCTGGTTGAGCCCTGCGGCCGGCTCGTCAAGTAGCAGCAGGCGCGGCGCTGTCAGGAGTCCTAGGGCGACGCCCAGGATCTTCTGGTGGCCATAGGGCAGCGTCCGGCAGGGCACGTCCATCAGCTCGGCGAGGCCGGTGAGCGCGGCCACCTCGCGAATCGTGCGTGCGCCGCGCGCCCGCGCCGTCCAGTGCGCGAAGGCCAGGCTCTCACGCACCGACAGCTCGGGAAAGACCGAGGCGCTCTGAAAGGTTCGCACGATGCCCAGCCGGGCGACGCGGTGCGGCGCCTGGCCGTCGATCCGGCGCCCGTCCCAGCTCACCTCGCCCGCCGTCGGACGCAGGTCGCAAGACAGCAGGTTGAAGAGCGTGCTCTTGCCGCTTCCGTTCGGGCCGATCACGCCGACGATCTCGCCACACGGAAAGTCGAGGTCGACGTCATCGAGCGCGGTCACCCCGCCGAACCGCTTCGTCAGGTGCCGACACGACAACATCGGGTCATTCATGACCGGGGCGCGGCTGTCGGCTGGCTCCAGCGCACCGCCGAGGCGAGCCAGCCGGCGATGCGCGGCACCAGGCCCTCGGGCGAGACGAGCACGATCGCGATCAGCGCGAAGCCGTACACGATCTGGGTCGTGATCGGATCAAGGCTGACGAACTCGGGCAGCGCCGCGAACAGAAGCGCACCAATGAGCGGCCCGACCGCGCTGCGCGCGCCGCCGATCAGGAGCACAAGCACGATCTGGATCCCCGCCGTCGCGCCGAAAAGATCGGGGCCGACGTGCTTCAGGTTGTACGCGTAGAGCGTGCCGGCGGCGCCGGCAAGCGCCCCACTGATCGCGAACGCGACAAGGCGCACCCGCGCAGCATTGAGACCGAGCGAGATCGCAAGGCGTTCGTTCTCGCGCACCGCCCGGAGCGACCGACCGAAGGTCGAGCAGCGCAGCAGCACGACGACTAACGCGGCGATCAGCGTCGCCGCCAACGCGAGGAAATAGAACGCGCGCAGCGACTCGATCTCGCCGATGCCCGGCAGCGTCACCGGCTCGAGCACCATGACACCCTGGTTGCCTCCAGTGAGGCTGCGCAGGTTGACCATCGTGATCCGCCACAGCTCCGCGAACGCGAAGGTGATGATCAGGAAATAGTGGCCGCGAACCCGCAGCGCGGTCAGCCCGACCAGCGTCGCCGCCGCGGCGGCGGCAAGAGCCGCAACCGGCAGCGCAAGCCAGATCGTCAGCACGTGCTCGCGCGCACCGATCGCGGCGACATAGGCGCCGATGCCGTAGAGCGCGCCGCTCGCGACCGACATCTGGCCGCCTTCGCCATAGAGCAGGCTCAGGCCGACGGCGGGGATGGCGAACAGGAGCGCGAGTGTGAAGATCTGCAGCAGCTGGTTGCTGATGCCGAACATCGGCAGCACGCCGAGGACCACCGCGGCCGCGAGCAGCGACGACGTCTGCGTGCGGAACACCGAGGGCACGGCGCGCGAGCTCATCCGGGATGCCCGCCGTGCAGGCCGCGCGGGCGGAACAGCAGCACGATGATCATCGCGCCGAAGGCATAGGCATTCGACCAGACCGGCGAGATGTAGCCCGACGCAATCGCCTCGATCATCCCGAGCAGTACCGCCGCAATCAACGCCCCGCTGACACTGCCGAGGCCGCCGATGATGGCAACCGCGAATCCCTTGATCGTGTACGAGCCGCCCGAAAAGGGGCTCATCGGGAACAGCGAGAGCAGCAGAGCGCCCCCGAAACCAGCCAACGCCGCACCGACGACGAAAGTTGCAGCAACGTAGCGCAACACTGGCACGCCCATCGTCGCCGCTGTCTCCCGATCGACCGCCACCGCGCGCAGCGCGCGGCCCCAGCGAGAGCGCTCGAGGAGTAGATAGAACGCAGTAAGCACGACCACCGTCGCAATGGTGACGGCAATGCGCATCGTCGAGATGCGCACCTCGCCGAGCGCGAGGACCCGCTGCAGCGGCGCATCGATCGCCCGCTGCTCGCCGCCCCAGATCTTCACGGCGATGTGCTGCATCGCGATGATCAGGCCCAGGCTAATGATGAAGCCGCGTATCGGCTCGGCGGCGATCGGCCGGAACAGCATTCGCTCCACCGCGAGGCCGATGACACCGGCGCCGACCAGCGCGGCAAGACAGGCCACCGGAAACGGCAGCCCGGCACCGATCAGCGACGAGGCGATCAGTGCACCGAAGATCAGGAATTCGCCGTGGGCGAAGTTGACGATGCCGGTGAGGCCGAACACGAGCGTGACGCCCACCGCGAGCAGCGCGTAGACGCTGGCCAGCGCAAGACCGTTGACGAGCTGTTGGGGGAGCGTCTCCATGCGGCGTGTCCCGTCAGATCAGCCGACCCGAGCGATCCCACTCCGGCGGACGCTTCTCGACGAACGCACGCAGGCCCTCGCGCCCGTTCGCCGACATCACCGGCCGCAGCACGGCATCCACCGACATGTGCGGCACGGCGCGGTTCGCGCCCTGCTTGTAGGCCCGGCGCGATTCCGGAGAGGTGCGGCGCAGGTCGCGCAGCACCTGCTCGACAACCGTGTCGAGCTGCTCGGGTTCGACCACCTTGTGCACGACACCCCAGTCGTAGGCGATCTGGGCGTCGATCATCTCCGCCGTCACCATCAGGTAGCGCGCCCTGCCGAGGCCCATCGACAGCGGCAAGATGGCCGCGCAGTAGGGATCGGCGAGGCCGACGCGCCCTTCGGGAACGCCGAAGCGCGAACGCTTCGTCGCGACGACGACGTCGCAGGTCGCTGCGACCAGCAGGCCGCCCGCCAGGCAAAGCCCGTCGACCTTGGCGACGACCGGCTTGGGACACGCCAGGATCGCGCGGAACGGCACCGGCTCGTCGAACCGCTTCGTGTACTCGACGATGAACTCGTCGTCCGGAAGATCGAGGATGCCGAGGAACTCCGACAAGTCGCCGCCGGTTGCGAAGGCGCCCGGTTGGCCCTCGATCAGAAGTGAGTCGACCTCGGGCAGCTGGCCACCTATCAGGACGCCGCGCTTGACCTCGCTGTACATGACTGACGAGAACGCGTTCAGCTTCTCCGGCCTGTTCAAGGTGATGCGATAGACGCCTCCCTCGACCCGTTGCAGCGTGTGCTGCCATTCGTTCTTCGCCATGGCAGCCGTGATCAGGGGGCGACGTACTGGCAGGTGGGCTTGCCCTTGGTGAAGAGGCAGAAGTCGAAGCCGTGGAGGACCACATGCTGGTCGTTGAAGCGCAGCGTCCCCAGCGAGCCGGCGAGCTCGGTCTTCGCCAGTGCCGCCGCGATGTCGTCGGTGTTGTCGATGTTGCCGGCGGCTTGCATCGCCTTAAAAAGCATCCGCGTCCCTTCGTAGTACCAGGCGGCGCCGCCCGAAGCGGCGCCGAACTTGGCGTTGGCGCCGGCAAGCTTGACGTAGCGCTCCCAGAAGGCCTTTGTTTCCGGCGTTGTCGTGATGCCGCGGCATATCGGCGAGCACGCGATCAGCACGCGATCAGCGTCCGGCACGCGTTGCGCCACGTCGAGCGGCTCCGGGCCGAAGACGAAGTAGCTGCTCGCGGTTTCGAGCTGGCGCGCCTGCTGGAGGATGTTGATGCCGTCCGTCGGCAGCCACCAGACATTGAGATGGTCAGGCCTGGCCTGTCGAATCTTGGTCAGGTAAGGCGAATAGTCGGTCGTGCCGGGCTCGTACAGCACCTTCGGCAACACCAAGGTGGCGCCGGCGCGCTCGATCGCTTCCTCGACGCGCTTGCCGATGAAGTCACCGTTCGAATCGTTGCTGATGATGACGGCGTGTCGCTTCGGTGAGCCGAATTCCTTCAGCGAAGTCTTGATGGTCAGGAATTCACGGACGTCGGAGCCGGTCTGCACCATGAACAGATGGCGCCGGTTGCCGGTCGCCGAGGTGTTCTCCTTGGTCAGGACGCCCTGAAGGATGCTCGATGCGGATAGTTCGATGACTTTCGCGCGCTGGGTGATTTCGAGTGCAGGTCCGGTTTCGACGCCGGTGGCCGGGCCGACGATGAACTTGACCCCAGCGTCGCGCACCAAGGCGGTCGCGCCGGCGACTGCCGCGTTGACGTCGGATCGCGTGTCGCGTTCGATCACCTGGACCGGGTGGCGAACCCCCGCGACGACGAGCCCGCCTTGCGCGTTGACCTCCTCCACCGCCATCTTCACGCCGTCGTACAGGGGCTGGCCGAACGTGAAATACGGTCCAGACAGGGCGGTGAGCACGCCCAGCTTGATCGGCTCGCCGGCGGCCGCAGTTTGTCCCGTGGCCGACGGACTCGCCAGTGCGAAGAGCACAACACCGAAGGCGGGAAAGAAACCAATGCTGGGCCACGCCCGCGAAGGAAATCTGCGCACGTCTGTCTCCTGTTGGCAAGGGCGATCATGGGAATCCGCCGCCCGTAAACCGAGACTGACCCCGTGCCCTCGGCTTGTCAATCAGGATGTCCGCATGGTGGACAAATCCGGGTGAGCCATTTCCATCCGGGACTGGAAAAAACCGTGGGGTGATGCAGGGGGACCAGTACCCTTGCAGGCTGGACATCCCAGCTGCGAGGGACCATGAGAGTAAAGATCCACATCGAGCTCATCACCGACTAAGACGAATCGACGACAACCGAAGTGTGCGAGTTCGCCCGGCCGATGACCGACTTCGGCGCCGAGACTATCGGACTGTCGCTCGAGGACGGCAAGTCGCTGCTGCACACCGTGCAACAGCATGTCGTGGCGGCTCAGACGTGGGAGATGGCTGAGCTGTCAATCGAACTGAAGATGTATCTTCCACGCGGCGAGCGTAGTGGGCGATCGAGCCGTTGAGGTTTTCGATCGGGTTGGTGGTGCGCAGTGTCCTGGGGTTGTCGTACTTTTCGGGGTAATCGTATCTTTCGACCAAATTGACACGGTCGGGGCAACGCACGCCTCGCTGCACGCCGGTTGAGTCGTCGTCGACAAGGCCCGATTCCCAAGTGGTTGTCTCGGTTGACTTTTATAAGGGCGACCGTGTCAATCTGCTGAAAAAATACGATTACCCCTA
>JANXXS010000327.1 GCA_025350505.1 Burkholderiales bacterium
GATCTTCTTCGCCGTCCATTTGGCGGTCGAGGGCATCAGCTGCATCAGGCCGCTCGCGCCGACGCCGGAGCGCGCGTCCATGATGAAGCGCGACTCCTGGCGGATCAGGCCGTAGACGAAGGCCGGGTCGAGGCCGATCTCTCTGGCGCGCGCCGGCACGTCCTGGCGCAACGGCGCCGGGAAGCGCTGATCCATGTCGATCTCGGCCTTGGTCTTGTCGCTGGTGTTGATGCAGCGGTCCCAGACTTCGTGGTCGCAGGCAAGCTGGGCGGCGGCGAGCAGCTCGCGATCGCCCAGGCCGCGGATCGAGAAATTCCACTCGCGCACGCCTTCGCCGCGCAGGCCGATCGCGATCAAGGCCAGGGCACGCGCGAAGCCGGGCTGGGCGGCGATGCCGTCGCGCTCGGCCTGCGTGAGCGGCGCCGGCTTGGGCGGCAAGGCCTGCGGCTGGCCGAGGTCTTCGGCGGCGAGCTGGCCGTAGAAGTTGAGCTGCTGGGCGATGCTGGAGAGGAGCTCGCGGCTCGTTGCGCGCAGCGACTCGCCGTCCTGCGAATCCTTGGCCAGGGCCTGCATCGCGCGCGCCTTCCAGTAGACCCAGGACGCCTCTTTCTGCTCGGTCGGCGTCATAGCGTCGATCGCCTGCATCGCCTGTTGCCAGCGCGCCTTGCCGCCATCGGCGCGCAACGCGGCACGCACCTTCCAGGCGAGCAGGTCGTCGGGCAGGTCGATCTCGCGATTTCCCTTGCGGTTGGCGCGCTCGGCGCGCATGAACTGGTCGACCGCTTCGGGCTGCAGCTTCAAGGCCGTCTGCCGCGCCAGGCTGGCCCAGGCCCAGGCGGCGAGGTCGTGCGGCAGGGCTTTTTCCCAGCGGTCGGCGAGCAGGCCGGCGACCGATTCGCCGTCGCTCGTGGCAAGGCGGGTGAGGGCGAGCGTGGCCAGCTCGGCGTCGGCGCGGCCCGCGACCGGCGGCTTCTTCGCGAGGAACTTGGCCGGCGCGTCGATGACGTCGCCGATGCTCGCGGCAATCGCCGGGCCGAGCAGCAAGGCCGCCTGGCGTGCGGCACGCGGCCGGTTGTTCTCCATCGAGAGGCGGATCTTCTTCCAGACCTCGGCCGGGCCGAGCTGCCTGGCATCGAACATCGTCGAGGCGAGCAGCGCGCAGCCGTCGTCGTCGTCCTTCTGCGCCTGCCAGGCGGCGGCGCCGGCAAGCTTGACGTCGTGGCCGGCGAGTTGCTCGACGACCAGCGAATAGCAGGTGACCTCGCGGTCGTCGTTCATGCGAAAGCGGGGGAACTCGGCGCTGAAGTTGGCCCAGTCGCGGCGCCGGCCGAGCTCGCGCAGCCAGTCGTTGCGCAGGCGGTCCTCGACGTAGCTGCCGCTCCAACGGTCGGCAAAGGCGCTGAGCTCGGGCTGCTGTGCCTCGCCGATGCGGTTGGTCAGCTCCCAGTACTCGACCCACATCGCCAGCGGATTGGCCTCCGCCATCGCTCGCGCGCGCAGCGCCGCGAGCTTGACCCGATCGCGCTTGCGGAAGGCCTCGCGGGCGTCGAGCACGGTGGCGTTCGGGTCCTGCGCCTCTGCCGGGCGCGGCAGCGCGGTGGCGGCGAGAACGGCGGCGAGCACGACGGCGAACGCAAGGCCGGGCCCGCGGCGGGGCCGCTCATATACTGGTTTCGTTCGCCCTCTCGTCGTCACTCGAATCCTGTCTTTCTCCGTGAACGAAGCGCCCGCCGCCGCGCTCGACCCGGCCCGTTCTGTGCGCCGGGACCTGCGCCGGCGCCTCCTGGCCGAACGCGAGGCCTTCATCGCTGCACCGGCCTTTGGCGCGGCCAGCGCTGCCCTGTCGCAGGCGCTCTGCCAGGTCATCGTCGAGCTCGAGCCGGACTGCGTCGGCCTCTACTGCGCCTTCCGGTCGGAATTTAACGCAGCAGCGGCGCTCGCCGCCGACCCGCGCTGTGCCGATTTCTCGCTTGCCCTGCCATATGCACGGCGCACGCCGAAAGCGATGGAGTTCCGTCGCTGGGACGGCGGCGCGCCCGCCCTGGCCGACGAATGCGGCATCGGCAGCTGCGACGGCGCCGTCGTCGTGCCTGACGTTGTCGTCGTGCCCTGCGTCGGCTTCACCGAAGCCGGCCACCGGCTCGGCTACGGCGGTGGATACTACGACCGCTGGCTCGCCGCGCACCCGCAGGCGACGGCCGTCGGCGTCGCCTGGTCGTTCGCCGAGATCGACCTGGCAATCTTCGCGGCGCAGCCACACGACATCGCGCTCGCGGTGGTCGTCACCGAACGCGGCGTTCGCTAGGCACGTGTCACTTTCGCGCGCCGGATCCTTCGCTTCGCTCAGGATGCCAAGAGGCCGGTCGAGATCGCTGCTCAAGGCGCGACGCTGATCGTCGCCACCGCGGCGCGCGTCGCCGCCGATTGAACCTCCAGCCAGGCGCAGAACCGCGCCACTTCCGGGCGGTTGCGGCTCGCCGGCGCGACCACCATCCAGTACGAGAACGGGCTGCCGACGCGGCCGCCGGCGCCGAAGGGCTCGACCAGTTCGCCGCGTTGCAGCGCCTCGAAGACGAGCGGCACGCGGGCCAGCGCCACGCCGTGGCCGGCAAGCGCCGCCTGCACCTGCTGGTAGGTGAAGTTGAGGTAGAGCCAGCGCCGCGGCTGCAAATGGCCCTGTCCCTGCACCTTGAGCCAGTGACGCCAGCTCAGGAACTCGGTGCTCGGCCGGTCGTCGTCTTCCTCGGCCAGCGTGTGCTGCGCGATGTCGGACGGCTTCGACAGCTGCGGCGCCTTGCCGAGCCGGATCTGCTCCCAGAGGCCGCGGCTGACCACCGGCGTGAGCGTCTCGTCGAACAGGTGGACGCCGCCCGCCGGCACATGGTCGGGGCTCATGTAGCGCAGGGCGAGGTCGAGTTCGGGGTCGTCGAGGTCGGCAATGGCGTCATGCGCCGAGACGCGGATGTCGATGTCGGGATAGTCGCGCTGAAAGGCCTCGATGCGTGGCAGGAGCCAGAGCGAGCCGAACGAGGCGAAGGTCGTGACACTGACGCGCCTCCTGCTGCGCGAACGGCGGATCAGCTGCACGCTGGCGTCGACCTTGTTCAGCCACGGGTCGACGGCGCGCAGCAGGGTCAGCCCGTCGGGCGCGACCCGCACATGGCGTGTGCCGCGCAGGAACAGGGGCGCGCCAAGCTCGTCTTCGAGGCTCTTGATCTGCCGGCTGACCGCCGATTGCGTCAGGTGCAGCTCATCGGCGGCGGCACCGAAGCTGAGCAGCCGGGCGACCGCCTCGAAGGCGCGCAGGTTGGTCAGCGAGAGCGGGCGACGGGATGGCGTATTCATGCTCAAAAAGCATCAATCGATGCCCTCGGTTTCATTGGATTTCACCTGTGCAATTGGCGATGATAACGACCTGGAAATTGAAGAGGTGATCATGATGAATACGCAACAGTCAAGCCTCCTGGCCTTGGCCGACCCCGAGGCCCTGAGGGCACTTCCCAACGGCCATGTCGTTGCCCTCGGTACGGGCGGCGGCGAGGTTTGCATCCTCTCCGGCCAGGTCTGGCTGACCCGGTCCGGCGATCCCGACGATCACGTTCTCGGCGCCGGCGAATCGTTCCAGGTCCGCGGCGAAGGCGAGGCGCTGGTCGAAGCCTGGGGTCCAGGCGAGCTGGCATTGATCGCCTGGCGGCCGCGTTCGATCCTGCAGCGTCTGCGCGATCGCTTCACCGGCTCGTGCGAGCGTTGCTGGGAGCTGATGAACCCGGTCGGTCGCGTCGGCATCGGCAGCGCCGCGGCGCTTGCGGCGATCCTGGTCCCGGGGCTGCTCTTCGGTCCGCTCTCCGAGGCGCGCAGCCGCGCCCTCGCGACGCAGCCCTCGGTCTCGTCGCTCTTGCACAATGCGAACGTCGACGCGATGCGCGCGACCGTCACGCAAGGATCCCCGGCCGATGGCAACGACTCCCGAGACCGAGCGCAAGGCTTTGCGCAGCAAGCTCGTCGCCGCGCGCCAGGCGCTGCCTGACCGGCTCGAGCGCTCGGTCGAGCTGCAGAGCGTCCTGCGCGTCTGGCTGGTCGGACGCAAGGAAAAGTCGATCGGCGCCTACTGGCCGATCAAGGGCGAGTTCGATCCCTTGCCCGCCCTCTACCGTTGGACCGAGGGCGACAGCGACGGCGAGATGCGTCGCATCGGCCTGCCGGTCGCCGACCGCGCCACCTCGTCGCTGCGTTTTCGCGTCTGGTACCCCGGCTGCGAGATGGAACTCGACGCCTACGACATCCCCAAGCCCAAGGACACCGACGAGTTCCTGCCGCAGATGCTGGTCGTGCCCTGCCTCGGCTTCGGCCCGGGTGGCGTGCGCCTCGGCTACGGCGGCGGCTTCTTCGAGCGCACGCTCAATGCCCTGAAGCCGCGGCCGGTGACGGTCGGCGTCAGCTTCACGCACGGCTTCCTGCCCTTCCTGCGCGCCGATCCGGCCGACCTGCCGCTCGATGCGATCCTCACCGAAGACGGCGTGATGTACGAGCGCGGCTGAACTCCTTGCACCCTCTCCCGCTTGCGGGAGAGGGCGGAAGGACTTTCAGCGGGCGAGCCTGCGGCAGATCTCGAGCGCGAGCGCCGACTGGTTGAGCGTATAGAAGTGCAGGCCCGGCGCGCCGCCTTCGATGAGGCGACGGCACAGGCGCTCGACGACGTCGAGGCCGAAGGCGCGGACCTGTGCCGCGTCGTCGAGAAAGCCCTCCATCTTCAGCGCCACCCAGCGCGGGATCTCGATGCCGTCGCGGGCTGCGAACTGGGCGATCTTGGCGAAGTTGTGAAACGGCATGACGCCGGGAACGATCGGCACCTCGACGCCGAGCGCGCGCACCTCGTCGACGAAGTGGAAGTAGGCGTCGGGATTGAAGAAGAACTGCGTGATCGCCGAGTCGGCGCCCGCCTTCACCTTGGCCGCGAAGTGCTCCAGATCGCGTCGCGCGTAGCGCTGCTGCGGGTGGTACTCGGGATAAGCGGCGACCTCGATGAACCAGTCGCGGCCTTCCTTCTCGCGGATAAACGCGATCAGCTCGCTCGCATAGCGGAACTCGCCGGCCGTCGCCGTGCCGCTAGGCAGGTCGCCGCGCAGGGCGACGAGGCGGCGGATCTTCTGCGCGCGATAGGTGGCCAGCGTTTGCGCGATGCCTTCCTTGGTCGAGCCGACGCACGAGATGTGCGGCGCCGCTTCCTGGCCGAGCGCGGCGATGTCGGCGACGGTGGCCAGCGTCTTGTCGCGCGTCGCGCCCCCGGCGCCATAGGTGACGCTGAAGAACTCGGGCTGTGCGACCGACAACTCGCGCACCACGTTCTTCAGCTTCTCGCTGCCCACCGGCGTGTTCGGCGGAAAGAACTCGAAGCTCACCGGCACCGGCATGCGGAGCTCGCTCATGTCGGACCCTTCCGATCGGCCATCGGCGCCGCGTGGATGAAGAACTCGCGGTTGCCGTCGCCGCCGGCGATCGTGCTTTCGAACCAGTCGAGCACCGCCAGGCCGTTGTCGGCCGAGGCCTGGCGCAGGCGCGCCTCGACGCGCGCATACGCCGACGCGTGCTTGACGATGCCGTCCTTGCCGATGTCGGCCGGCTGCAGCTCGAACTGCGGCTTGACGAGCATGAGCAGCGTGCCGGCGACGAGCGGCACCAGCGCCGGCAGCACCAGCGTCAACGAGATGAAGGAAAGGTCGCCGACGACGAGGTCGAAGCGGTCGACCGGCAGCATGGCCGCCTCGAGATGGCGCGCGTTGACGCCCTCGAATGCCGTGACGCGAGGGTCGGTGGCCAGCCGCGGATGCAGCTGGCCGCGCCCGACGTCGATGCCGACGACGCGTGCCGCGCCGCGCGAAAGGAGCACGTCGGTGAAGCCGCCGGTGCTCTGGCCGACGTCGAGGCAGGTCGCGCCTGTCACGTCGACAGCGCGGCGATCGAGCGCCGCAGCGAGCTTCAGCCCGCCGCGCGAAACGTAGCGCAGCTCGGCGTCGCAGGTGACCTCGAGCGCGCAGTCGTCGGCAAGCGCCTCGCCGGCCTTGCGCGCGACAGTCCAGCCGTCGCCGTGGCGATAGCGCAGGGCGCCGCTGTCGATGAGGCGCGCCGCCGCCGAGCGAGTCGGTGCAAGACCGCGCCGCACGGCGAGCAAGTCGGCACGCGTCATTCGAGCTCGCTGAGGTGGCGAAGCGCGGCCTTGCCGAGCTTGTGATCGAAGGTCACGAGTGGCACGCGAAGTGCCGCGGCGACGGCCAGATAGGCCGCGTCGTAAGACGAGATCGAGTAGCTCAGGGCCAGCGGCAGCACCGAGTCGGGAGCGGCGCGATGCAAGGTCAGCCCCAGGGCGAGATAGGCGGCGACGGCCGCCTGCAGCAGCTCGGGAGCGGCGCCCGACTTGCGTTTCTTGTCGGCAACGCTCGCCATCTCGTGGTCGAGCAACCAGGGCGCGTGCAAGCTGCGTTGCGACGTGAGCTGGCGCGCGGCGTCGGCCTGCGGCTCGTCGAAGAGGATGGCGACCAGGATCGAACAATCGACGACGATCGGCGGGCGCGACAGATAGGCGGCCGGGGGCTCCGCGACATAGAAGGCCGGAGCCTTGGCGTTCACCGGGAGTCGCGGTCGGCGCGGATGATGTCGACGCCCGGCGGCCCGCTGTCGAGCGGCACCGGAAAGCGCCGCCGCAACTCGGCCGCGATGTCTTCCGTCGTGCGCCAGCCGACCCGCGTGCCGCCATGGTCGGCGGCATTCGGCGCCGGCGTGGCCCCCGGCTCCGCCTGGCGCACCGCTTCGCTGACGATCGCCATCAGCTCGCCCTGCAGCGAGCGATGGTTGCGTTCGGCGCGAGCACGCAACTGCTCGGCGAGGGCTTCGGGAACGCCCTTGATCGAGAGGTTCACCGCCATTTTGCCTCCAAGGTAGAAATGGAGGCATTTTGGAGCCACCGCGGCAAGGCGTCAATTCAGTAGCGGTACGTGTCGGGCTTGTACGGTCCCTGCTTGGGCACGCCGATGTAGTCGGCCTGCTCGTCGGTGAGCTCCGTGAGCATCGCCCCGACCTTCTTCAGGTGCAGCCGCGCGACCTTCTCGTCGAGGTGCTTGGGCAGCACGTAGACCTTGCCGACCTCGTAGAAGTCGCTGTGCGTGAACAGCTCGATCTGGGCGATCGTCTGGTTCGCGAAGCTCGACGACATGACGAAGCTCGGATGGCCCGTGCCGCAGCCCAGGTTCACGAGCCGGCCCTTGGCGAGCAGGATGATGCGCTTGCCGTCGGGGAAGATGATGTGGTCGACCTGCGGCTTGATCTCTTCCCACTCGTACTTCTCGACCGAGGCGATGTCGATCTCGTTGTCGAAGTGGCCGATGTTGCAGACGATCGCCTGGTCCTTCATCGCCGCCATGTGCTCGTGGCGGATGACGCCCTTGTTGCCGGTCGAGGTGACGAAGATGTCGGCCTTGTCGGCGGCGTACTCCATGGTCACGACCTTGTAGCCCTCCATCGCTGCCTGCAGGGCGTTGATCGGGTCGATCTCGGTCACCCAGACCTGCGCCGAGAGGGCGCGCAAGGCCTGCGCCGAGCCCTTGCCGACGTCGCCGTAGCCGGCGACGCAGGCGACCTTGCCGGCGATCATCACGTCGGTGGCGCGCTTGATGCCGTCGACCAGCGACTCGCGGCAGCCGTACAGGTTGTCGAACTTGCTCTTGGTCACCGAGTCGTTGACGTTGATGGCGCGAAACAGCAGCGTGCCC
>JANXXS010000359.1 GCA_025350505.1 Burkholderiales bacterium
GCAGGCACCGGCGCCCGGCGGCGGCTATCCGGTCGCCAACGTGCAGGACCTGAGCTTCTCGCGCAGCCTGACGGTGTCGAAGGGCGTCGTCGTGACGGTGCGCAGCCCGAGCCTGACGAAGAAGACGCCGGTCGTTCAGTCCTACCCCAGCCACCCGAAGACGATTCAGGCGGGCAAGGCGTCGCCCTTCGGCGCGGTGCAGAACTACTACTTCACGATGGCGGCCGGCAAGACCCCGGTCGACGTGCAGCAGTACGCGATCAAAAAGTACAACGAGATCATCGCCCACGAGATGAAGCTGCACGCGCGGCTGCCGGCCGACAACGTGCTCACCAACAAAAACGTCATTCGCGTCACGGGCACGGGAACAGCGTTCGACCAGCTCTATTTCCCGAACTCGATCATTCGGCAGATGAGCCTCGACGAGGGCTACACCATGACGGTCGACGCCAAGAACCACAATCCGAACACCGTGGCGACCTCGTGATGATGGGACCGATGCAAAACGCGATCCGGCTGCAGGCGCTGCTCGCGATGTCGGACTCGATCGACACCCGAGTCGGGCTGATCACGAGCTACGAGCCGTCGACGTTCAGTGTGCGGGTGCAGATGCAGCCCGACAGCCTGATCACCGGCTGGCTGCCGCTCTGCTCGCCGTGGATCGGCAACGCCTGGGGCATGTTCTGCGCGCCCACGGTCGGCGATGCGGTGACCGTGCACTTCATCGGCGGCGACCTCGAGGCCGGCTTCGTCGAGGGGCGCTTCTTCAACGACGTCGACCGGCCGCTCGCCGTGCCGGCGTCCGAGTTCTGGCTGGTCCACAAGTCGGGCCAGTTCTTCAAGTTGACGAACGACGGCAAGGCGACCTTCAGTGATGGCCACGGCGCGACGATCACGCTGAACGGCGGCGGCAGCATCACCTCGGCGGCGACCGTCTGGAACCACACGGGCCCGGTCAACGTCACCGGCCCCATCACCGCGTCGACCACGATCACGGCGCCGACAGTGATTGGCACGACGGACGTGACCTTCGCCGGCAAGTCCGCCATCGGCCACAAGCATGGCGGCGTGTCGACCGGTGCCGGCCAGACAGGGGTACCGGTGTGACCACGAGCCTGATCAACGACATCAACCACTTCTGGGGCGGCGACATCGGGCCCGGGATCACTGGCGACGTGCAACCGGTGTCGGGCACGAACCGCGGCCAGCAGCGGATCCTGCGGCGCTTGCTGACCAACCCCGGCGATTACATCTTCCAGCCGAACTACGGAGCCGGCCTGCCGCAGTGGGTCGGCCGCAATCTCGACGTCGGCAAGGTCACCGCGCTGATCCGCTCGCAGATCATGCTCGAGGACAGCGTCGCCAAGAGCCCGGCGCCGCAGATCACCGTGCAGCAGCTGTCGACCGATCTCACCGGCCTGGCCGTGACGATCGCCTACAACGATGCGGCGACCAACAAGGCGACCGTCCTGTCCTTCAACGTGTCGAACTGAGCAGCCATGGCCATCCAGACGCAGAGCTTCGCGACGATCGTCTCGAACGCCGTGACCGCTATCCAGGGCGGCTCGAAGCAGCTCATCGACATGACGGTCGGCTCGGTGCTGCGCGCCTTCGTCGAGACCGCCGCGGCGATCGTGCTGTGGTTGCAGGCGATCGCGTTGCAGATCACCGCGCTGACGCGCTTCGCAACGAGCAACGGTGCCGACGCCGACTCGTGGGCGGCCGACTACGGCTTCTTTCGGCTGCCCGCGCTCGCCGCGACGGGTGCAGTGACCTTCGCGCGCTTCACGCCAACCGCGCAGGCCACCGTGCCGGTCGGGACCACCGTGCAGACGGCCGACGGCACGCAGAAGTACCAGGTCGTGGCCGACACCAACCAGGTGGCCTACAGCGCCTCGCTGCTCGCCTATGTGCTCGGCGCCGGCGTGACCAGCATCACGGCCACCGTGCAGTCGACGCTCACCGCCTCGTCGGGCAATGCGGCGGCCGGGCTGATCAACACCCTGGGCGCGGCGATCGCGGGCGTCGACACGGTCACCAACGTGCTGACCTTCTCGAACGGCGCCGACGCTGAAAGCGACTCGGCCTTCCGCACGCGCTTCGTCGCCTACATCGCCAGCCTGTCGAAGGCCACGAAGACCGCGATCGGCAACGCGATCCTGTCGGTGCAGCTCGGCGTGAACTACACGCTGACCGAGAACCTGTCCTATGCGAGCGTGAGCCAGCTCGGCTACTTCTACGTTGTCGTCGATGACGGCACGGGCGCGCCGGGGGCGCCCTTTCTGCTCACGGTCAGCAACGCGATCGACGCGGTGCGGCCGGTCTGCTCCACCTTCGGCGTGTTCGCGCCGACGATGCTCACGGCCAACGTCGCGATGACGCTGACGACGGGCGCCGGCTACATCCACGGCACCGTGGTCGCGCAAGTGGTGGCGGCTCTGCAGGCCTACATCAACACACTGCCGATCGGCACGGCGCTGCCGTTCAGCCGCCTGGCGCAGATCGCCTACACGACATCGGCCGGGGTCACCAACGTGACCGCCGTCACCCTCAACAGCGGCACGGCCGATCTCGCCGCGACGGCGCAGCAGGTCATCAAGGCCGGCACGCTCACGATCACCTGATCCCATGGCCACTGGCGACCAAAGCGACATCTCCTCGCGGCTGCAAGCGCTGGTCCCGCACGGATGGTTCGCGAACGGCGTTTCGCCAATCCGCGATGCCTTGCTGGCGGGATTCTCGAACGCGCTGGCGTCGGTGTACGCGCTGCTCGCCTACGTGCGCCTGCAGACGCGCATCGCCACGGCGACCGATGGCTTCCTCGACATGGTCGCGGGCGACTTCTTCGGCACGACGCTGACGCGCAGCGTCAACCAGACCGATGCGAGCTTTCGGGCGCGGATCATCGCCAACCTCCTGCGCGAGCGCGCGACCCGCGCGTCGCTGCGCAAGGTCCTGCAGCAGATCACCGGGCAGACGCCCGTCATCATCGAGCCGCAGAACCCGGGCGACTGCGGCGGCTACGGCGCGCCGAACTGCGGCTATGCGGTGGGCGGTCGCTACGGCTCGATCCTGTTGCCTTTCCAGTGCTTCGTCGTCGCGTATCGACAGGCAAACACCGGCATCCCCTATGTCGGCGGCTACGGCTCGTCGGTGTCGGCGTACACCACGCCATCGCGCGCTGAGTACGCGAGCCTCGGCTTCGTCCAGGGCCAGGTCACCGACGCCGACATCTACTCGGCGATCGACAGCGTCAAGCCGGTCGCGACGGTTATCTGGACCGCGATCAAGACGCCGTGAGCGCCAACGCCCTCTCGCCTCTCTTCTGAGCCCCTTCGCTTCGCATCGAGCCCGGCCTTCGCGCCGGGCTTTCTTTTTGGAGAAAACACCTTGGATCGCGTAATCATCTATCCGGGCCAAGTGCCGCTCGAGACCGACCTGCTCAGCACCAATCGCAACTCGATGCTCGCGCTGTCGAAGCTGGCTGCCGCGATGCTCGGCGTCGCAACGCTGGTGAATGGCTTCGCCACGACGCAGACGACCGTGCCGTCGCTCGGCGTTCAGGTCGCCGCCGGCGAGATCTACAGCTCGCAGAACCTCGACGGCACGGCCTACAGCTCGCTCGCCGCCGACACGACGCACCAGATCCTGAAGCAGGGCATCTCGCTCGACCCGGTGATCCTCGGCATCGCCGCGCCGGTCGTCGCTGGCCAGAGCATCAACTACCTGATCGAGGTCAGCTACCAGGATCAGGACCTGGGCCTGGTCGTGCTGCCGTACTACAACGCCAGCAACCCGGGCACCGCCTATAGCGGGCCGTCGAACTCGGGCGTCTCGCAGGCAACGCTGCGCAAGGGCGCCGTCGTCATCCAGGCGAAGGCCGGCGTCTCGGCCACGACCGGCACGCAGGCCACGCCGGCGCCCGATGCGGGCTTCGTCGGCGTCTACGTGGTGACGATCGCCTTCGGCGCCGCGACGGTGATCAACGCGAACATCACGCCGTATCCGTCGGCTCCGTTCATCGTCAACACCGGCCAGCGACTGGTCAACGTCCAGACGTTTTCGACGCCGGGCGCGACGGTCTACACGCCGACGCCGGGCACGAAAAGCATCATCGTCGAGGTGCTGGGCGGTGGTGGCGGCGGCACCGGCTCGCCGGCGGCCACCGGCGCGCAGGTCGGCCTGGGGACCGGCGGCGGTGCTGGCGCGTACGCGAAGAGTCGCCTCACGTCGGCCTTCTCGGGGCTCACGGTCACCGTCGGCGCCGCGGGCGCTGCTGGCGCGGCTGGCGCGGTGGGCAGCGGGGGCGGACAGTCCAGCTTCGGCGCGACCGTCATCGCGAACGGCGGCGGCAACGGCGGCGCGTTGGCTGCAGCCGTACCGATCTTCACGCTCGGCGGCGGCAGTGGCGCGGCGGCGCCAGTCACCGGAAACATGGTGAACGGTGGCGGCGCATCTGGCGCGCTTGCTCTGGCGACGTCGCTGCCCTCTTTCGCCAGCGGTGCCGGCGGCTCATCGGTCTTCGGCGGCGGCGCCCCGTTCGTCGGCGGCTCCTCGATGAGCGGCGCTGCCGCCACGGCGCCTGGCGCGGGCGGCTCCGGCGGCGCGACCGCGGCGAGCGGCGTGGCGCAGGTCGGGGGCGCCGGGGGGCCTGGCCTCGTGATCATTCACGAATACAGCTGATCATGGAGATCACCGGCATGCAGTTCCCCACGACGGGCGAAGTCAGCGCATGGGGCGCGATGGGCGCCGCTGCGCTTACGTTCGCCCTTGGCCTGTTCGTCCGGACGACGAAGGCACGGCTCGAGGCGCAGCGCTCGGCCGCCGAGGGCGAGCTGATCCAGCGGCTGTTGAAGGAGCGCGACGACGCGCTCGTCGACTCCCGCGAGGCGTGGAAGACGCGCACGGCCGACGCGCAGGCAATCGCGCGTGCCGCGGAGCGCGAGATCGCCATGCGCGACAAGTTCGATCACCTGCAGGCCGAGTTCGATGCGTTCAAGCGACTGATCGTGCGCCGCTACCCGGAGATGGCGGACTTCTTTCCGAGCGACCACGGCGCGCTGGTACCGCGATGATCACGATCGCATCACTGGTGGCCGCCGGTTGCGGGCCGGCTCAAGCACGCCTGTTCGCCGACCCGCTGCTGCGCGCGTGCAGCCGATTCGAGATCGTCACGCCTGGTCGCATGGGCGCCTTCGTGGGCCAGTGCCTGGTGGAGTCGCAGGGCTTCACGAAGCTCGAGGAAAACTGCTACTGGAGCGACCCGGCTCGCATCGCGCGCTTCTTTCCGAACGAGGTGCGCTCGATCGCCGATGCGCAGCCGCTGATGCGCAACCCGAAGGCCCTCGCCGCCGTCGTCTACGCCGGCAAGAACGGCAACGGCCAGCCGCTACGCGACGCCACGGGCAAGGTGATCGGCGGCGACGGCTGGGTCTACCGCGGCCGAGGCCTCGTGCAGCTCACGGGCCGCGGCAACTATCTCGACGCAGGCACCGAGCTCGGCCGCCCCTATGTCGCCAATCCCGACCTGGTCGCTGGGCCGGACGACGCGTGCCTGGCCGCCGCATGGTTCTGGTCGACGCACAAGTGCAACGCGCTCGCCGATGCCGGGCTCTATGACGCGATCACGCGCCAGGTGAACGGCCCGGCGATGGATAAGGCCGACCTGCGCAAGCAGCGCAGCCAGGAAGCGACGGTGGCGTTCGCATGATCGGCGCAAACGACGATGACGACGACGACGGGTCGCTCGGTGGGCTGATGGACTTCGGCAGCGGCGTCACCGGTCGCTTCTACGGCTGGGCGCCCGATAGGACGATCGAGAGCAATCGCGTTCGATACGCGGGCATCGCCGACATCGAAAAGGCCGGCATGTCGTTCAACCACTCGCCGCCCGACGATGCCGGCAAGCGTTGCGGCGGCTTCGTCACCTTCGACTCGCCGGAAGCGCGCACGGTCTTTCCGAACTACGCCTTTTGGGTCGTCCAGTCGTGGGACCCGATGACGCTGACTCCGAGCCTTCTGTGCAGGTCCTGCGGCCGGCACGGCTTCATCAGGCAGGGTCGATGGGTCAACTGCTGAGGAGCCAGAGCATGAAGATTTTGCGAGACCTG
>JANXXS010000417.1 GCA_025350505.1 Burkholderiales bacterium
GCGCGGCGCGCAGCATGCGCTCGAGCATCGACTCCGCGGCCACGCACCGGAAGGTCAGGGTCGAGGTTGACATGCCCGTGACCACCAGTTGATCGATCAGGCTGGGCGAGTGCAGCACCTCGGCGATGATCTGCATCTGCCCGCCGTCCTTGCAACTTGCCGTAGCTTCCTCGCGAGCCAGACGCTGCGCCGCTGCGACGCCGCCCTTCACGGGCGAAGCCGATACGGTGAGCGACTTGTCGCCCTGGGTGTTCAGCGCTATCCCGCTGGAGGTGGCACAGCCGCCGAGCGCCAAGAGATACAAAATTGATACAAGGGTCAGGGTCTTCATGGGGTTTCCTTCCATTGAACTACGGCGAGATCGTAGCACCGGGGCGGCGCCACGCCTGTGAAATCTTCCCGCTGTTACGCCTTTCTTTCCTGGGTCAGCAGGCTCGTCGCGCGAGCCCCTCGACCATGGCCTTGAGCCGGGTCTGGAACCACCGGCGGATCGCGTACTGCCGAAGGATGCTGACGACGGTGTAGACCCAGCCGCCCCAGAAATTGCTGCCGGCGGTGAAGTGCCCGCCCTCGGACATCAGCGGGATCAGCACCCAGTTCGCCGCGAGGTTGAACGAGAACCCGATGACGATGTTGACCCAGGCCTCGATGATCGCGGCGCGGGGGTCACCGCCCGCACGCGCGGTGCGGAACGTGAACACCACGACGAAGGCCATAGAGGCGAGGCCCAGGGCCTCGAGCAGGCTCACGCCGCGGCCTCCTTCTCGAGCAGGATCTCCAGGAACGCCAGCGCGCGCCAGGCCAGTTTCGCGGCGTGCCGCTGGCCGTCGTCGTCGCGCGTGAAGCGGTCGATCAGGTGGCGCGGGATGCAGTCCGCGTGGTCCATGCTCTTCGTCTTGTCCCAGTGCAGCGGCTGGCCGAGGTTGTGCTGGTCGTTGCCGGCCTTCGAGACGCGGGCCACCTCGGCGAGCGCGAGCGGGAAGTAGTCGAGCACGCCGGTGCAGATGGGCAGGCCCTTGCGCGCGGCCGGATCGGTCGGCAGGAGCATCGCCTTACCGGTAGGTAAAGCAAAGGGCAGCGTCCGTCCGGTGAAGTGGGTCGGCCCAGAGATGCGGAACGGAGGCCGTTCCGGGCAGCAGGTACAGCCCGAATCCGGGCACTTGAGGCATGCGGTCATAGCTTCGCTTTCATGTAGTTGAGGAGAAGGGTCTGGACATCTGTCTTCGACGCGCGGCGCTCGACGACGACCTCGTCGATCGTTCGCTTCGCGACGATGTAGTGCACGGTGACCGCGCGGTCCTTGCCGGCCTGGAGCTGTCGCATGGGGCCGACGCGCTCTATGAACTGGTCGTGCTGCTCGAGATCCCACCAGTGGCCGAAGAACGCCACGTCGCAGCAGTGCTCCTGCAGGCCGTCGACGCCGTGCCCCATACCGGCGGGGTGGCCCAGCCAGAGGCGGCCCCGGCCTGCCTTCGCGGCGGCCATCCCGGCGTCGGTCGACAGGTCGAGCGCGTCGGGGAACGCCGCGAGCAGCCGCGCGCGGTCGGACTTGAAGTGGTAGGCGCAGAGGATCGGCGCGCCACCGTTCTCCTCGAGCAGCGACCCGAGCGCCTCGATCTTGGCGCCGTGCATCTCGGCCCACTGCACGCCGTCCTCGAGGTAGGCCGCGCCGTTGGCGAGCTGCAGGCATTTCATGGTCTTGGCGCCCGCGCTGAACGCCTCGATATCGTTGCCGTCGAGCTGGATGAACAGCTCGCGCTCGAACTCTTTGTACTTGGCCATCGCCTTCGACGGCAGGTCGACCTCGACGACGTTGGGGACCGGGTCGCGGATGTCGAACCAGTCCTTCGGGTCGAGCGTGAGGCAGATGTCGGCGAGCTTCTCGTGGATCAGCTCGTGGGCGTACGGCTGGGTGATCTGCTTCAGCCCCGGCTTGTGCGAGAACGCGTCGGCGGCGCGGCGCCAGGCGAAGTAGCGCGCCTCGAACGCGCTGTAGGTGCGACCCAGACGCTCGCCGGCGTCGAGGAACCAGGTCTGCCCGTAAAGATCGGCCAGGCCGTTCGGCGCCGGCGTGCCGGTCAGGTTGACCCAGCGCTTGACATCCTTGTGCGCGAACGTCGCGAGCGCCTGCGCGCGAGCGCCGCCCTGCCGGGTGCGAAAGGACTTCAGCCGGGTACTCTCGTCGGCGACGACGGTGCTGAACGGCCACGCGCGGCCCTTGCCGTAGTGGCCGCGCAGCCACTGCAGGTTGTCGTAGTTCGTGACGTAGACCTGGGCCGGCAGGAGCAGCGCGGCTGCGCGTTCGCTGGCGGTGCCGGTGACCGACACCACGTCGAGGCCGCGGAGATGTTCCCACTTCTGCGCCTCGTCGGTCCACACGTCGCGCGCCACGCGCAGCGGGCCGAGCACCAGCGTCGGGTTACTCTCGCCCCAGACGTTGTGCAGATGCTCGAGGTGCGTCAGCACCATCGTCGTCTTGCCCATCCCCGGCTTCGCGAAGAGGGCGCATCTCGGCACGCTGGCGAACAGGTCGTTCGCGAGCGGCGCGAATGCGCGCGGCGTGTAGACGCGACGAGTCATGCCAGCTCCCCGTAGAGCTGCGCCTGGGCGGACTCAATCCAGACCGACTGCGTCGCGCCGCGGGGCACGAGCTGATCCCACGCCGGGTGCACGCGGTTCTGCTGGTTGTCCCACAGCCACTGCGCCAGCTCGATCACGTCGTCGGTCACGTCGTCGGTCACGGCAGCACCTCCCGGTCGCGATACGTGCGGGCGAGCAGCAGGTCGACCTCGTCCTTCGTGCTGATGACGAAGACGTTCTGACCCACCTCGCGCATGCGCGCGTGCTCGCGGAGCTGGGCGCGGCCGTGAGGCGTGGCAGCGATGTCGACGCCGGGCGCCTTGCACTCGACGAAGAACATCGGCCGGTGGTCGGGCACGATCAGGCGGTCGGGCACCTTGTCGCGGCCGGGGCTCACGAACTTCAGCGCGAGCCAGCCCATGACTTTGCACGATTCGACCAGGTAGTCCTCGACGGATGCCCCGGCCTTACCCATGATGGACGAAGCTGAACGTGTGCGCCTGGTCCCGCGGCGGGTGGCTCGGGCCGTGCTGGATGACCAGCCCTTCCGGGATCACCGTCGGCGCGTCGTCGGCCCACGGCGCGCGGCCGACGGCCCCCCACATCAGGCCCTTGCGCCAGCCGCGTGGCCTCGGCGTGTGCGCCGCCACGAACGACGCGCGCGCGGCGGGCGTCGTGAAGTAGCGCACCTCGCGCGTGCCGATCGTGGCGCCGAACAGCTCGCCCTTGGCCGCCAGCTTGCGGGCCTGCGTGCCGATCGCGGCGCTGCCCCAGGCCGCGAGGTCCGGGTGGCTGCTGTGCACGCCGGCGAGGCCGGTGGCGAGGGTGCGGAGGATGGAGCGAATACCGAGAGGTTTGGTCATGTTCAGGCTGTAGTTTACCGGGTGGGTAAGAGGAGGACGTGACCGTTGGTCAGTCCTTGCGGTAGCGGTGGCCCTCGAACCCGGCGGCCGCGAGCGGCAGGCCATCGGCCCAGGGCGGGTTGGCGGTCATCAGCGCGGCGAGCGCGTCGACCGTGTAGCAGGGCAGGTCGTCGGGCTCGGTGAGCAGCTCGTCGTGGACCGTCAGCACGATCCGATAGCCGGCGGCCTCGGCCTTCGGCATCGACGCGGCGAGCACGTCGCGCGAGCTGGCCTGGTCGGCGTTCTCGATCAGCTTGCCCCCGTAGGTCTTGATCCGGCCCCACTGGCGGGTGTACTGGTTGACGCCCATGTAGCTGATCTGGCCGGCCTCGTCGACCTTGGGCTGCAGATAGCAGAGGTAGCGGCCCGAGGGCAGGCGCACGCGCAGCCAGGCGCCGTCGACCTGGGCGCGCAGCCGAGGGCCCATGTCGAACGTGATGCCGGGGTTGGCGATGGCAGCGCTGACGCCTTCCTTGGCGGCCTTCCACAGCGCGACGGTCATCGGGTGCGCCTCGCGCCAGGCGTGCTTCAGCACCTCGCAGGCGACGTAGACGTTCTTCGGCAGCGTCTTGGTCGCGCCCATCTCTTTCTTCGTGGCCCACTCGTGCACGCCGTAGGCGCGGGCGATCTGGTCCTTCGGCGCGGTGCTGTGCACGGCGTCGGCGAGCTGCTCGAGGTCCATCTTGTAGACCGCGGCGAAGGTGACGAACGCGGCGACACCACCTTCGTAGCCGAGGCCCAGCTCCATGACCTTGCCGATCTGGCGCTTCATGCCCTTGCCGACATCGGCCGGGTCCATGTTGAACGCGCGGGCGTAGGCCACCTTGTAGAGGTCGTGCCCGCTGCCGGCGTCGAAGTCGCGGAACGCCTGCAGCTTCCACTCCTCGCCGGCCAGCCAGGCCAGCTTGCGGCCCTCGATGTTGGCCAGGTCGGCGACGACCAGCTTGCGGCCCGGCGCGGCGACGATCGCGCCGCGGATGCAGTTCGACGTGAGCAGCATGACATCGCCGCCGGCGCCGGCGTAGCCGCCCTTCAACGCCTCGATCGCCAGCTCCTGCAGCTCCTCGTCGAAGCCCTCGGTCGGACGCGGCATGTTCTGCGGCTGGAAGATCCGCCCGGCCCAGCGCGCCGTGCGCAGGGCGCCGGCGAACTGCAGCGTGTTGCGCAGGCGCCCGTCGGCCGAGGTCGCCTTGACCAGGGCCTGGTACTTCGCGGTCGAGGTCTTCGTCGACTCGAGGCGGATGCTGATCAGCAGCTTCACACCCTCCGGCAGCTCCGGGTCTTCGAGCCGGCGGCGCAGCGTGTCGGCCGTCATATCGGGCAGGTCGACGCCGTGCTCGGCGAGGATGAACGCGAGCAGGTCGTCTCGCTTCGACGGGCCGTCGACCAGGTCGTCGGTCGCCACGCGCATCTCGCTCTTCAGCCGGGCCTTCTCTGCATCCGTTGCAGCAATTGCTGCCAATGCCAGGGCGCGGTCAACGGCGAAGCCCCGATCATTGATCGTCTGGTCCAGGTGCCAGAGGGCCAGCTCGCCGGCGCGGTAGTTCCACACCGGGAGCCGGCGGTCGATGGCTCGCATGGCGGGCGCATCTTGCCGGCTGTACTCGACGAATTCTTGCCATTCATTCGGATGGGTCTCCTGGGTCGCGCGGCGCAGCGTGCTGTTCTTCGGGCGCGGCTTGCACAGCAACTGGATCAACGCCTTGCCGCGCTTGTCCTTCTGCTGATCCTCGGGCAGGCCCAGGATCACGCCGACCTTGCCGAGCGCGCCGGGCAGGCCGTGGGCCAGGCCTTTGACCATCGTGTCGCGCCAGCGCTCGACCGGCACGTCGATGCCCCAGCAGTGGCGCACCAGCGTGCGGTCGAAGGCGCTGTTGTGCGCGATGACGATCACGTCCGGATCGGCGAGATGCGCCTGCAGGGCAGCGCTCGGCATCTTGCGCCCGGTCAGGTCTTCAACGGTCGGCTCTTCGTCGCCGATCGCCCACTGGGCCAGCATGATCTCGGTCGACTCGTGCTCGGCGTAGCGGTGCGTGCCGGCCGTCTTGAGGTCGGCCTCGCTGAACGTCTCGCAGTCGAAGTAGAGCGTGGTCAATTCAGTCTTTGTCGAAACCGAGCGCCGGGAGATCGAGGGTTTTGAGATCGAGATCTCGGTACGCGTCGTTCTCCACCAGCAACTGCTTGCGCGCCGCGGTCGAGGCCTTTAGCTGCTCGATCTGCCGGTCCAGCCACTCGCGCTCTTCGGCAGCGTAGGCAACCAGCTCGGCGTACTCGTCGGCCCGGATGTCGCCCATCGCCTTCGCGAGCTGGGCGCTGCGGTAGAACGCGCGGATCGCGGCGTAGCCCTTGACTCCCTGGCGTTCCAGCACGAGCTGCTGGAACTTGGTCAACGCGGTGTCTGTCATCTGTTTTCTCTCTGGATGCGGGTGAGGGTGAGCTGCTGACGCTTTGCTTCGAGCAGCTCGGGTGTGAGGTCGGCGACGGGCATGCTGAGCGCATTCGCGACATAGCTGGGCGCGAGTTCTTCCTTGTACCTGGCACTCTGTGCGGCGACCTTTTCTTTGTTCGCCGCTTGCCACGCGGCCTTCACTGCGGCGACCTTTTCTTTGTTCGCCGTGCGGTACGCGGCCTTCACTGCGGCGACCTTTTCGGAGTTCGCGGCGCCCCACGCAGCCATCCGTGCGGCGGTCTTTTCTTTGTTCGCCGTGCGGTACGCGGCCTGCACTGCGGCGACCTTTTCTTTGTTCGCCGTGCGGTACGCGGCCTTCACTGCGGCGACCTTTTCTTTGTTCGCCGTGCGCCACGCGGCATTCACTGCGGCGATCTTTTCGGGGTTCGCCGTGCGGTACGCGGCATTCACTGCGGCGATCTTTTCGGGGTTCGCCGTGCGGTACGCGGCCTTCACTGCGGCGATCTTTTCTTTGTTCGCGGCGTAGTACGCGGCCGCCTGTGCGGCGGCCTTTTCTTTGTTCGCGGCGCGGTACGCAGCTACCCGTGCGGCCTTCTTCGCCGGGTCTTCGTAGGCCATCAGGCAGCCCCCCGTGCGGCGATCTTTTCTTTGTTCGCGGCGTAGTACGCGGCCTTCCGTGCGGCGACCTTTTCTTTGTTCGCGGCGCGGTACGCGACCTCCACTGCGGCGACCTTCTCTTTGTCCGCGGCGCGGTACGCGGCCGTCCTTGCGGCGATCTTTTCTTTGTTCGCCGCTTGCCACGCGGCCTTCCGTGCGGCGACCTTTTCTTTGTTCGCGGCGCGGTACCTGGCACTCCGTGCGGCGACCTTTCCTTTGTTCGCGGCCTTCACTGCGGCGACCTTTTCTTTGTTCGCCGCTTGCCACGCGGCCTTCACTGCGGCGACCTTTTCTTTGTACCTGGCCTTCACTGCGGCCGCCTTTTCTTTGTTCGCGGCGCGGTACGCGGCCGCCTGTGCGGCGACCTTTTCGGGGTTCGCCGTGCGGTACGCGGCCTTCACTGCGGCGATCTTTTCTTTGTTCGCGGCGCGGTACGCAACCGCCCTTGCGGCCTTCTTCGCCGGGTCTTCGTAGGCCATCAGGCAGCCACCGCCTCGCGCCCGTAGGCGAAGTTATTGAAGCCCGACGTCGACGACAGGTACAGCGGGTGCGCGGGGTGGCCCCGCTTCGTGACGGCGAGCGACACGGGCTCGATGCCCAGCTCGGCCAGGTCCGCGAGGACTTGCCGCGCGCGGTCCATCGGAGCGGCTGCGCCCCAGGCCACGCACACCGTGCCGCCGGCCTTGTCGACGCGGCGCGCCGTCGAGAGCAGGTACGCGTCGTCCAGCGGACCGACCGGGTAGCCCATGTATTTCAGGTCGGCCGGGTCCGTCGCGCGGTAGGCGTAGAGGTTGACGACCTCGATCGCGGTGAAGCCCTTGATGCGTGCAAAGCGCTTGCACTTCCTGGTCGTCGCGTCGTCGACCGCGGCGACGCTGTCGGCCGTGCTCGGGTTGAGCATGACGAAGCAGAGGGTCTTGCCCTCGGTCGCCCAGCGGCGCGCAAGGCAGTAGCGGTACAGCCCGCAGGGGCTGACCACGGCGTCGGCCTGCTCGGCGAAGACGGGCTCATCGAAAGGGATCGCGTCGGTCATGGTGGGTGCTCGGTGGAGAAGTCGATAGCTTACCGGAGGGTAAAGCCGCAGAGGCGACTGTTACAGCGGCCCTGCGACGGACGGCGGGGAGTTGATGGTGTAGCCGTTCTTCTCGAGCAGCTCGACGGCGTCGGCCACGGCCTGCTGGCCCTCGACGAAGTCGGCGAAGCGAGCGACCGCGCTGTGGATCTCGCCGCTGAGCGCGGCCGATTCCCTGCGGACAAATGCTAGGACGTGGAGTTTCAGGTCGGAGAGGGAGATGTGCATGGGGTGCCTTTCTGTGTGATGGGTAGGCGCCGGGCTTACGTGCTGTGCTGCCGGCGAGGCGTGAGGGGCGGGCGGACGCATGGGTCGCCTTAGAAGCCGGGGGTCAGCCTCTGGCATACCTTCCCCTCGAGCGCCTAGGCGAAGTCGACGGCGTCAGCGCCCTCGGTCACCTCCTGGAACTCGTCGATGTCGGCCGGGCGGCCCGCGGCGAACGCATCGCCGTCGCGCAGGAACTGGACGCCGCGGAGCTGCGCGTTGATGCGCTTGCCGAAGCCGTTGTCCTGGGCCCAGAGGTCGATGTGCACGTTGACGTAGCAGCCGGCGTAGGGCTTGCCGTCCTTCGCGGTCAGCGGCGCCTTGTTGCGGTCGATGACGGTCGGGCGGGCCGACTCCTGCGACGCGGCGCTGATGAAGAAGTTGCCGCCGAGGCCGTCGTACTGCGCCTTCGTGTCGCCGTCGTGCAGCGCCAGCTTGTCGCTGGTCTTGAGGCCCTTGTAGACCGCCTCGGCTTTGGCGGCCCACTTCTCTTTGGAGACGGCGACCATCTTGTCGTTGATCTCCTTGAGCTGCGGGTGCTCGGGCGTCAGGATCAACATCGCGCTGTAGCGCGGCTTGGCCTTCGGGTCGTCGCCGACGATGCTCGGCTCGAACAGGTTGGGGAACGAGAGGCGCACGTTATGAAGCATCACCCTGCCGATGGGGGTTGCGAGGGTTGCGGGGGTCGTGGTCATGGTTGTCGAGCCGTCAGGCCAGTAGTTGCGGGAGGGATTCGGTGCTCACGTCGGAGAACTCATCCGCGGCCGGTGTGAGCACCAAAGCAGGCCTCGGATCGGTGACGGGTGCGACGTGCTTGACGCCGTCGCTGCGGGTGATGGACTCCTGCAGGGTCTTCCACTGCCGGGGGCCGATCGTCTTGGCCTTGGCCAGCTTCTCGGCCGTGGTCGGGCTGATCAGCTTCAAGTCGTACATCTCCTCGACCTTCAGGCGCATGGCCTTGAGCTGGGCCTCGGCGTCCGCCGGGCTGGCCCAGGCGCGGTTGCCTTTCTTGCCCTCGACGATCTTGAAGCCGGGGATCTCGACGCCGGCGAGCAGCCGCGTCTCGACCTCGGCGCGCACGGCCTTGAGGTAGTCCTCGATCATGTCGGCCTTGCTCAGCACCGCGGCCAGCCAGGCGTCGTCGGAGACCTTGACGCGCTCGGCTGGGGCCAGGCCGTCGAACTCGTCGGGCGACGCCGGCACGATCTCGAAGACCGTGCGCGTCGCCTCGCCGCGCAGCGCGGGGCATGTCGACTTGGCGCGGCAGAACTTGCAGCTCTTCTCGTTCGGGCGCAGGTACTCGGGCTCCCAACCGAACGTAGCGAAGTCGTAGTTGGCCGCAGCAGCTTGCCGATCGGCTACAGCGGCGCGCCCATCGCCCGCGGCCCAGCCCTCGAGCTGCTCGACCGTGGTCATCCACTGCGACGGCTCGCTCTTGATCCGCGGCTGGTGGATCACCATGCGGACCTGCGTGAACTCGCCGAGCACGCCCTGCGCCTGGGCCAGGGCCCCGAGCGCGTAGAGCATCATCTGCGGGTTCTCTTCGGCGAACACCTCGACGCCGCGGCCGTGCTTGTAGTCGTGGACCTGCAGCTCGTGGTCGACCGCGGCGATGATGTCGGCCGTGCCCCAGGCCTCGTCGGCCGGGACGCCCAGCGCGGCGCTGTAGTTCACGCGCGTCTCGCTCAGGACCATGCCGTAGCAGGCGATTTCGCGGACCGAGGCGACCGCGGTGTCGACCGCCGCGCGCATCTCGTCGGTGACCGGCCACCAGGTCGTGTCGACCAGGTAGGCCTCGGCCGGCGCCACGCCGTCGATCAGGTCGGCGAACAGCGCGTGCGCGGCCGTGCCCTCGTCGGCGTACTTGCTCGAGCTGTCGGGCAGGCCACGCTCCATGACGCGCTTGCCTGGGCAGAGGGCCGCTGCCTCGAAGCCCGAGGCGCTGTACTTGCTGTGGCCGCTCATGGCGCCTTGCCTCCGACGATCTCGTGGAAGATGCCGACCAGGCGCGTGCGCGAGGCGTTGCGGCGTGGGCGCGGCGTGGCGTGCCAGGCACGCTTCAGGTCAGCGAGCTGCATCGCCTCGGTCGCCACGCGCGGCTTCGTCTCGGCCGGCTGCAGCGCAGCGACGCGGTACTCGGCGACGTGGACGACCGCGGCCATGCGGCGCAGCAGGCGGGAGGTGCGGGCGTTCAAGCGGTCAGCTCCCGGAGCACGGGCTGCTGGTCGTGCAAGTAGCGCATCGACGGCGACTCGATCACCGTGAACGCCGGGTCGACGGACACGAGGTGCTCGGCGTGGGCGAATTGACCGCCCGGTAAAGCCCAAAGCATCTCGCCGGCCTCGATGGAGCGACGGTGCCCCACCACGACCAGGCCGCGGAAGGCGGCGCGAGCGGCGTCGACCGGGGCGTGGAGGCGAGCGACCGCCTGGTCGCGGGTCGCCTGCTCCTCGGGCGTCTTGGCCGGGCTCACGCAGGCACCGCCAGCTCTTCGGTCTTCGCGGTCACCGCGAAGAGCGCTTCGGCCCAGCGCGACGAGTCGAGATCCTTGAACGTCTTCACCCCGAGCGCGGCGAGCATCTCGGTCGCGGCGCGGTGGCCCGTCCCGGGGATGCCGGCCAGTTTGAACACGGCCTTTTGCAGCGTCGTGTAGTCGACCTCGGCGGCCTTAGGGGCAGAGGCAGAAGGGGGAGCCGAGACGGACGGCGCGGGCACCGGCGCGGCAGCAGCCGGGGCGGGGGCGGGGGGTGCGGGGTCCGGCTTCTCGGCTTTCGGCTTTGCCGGGGCGGGCGCCGGCTTGTCGGTGCGCTCGACGGTCGCGCCGATCGGGCCGCGGTTGCCGGCGCCGTGGGCGAGGAAGCGGAGGGCCTCGTCGACATTGTCGAACGTGGCGGTGACGAGGTATTGGGGCATGCGGGTGGCCTTTCGTTGGGGGTAGGTATCTACGAGAAGAATCAGTTTATCGAGTGGTCAAGCAAAGGGCAAAGGATCTCGGGGCGCCGCTGAGCTTCTGGACCCGACGCACCGCGTGGGCCCGGCGCTCGTTGGCGCCGGCGAAGCGGTTGCGCTGGAACTGGGCGACGAGGCGCGCGGCCTTGCGCTCGCGGTCTTGGGTTTTGGTCATGCTGCCTCCACGAGACGGTTGAGGTGGACCTGGCGCTTGAGCAGGTACGCCAGCTCCTGGCGCGTGTGCAGCAGGGCCTTCTCGGCCTCGAAGATGGCGCGGACGTTGTCGGCCTGCTCGCGACGGGCGCGCTCGCGGACGGTTTGCATGCGGAAGAGGGAGCGGAGGTGTTTCATGGCTGGATTTCTCAGTCGGTAAAGTTCAGGGCGGATCAGTTGGGCAGCGACGCCTTGTGCGTCGTCACGGCGCGGTGCAGGGCATCGGCCCA
The DNA here is from genome assembly GCA_025350505.1 of Burkholderiales bacterium. Taxonomy (GTDB): domain Bacteria; phylum Pseudomonadota; class Gammaproteobacteria; order Burkholderiales; family Burkholderiaceae_C; genus Schlegelella_A. The sequence goes on from JANXXS010000417.1 coordinate 11,278, forward strand.
CTTCGGCATTGCCTTGCCGCTGCGCCGGTAGGGCATCAGCAGGCCGTGGGCCGCGTTCAGCACCTGGCCGCGAGTGCTCAGTTCGTCGCGCAGTTTCGCGGACTCTGCCCGCGCCGCGTCGCGCTCGGACTTGACCTTCGCCAGCTTGGCGCGCAGCGTCTCATCGTATTCATAGGACGGGGCCTTCAAGGCGTCTTCGGCGTCCGATAGCGCATCGAACCCGGCGGGGGCGTGCTCGACCGTCTTGCCGTCGACTTCCGGGGCGAGATCGTCGAGTTGCTTCTCCGCGTCGTTCATCGCATCGACGCAGGCCTCCAGGGCGTCATTGACGCGAGCTAGGTTGTCCACGGCCGTCTCGTGATCGGGGCTCATGGTCGTCTCGAAGGTGTCGAGCATCTCCTCCTCGGTGCGACGGAGCATGGCGACGGTCGCCATGTCGCCGGCGGCGTAGGCGCGGCTTTCGACTTCGCTGAGGGTCAGGCTGGTGGGGTACTGCATGGTGATCTCCGACGGGGTGGATGGGATGACTAAACTTTACCGCCCGGTAAAGCACAGGACATGACCGTTCGTCGGGTTGAGCACTAGGTAAAACCCTAATGCCCTCCGACGAGGGTCACGCGCGTTTGGCGGCCTGCGCCACGAGGGCCTGCACCGTCGGCTGGGTGAGCAGCTTGCCGGGTTTGCTCAGCTGGTAGACCGAGGTGGTCAGGTCCGACATGATGTCGGGCGGGAGGGTCACGCCCATCTCGCTGGCGGCGAACATCACCGAGCGCATCGAACTGAGCAGTAGCTTTTCATCGGTTGCACCGCCACGCGGTGGCCTCGGCTGAGCTGGGTCGATACTCAGCTCACCCGGGAAGAGACCGATGATCTGCTCCAGCTCGCTGGCTTGATCGGTCGTGATCCGTCGAGCGCCGGTGAGTATGTGGCTGATCCGGGCCCGGCTGACGCCGAGGTGGACGGCGAGCTGGGTCTTTCGTCCTTCGCCGGCGAGTAGGCGATTGAGGTTCTCGCGCCTGATGCTGTAGACGCCCTTGCCGGGAGGCGGCGGTGTCGGCTTAACCATATGGTGCATCCCTTCTCTCGGTTGGGAATACCAGATGGTAAAGCAGGCCGATGACGGGGTTACACCCTATTCAGAGGTAATATGTAACGAATTGTACGGTCTGCCGAGGCGTATTACTTGCCCAAACGGTAAAGTGAGGGTTCCGTATGCAGACCGACCCGTGGGCACCGCCTTGAACAACACCGAATACGTTTCGCTCGACTCCATGACCCCATTCGAGCGCGAGGTCTTCGACCGGGCCCTCGCGGCACTCTCGCTTCCTCTCTCGGCCCGGCAGGCGTGGTTCACGTTCACCGCCAAGCAGATGATGCAGGCCGACCAGTCCCTGGGCGTCAACCCACGGGCTCACTGAATCGTGCGGGCGTTCTACAACGAGATCGACCCCTACGCGGCCGGGTGGCTGCGCAACCTCATCGCCGCAGGACACATCGCGCCCGGCGTCGTCGACACACGCAGCATCGAGGACATCGAGCCCCATGAATTGTTCCAGTACACCCAGTGCCATTTCTTCGCCGGAGTCGGCGTCTGGTCCCGATCTCTTCGTCTTGCAGGATGGTCAGACGATCGACCTGTATGGACTGGGTCTTGCCCGTGTCAGCCTTTCTCCACGGCTGGCAAAGGCGCTGGGTTTGACGACGAGCGGCACCTCTGGCCGGCATGGCACCACCTCATCAGCCAGTGCCGCCCTGCAGTCGTCTTTGGAGAACAGGTTGCGGCAAAGGCTGTCGACCCTTGGATCGACCTTGTACACGCTGACGTGGAAGCCCTGGGCTACGCCTTCGGGGCCGTCCCGTTCCCGTCTGCGGGCGTCGGCGCGCCGCACATCCGAGACCGCTGCTACTGGGTGGCCGACACCGGCGGGGAGAGACTGGAAAGGATCGACGCTCGAGGGCTGGGGCACGCCGATGGCGAGCGACAAGATCCGCAGCGAGGAGTTCGCGGCGGGTCGGAATCCGAACCTGCGAGAGGGAGCTTTGCTGGCCGGCTGGCCGACGACGACGACGCAGGACTCAGCCGATTCGCGGGCCTACGGCTACAGGGGGCAGACTTTCATGACGCTGACGGACGCGGCGCGGTCAGCGGATTCTGGGCCGGTGCTGACTGGCTCCCCTGTCGAGACGAGAAGTGGCGGCCAGTTAGCGCCCTCCCACAGCCGCTGGTTGATGGGTCTGCCGATAGCTTGGGACGAGTGCGCCCCGAGGTCATTGCCAAAGTCGAGAAAGAAGTGAATGCGGCAACAGCACAAATCCAAGGCGGCCGAACCGCGGCAATGCGAACACTGCTCCAAGTTCTTGGAGAGGAGGCGCAACGAAGCTGGCCGGCTGGAGGGATTCCGAGACTTCACGAGGCGCCGTTTTTGCTCGCTTTCATGCGCCAACTCGAGGAGCAAGGGTGGGGAGTCGCGGAAGGTGTGTCACTACCACGCGCGCAAGCTGCGAGCGGGGAGCTGCGATGCCTGCGGCACCGGCAAGAGGCTGCAGGCGCATCACATCAACGAGGACTGGACGGACAACAGACCGACGAACGTGCAGACCTTGTGCGCGTTCTGTCACGCCTTCTGGCACGCCATACACAGACGGCTTGGGATGACGCCTACGCAGCGCATGCCGAAACTGGTTTCCCACTCGCCCGCGGTGCCCGCAGCCGAGTGGGACGCCTGCGCGCCTACGGTAACGCCATCAATGCGCAAGCCGCGGCCGCCTTCGTCGAGTCCTATCTCGACGGAGTCCTAGCATGACCTGGGGCGCTACGCCCGACGACTGGGCCGCCTGGGCGCGGCTCGCTGAATCGGACCTGCTGCCGGTGGTCATGGACCCCGGCGCGAAGATCAGCGAGAGGTCGAACATCAAGGATCTGGGCAAGACGCCCAGCCGGTTCAACCAGGCGGGCGAGGTTGTGGGCATCCCCCAGTGGCCCACGCACGTCTCGACCAGCAACGAGCTGGCCCGGTGGCAGGCCGACAACCGCCTGGGGTTGTGCGTCATCGGGCGCACGGTCAAGGCGATCGACGTTGACATCGGCGACCCTGTGCGCGCGCGCGAGGTCGAGGAGTTCATCGCCCTGGGCCTCGGGACGCTGGCGGCGCGCCGCCGCGCGAACAGCGGCAAGATGCTGCTCGCGTTTCGCTGCCCGATCGACTTCCCGAAGCGGGTCGTCCGCACGCCTCACGGCATCATCGAGCTACTCTCTAACAAGCAGCAGTTCGTCGCCTGCGGCACGCACAGCAGCGGCGCCCGCATCGAGTGGGACGGCGGCGTGCCGGCCGAGCTGGTCGAGATCAGCCTGGCCGAGCTGGACACCACCTGGCAGGCGCTGGCCGACACGTTCGGCCTGGCCGGGGGCTCGGTCACCGAGCGCAACGGCATGCTCCCTGCAGTGCCTCGCACGGCCGGCGACATGCAGGACGCCACCGTCGCCTGGCTCGACGAGAACGGCTGGGTCACCGGCTACGAGCGTGACGGCAAGGTTAACGTGCGCTGCCCGTGGGAGGACGGCCACAGCACCGACACCGGGGTCAGTTCGACGAGCTACTTCCCGGCCGGTGTGGGCGGGTTCGCGCTGGGTCACTTCAAGTGCCTGCACGCGAGCTGCGCCACGCGCAGCGACGGCGACTTCCTGGAGGCCACCGGCTGCGGCGCCAGCGACTTCGACGTGGTCGGGGCTTTACCAGGCGGTAAAGGCCTGGCCGAGGCCCAACCGCTGCCGGCGTTCAAGCGTTCACGCACAGGCAACATCGAGTCGACTCTCAACAACGTGCTTATGGCCCTGCGGCGGTCCGATCTCTGCGGCGTGCGTGTGGTCTACGACGAGTTCACGGCCTCGCTGATGGTCGACGACGACACCGGCGAGCTGCGGCCATTCCACGACCGCGACTACGTACGCATCGCCAGTCGCCTCGAGATGGACCCTATGGCCGGGTTCAAGCCGATCGAGAAGGCGCGGCTGCGCGACGCGGTGCAGGCCGTTGGGTGGGAGAACAGGTTCGACGCCGCGGTCGACTGGATCAACGTGCTGCGTTGGGACGGCGTGTCGAGGTGCGAAGGGTTCTTCCATCGCTACTTCCGCACGGTCGACAGCTCATACACCAGGGCGGTGGGCCTCTACACGTGGACGGCGCTAGCGGGGCGCTGCCTCGAGCCTGGGGCCAAGACCGACATGGTCCCGGTGCTGGTCGGTGCCCAGAACGCCGGCAAGACGACCGGCGTCAAGGCTATCGCGCCTCACGGCGATATGTTCACCGAGGTCAGCCTCGGCGAGCGTGATGACGACCTGGCTCGCAAGATGCGCGGCACCCTGGTCGGTGAGATCGGCGAGCTGCGCGGTCTCGACAGTCGCGAGGAAGAGGCCATCAAGCAGTGGGTCACACGTACCCACGAGGAGTGGACGCCGAAGTACATGGAGTACGTCACCAAATACCCGAGACGGCTGGTCCTGTTCGGCACCACCAACCGTGACGACTTTCTGGTCGACGAGACTGGCAATAGGCGCTGGCTCCCAATGCGCGTCGGAGAGGTCGACGTCAAAGGCATCGAGCGGGACAGAGACCAACTCTGGGCCGAGGGCCGCGAGCTGTTCGGTCTCGGCGGCGTGGCATGGCAGGGCGCCTACGAGCTGGCAAAAGCCGAGCACGCGGCGTTCAAGGCGCACGACTCGTGGGAGGACGCCATCGCGCGCTGGCTTGGTCAGGACGACCTCGACGGCGCGCCGCGGGGGCCGGTCAGGGTCATCGATGTGCTGCTCGGAGCGCTCGGCAAGAAGCTCAGCGAGATCAAGAAGGCGGACGAGATGCGCGTCGGCAAGGTGCTCGCCCGGCTCGGTTTGCAAAAAACTACGCGTTGGGTCGACGGCCGCGCGGTCAAGGTTTGGAGCCTCTGATGCTCTGTCTGCAAAAAACTGCGCGTGGTTTGGAGCCTCTGATGAGCATTTTGGGCCTGAAGTGCTCGGTTCTTACCACCTGGCCTAGAGGTGGTAAGGCATCTAAGTTGTTGATTCCATTGATCTCTTACCACCTTACTACCTTTTTCTTTACAGGGATATATGAGAGATATGTAACAGAATGTAGCCTGTTACAATTAGGGGGAGAACAATGGGTTTTAGGTGGTAAGGGTGGTAAGGTGGTAAGGGCGTGAGCACGCAGAAATTCGCACGCTCGCGCATCGTCTCGGTGAACGACGCCGGCATGGTGATCGGCCAGGACCATCACCGCGCCAGGTTCACCGACCACGACATCGACCTCATCCGCGAGCTGCGAGCTGACGGCATGAAGCTCAGCGACATCGCCGATAAGTTCGAGACCAGCAAAGGCCGCGTCCACGACATCTGCGCGGCCCGCAGCCGCGGGCAAACGGCGACGAGCCAGCGCACCCTGGGAGCGCCGCGCCGCCGGTTCAGGCCCGCGAGCGTTCACGAGTTCCAATACGTCACCGACCTCGACGCAGAGTGACGCATGGTCTACGCACCCTGGGTCTCTCCCTTCCTCGAGCAGCTCGAGGTCGACGGCATCGTCTCTCGCTCCGCGAAGGCGGCCGGCGTGACCTCGAGCGCCGTCTACGCGCTGAAGAAGCGCGATGCGGACTTCGCCGCGTCGTGGGACCAGGCGCTCGAGGACAGTGCCGACACGCTCGAGGCCGAAGCGCGCCGCAGGGCCGTCGTCGGCGTGCAGGAGCCGGTGGTCTACCAGGGCCAGCTCACCCCCATCTGGGCGCGTGACGCGTCGGGCGAGGTCGTCATGGAGGCTTACGGGGCCACCGACGCCAAGACCGGCGAGATCGTCACGCTGAGTCGACCGATGCAGGCACGCGATGCCGACGGCCTGCCGGCCTGGCTCACGATCACGAAGCACAGCGACGCGCTGCTGGCCCTGCTCCTCAAGGGCCGGCGCAAGCGGGTCTTCGCTGACCGCACCGAGCTGACCGGCGCCGATGGCGGCCCGGTCACGATGGACGCCACCACGCGCCGTGCGCGTATCGCCTCGATCTTCGCCGCGGCCCTGGCCCGCAAGACCGAAGACCCCACCGACCTGGCCTAGCCCCATGTACCTGCTCATCCTGGTCTCGTTCCTGCACCTCGGCGACACCAAGCCCGAGCCGGTCAGCATCCACAAGACCGAGGCCGAATGCCTCGTGCAGGCCGGTCGGATGAACCGTTCGAACCTCAACGACACCCCCCGCGCTGCCGGCGTGCAGTACGTGTGCTTCGCCATCGTCTACCCGACATGACCCACGACGACATGCTCGCGGCCCGGGTCACTGCTCACAAGTGCATCGGCCAGCTCGCCCAGGCGACGCAACTCATCCTCGACAGGCTGCGTGATGTCGAGGCGCACGTCGCAGCGCAGCAGGCCGAGGGCGCCGTGCGCAAGGCTCAGGGCCGATGACGCCCGAAGCTGTCCGAGACGCCGAGCGATTCCTCACCCAAGCCGAGCGCGAGGAGTTGGATCGGCTCATGGCCCAGGAGATGGCCGAAGTCATCTGGGTGCCGCTGCCAGGCCCACAGACCATGGCGTACGAGTGCACGGCCGACATCATCGGGTTCGGTGGCGCGGCCGGCGGTGGCAAGTCGGACCTGGCCATCGGCAGGGCGCTGACGACCGCGCACGAGGTGCTCATCATGCGACGCGAGGGCACGCAGCTCCAGGGCATCCTGCAGCGCCTGCAGACGATCCTCGGATCGCGTGACGGGTTCAGCAGCCAGCCGCCCATCTGGCGCGACGCCGGTCCGCGCAAGGTGCTCATCGAGTTCGGCTCGTGCCCCAACCTCGGCGACGAGCAGCGCCAGCAGGGCAGGCCGCACGACCTGCTCGTGTTCGACGAGGCCGCCAACTTCCTCGAGGCCCAGGTCCGCTTCCTGCTGGGCTGGAACCGCTCGACGCGCGACGGCGTGCACAGCCAGGCGCTGATGACGTTCAACCCGCCGACCACGGCCGAAGGCCGGTGGGTCATCGACTTCTTCGGCCCGTGGTTGGACAACAAGCATCCGCTCTACCCCGTCGGTCCCGGCGAGATCCGCTACTGCGTGATGCTGCCCGGCGAGAACGGCACCAGCCGCGACGTGTGGGTCGACCGGCCCGATGCCTGCGTGCAGGTCGGCGGCCAACTGGTCTACGACTTCGACCCGGCCGCCTACGCGATCGAGGACATCATCACGCCGCAGTCGCGCACGTTCATCCCGTCCCGCATCGGCGACAACCCATTCCTCGCCGGCTCGGGCTACCTGCGCCAGCTCCAGGCCATGCCCGAGCCGCTGCGCAGCCAGATGCTCTACGGCGACTTTCAGGCCGGCATGCAGGACGACCCGTGGCAGGTCATCCCGACCGCGTGGATCGAGGCCGCCATGGCCCGCTGGAGGCCGCTGTCGCCGAAAGGCGACATGCGGTCCATGGGCGTCGACGTGGCCCGCGGCGGCAAGGACAACACGACCATCGCCGCCAGGCACGCGCCTCCCGACGGCAGCGGACCGTGGATCGACAAGCTGCACCTCTACCCCGGCGCCGAGACGCCCGACGGCCCGAAGGTCGCAGGCCTCACGATCGCGCACCGGACCGACGACGCACCGGTGCACATCGACGTCATCGGCGTCGGCGCGTCGCCCTACGACCACCTCAACGGCATGTCGGTCCACATCCTCGGCATCAACGTGAGCGAGCGCGCCACAGGCACCGACAAGAGCGGCCGGCTGCGCTTCTTCAACCAGCGCAGCGAGCTGTGGTGGCGCATGCGCGAGTGGCTCGACCCGGCCAACGACAAGGGCGTGTGCCTGCCCCCGGACCCGCAGCTCCTGGTCGAGCTGTGCACGCCGACGTGGGATCTGTCGGGCCTGACGATCAAGGTCGCAAGCCGCGACGAGATCTACGAAAAGATCGGCCGATCGGTCGACCGCGCCGTCGCCGTGATCCTGGCCATGATCGACACGCCGAAGCGCCTGCCGCGACGCGCCGGTTCCAATAGGCCAGGCCAACGGCGCGAGCATGACCCGTATGGAAGTCTTGACGCTTGACCACCCCGCGCTCGCGCTGCTGCCGGAGTACCCCACCGCAGAACAGATCGAGGCCCTGGGTCACCAGATCCAGTCGCTTGAGTCCGAGCACGGGGTGGTCGACCTCCGCACCACGCACATCCACGCCGACGGCCTCTACGGCCGCGGCATCCACATCCCGGCCGGCACGTTCCTCGTCGGCCTCCCGCACAAAGCCGGCCACTTGAATGTCTGCGTCGGCGATGTCGTCGTTTGGACCCCAGCCGGGAGGGTGCGCCACCGTGGCGCTCACATCCTGTCGGCTGGCACCGGCGTCCTGCGTGTGGGCTTCGCGATCAGCGACACGACCTGGTTCTCGATCCACCAGAACACGACCGGCACGACCGACCTCGAGACCATCGAGGCCGCGCTTGTCGAGCATCCCGAGCGCCTGATGACCCGGCGTCACCCACCGGCCGGGGCGATCCTCGACCTAGAAAGGAAAGAAGCATGGCCTTCGGATGGACAGCGGCGACTTGGCTCGCCATCGGTTCCGGCGTGAGCGCGGCGGCTGCCGTCGCTGGTGTCGTGTCGTCGGCCGATGCCGCACGACGCAGCTCGAACATGGCCAGGGACGCCGCCACCGCCGCCGCCAGGGTGACGGCGCAGAACACCGACGAAGCGAACAACCGCGCGAACTCGAAGACGCCCGACAGCGCCGCGGCGATGGCAGCGAACGTGCTGTCCGGCAAGGCGGGGCAGAGTGGCACCATGCTCACCGGCCCGTCCGGCATCGACCAGTCGCGACTCACGCTCGGCAAGTCCACCCTGCTCGGGGGCTGATCGATGAGCACTCCCGACTTTGTCAAGGGCCTGGCCCAGCTCCACAAGGACCAGGCCAAGGTCACCGCCGCGACGCAGCCCGCGTCGAGCAACGCCGGCCCGCTCGAGCGCTGGCGCGCGAGCATCGCTACGCCGGTCGTCCAGCACGGCCCCGCCGCGCCGGCACCGTTCCACACGCACGCCAAGATCAGCGCGGTCGACGCGTGGCGCGCGGCCATTGCCACGACGAAGGTCTGACGTGGTCGACTCCTACGCCAGCTCGACGAACCCCATCCAGCAACGCAGCGACCTGCTGCGCCGCTGGGGCGAGCTGAAGACCGAGCGAGCCACCTGGATGGCGCAGTGGCAGGAGCTGAGCCGCTTCCTGCTGCCACGCAACGGCCGCTACTTCGTGCAGGACCACAACAAGGGCAACCGCCGGCACAACAGCATCTACGACAACACCGGCACGCGCGCCGCCGGCGTGCTCGCCGCCGGGCTGATGGCCAACATGACCTCGCCCGCGCGCCCGTGGTTCCGCCTCGAGACGCCAGACAAGGATCTGAACAAGCATCAGCCGGTGAAGGTCTGGCTGGCCCAGGTCACCCAGCTCATGCTCGACGTGTTCGCGAAGTCGAACACCTACCGCGCGCTGCACCACTCCTACAAGGAGCTAGGCGTGTTCGGCACCGAGGCGTCGATCACGATGGACGACTTTGACAACGTCATCCATCACCACAGCCTGACGGTGGGTGAGTTCGCCATCGCCACGAACTACAAAGGCACGGTCGACACGTTAGGCCGCGAGTTCGAGAAGACCGTCAGCGAGGTCGTGCGCGAGTTCGGCCGCGACAACTGCAGCACCGCGGTGAAGAACCTCTACGACCGCGGCGCACTTGGCCAGTGGGTGCCGATCATCCACATCATCGAGCCGCGGGCCGACCGCGATCCGTCGAGCAAGCTGGCCCGCGACATGGCGTGGCGCGACTGCTATTTCGAGACCGGCGCGCAGGCCGGCACGTACCTCCGCGACGGCGGCTTCAAGTCGTTTCCTGCGCTGGTGTCGCGTTGGGACGTTGCCGGCGGCGACATCTACGGCAACAGCCCCGGCCAGGAGACGCTGGGCGACGTCAAGCAGCTCCAGCAGGAGCAGCTCCGCAAGGCGCAGGCCATCGACTACAAGACGAAGCCGCCCCTGCAAGCCCCGACCTCGATGAAGAACAGCGAGGTCGAGATGATGCCAGGCGGCATCAGCTACTACGACGGCGTGACGCCGGGCGCCGGCATCCGCTCCGCGTTCGAAGTCAACCTCGACCTCAGCCATTTGCTCGAGGACATTCGCGACGTGCGCGAGCGCGTGAAGGCCGGCTTCTACGCCGACCTCTGGCTCGCGCTCGAGCAGGTTGACCAGGGCAAGATGACGGCCTACGAAGTCGCCGAGCGCAAGGAAGAGAAGCTCCTGCTGCTCGGCCCGACTAGCGAGCGCCTCCACAACGAGAAACTCTCGCCGCTGATCCAGTCCACCTTCGACCGGATGATCGCGGCCGGCATGGTGCCGCAACCGCCGCAAGAGCTGCACGGCATGCAGCTCAACATCAACTTCATCTCGATGCTGGCCCAGGCGCAGCGCGCGATCGGCACTAACAACATCGACCGGTTCGTCGCCAACCTCGGCCAGATCGCCACGATCAAGCCGGGCGTGCTCGACAACTTCGACGAGGACCAGTGGGCCGCGCAGTACAGCGACATGCTGGGCGTGGACCCGACGCTGATCGTCGCCGGCGACAAGGTCGCGATGATGCGCAAGGCCCGCGCCGAGCAGCAGCAGGAGGTGCAGCGGGCCGGCCTGGCCAACAGCGCGGCCGACACGGCGCAGAAGCTGGCCGCCTCACCGACCAACACGAACAACGCCCTCACCGAGCTATCGAAAGGGGCCGGCGCCACGCTCGCCGGCGGCGCGCAGCGCCCGAGCGGCGTGACCTCGGGCCTCACCGGTTACTCCTAAACGAAATAAACGTATGGCACTCACCAGCATGAAAGTCACGAAGGCCGAAGCGAAAGCAGAAGCCGCTGAAGCGATCGGCGCCGCCGACACCCAGCCCGAATTCCCGTGGGGGCTGTCGATCGCTATCGACGACGACACCATGCAAAAGCTCGGCATGACCACGGTCCCGACGACTGGCAAGAGGTTCACCATCACCGCGCTCGCCGTCGTGACGAACACGAGCCAGTACAGCACGGTCGGCAAAGACGGCGAGTCGAGCTTCAGCCTGCAGATCACCGCGATGGAGTTGATGCCTGGCGGCGACGGGAACGCGGCCTCGAAAATCTACGGCGGCTGAAGTTCCAATAGGCCACGCCCCCTGAACCACATTCCATTCCTGTGAGCAACGAACACGAAGAACAGCACCCCGAGGCAGCGACGCGCAGCAACGTGAAGCTCGCCAAGAGGCAGGTCGAAGCGAACGACATCCGCTGGCTGATGTCGTCAAAACAAGGGCGCCGCGTGATGGCCCGATTCGTCGAGCACTGCGGCGTGTACCGGAGCACGTTCACTGGCAACAGTGAAACATTCTTCAAGGAGGGCATGCGCAACGTCGGGCTGTTCCTGGTGGCCGAGATTCACCGCCACGCGCCCGAAGCGTATGCCCAGATGACCAACGAGACGAGAACCACCGAATGACGATGCTGACCGCTGACACCGCCCCCGCCGCTGCACCCGCTGCCGCGCCTGCTCCCGCCGCTGCCGCTGCAGTGCCGGCCGCCGCGCCTGCCGCCCCCGCACCGGCCGCGCCAGCGCCCGCATCCCCGACCCCAGCAGAGCCTGGCGCAGCCAGCCCCGCGGCAGACGGCACAGCGGAACCCGCGGCGAAGCCCGCGGTGGATGTTGCGCCCGAGAAGTACGCCGACTTCGCCAAGCCCGCCGGTGTCGAGACCCTCGACCCGGCCGTGGTTGCCGAGGTCAGCGCTCTCGCCAAGGAGCTGAACCTGACCCAGGAGAAAGCGCAGAGGGTGCTCGACGCACGTCTCTCGCAATCCGCGGCCTACGTCAACACGCAGGTCGAGACGATCGCAGCCCTCCACATCGAGTGGCAAGGGCAGGTCAAGGTAGACAAGGAGATCGGCGGCGACAAGCTCGCCGAGAACCTCGCCGCCGCCAACGCCGCGATGAAAGCGACAAGCACCCCGCAGCTCATTGCCCTGTTGGACAAGAGCGGCCTCGGAAACCATCCCGAGGTCATTCGCCACTTCTTCAAGATCGCACCGGCTTTCGCCGAAGGCAGACACGTCCCTGGCGGCAAAGCGCCGACGGGTGACAGCAAGTCGCACGCGAACGTCCTGTACCCCACTGCTGCGTAGGTTCGCCCTACGCTTGACCAACTGATAAACGAAAGCACACCATGGCACTCCTCTCCACCGGCGCCCTGACCCTCGCAGACTGGGCCAAGCGTCTCGACCCCGACGGTCAAGTCCCCGCCGTCGCCGAGCTGCTCACGCAGACGAACGAAATCCTCGAAGACGCCGTCTTCATGGAAGGCAACCTGCCGACCGGTCACCGCTTGACGATCCGCACGGGTCTGCCCCAGGTCTTCTATCGCATGATCAACCAGGGCGTCCCGACTTCCAAGTCGCTGACCGCCCAGATCGATGAGGCCTGCGGCATCCTCGAGGCCCGCTCGCACATCGACGTCGAGCTGGCGAAGCTCAACGGCAACACGTCCGCCTTCCGCCTCTCGGAAGACAGCGCGTTCATCGAGGCCATGAACCAGACGATGGCCGGCGCCATGTTCTACGGCAACCCGTCCACCGATCCACGCCAGTTCCTGGGCCTGCAGACGCGCTACAGCGCCATCGCCGGCGCCGGAAACGCGCAGAACATCCTCGACGCCGGCGGTACGGGCAGCAACAACGCCTCCATCTACCTGGTGGTCTGGGGTGAGAACACCGTGTTCTGCCCGTTCCCGAAGGGTTCGAAGGCCGGTCTGATGCATCAAGACCTCGGCGAAGAGTCGGTGCCTGACGTGAACAACAACTTCTTCCAGGCGCTCCGCGCCCTGTACCAGTGGAAGAACGGCGTTGCGGTCAAGGACTGGCGCTACATCGTCCGTATCTGCAACATCAACGTGACCGACCTGACGACCCAAGCGACCACGCAGTCGGCGACCGCCGCGACGCAGATCATCAACCTGATGAGCCGCGCGCTCGACCGCGTGCCGAACCTGTCGGCCGGCCGCGCCGTGTTCTACGCGAACCGCACCGTGTACTCGATGCTCCGCGTGGCCGCCCTTGGCAAGTCGAACGCCGCGCTGTCCATCACCCAGGCCCTCACGCAGTTCGGCACGCCGTACGCGCTGACGAGCTTCCTGGGCGTGCCGCTGCGCAAGGTCGACCAGCTCCTCAACACCGAGACCCGCGTGGTCTAAAGACCGGACCGGCCGCCTCCACGGGGCCTCCGCTCCCAACTCATCGAAAGCACACCATGATCCTCGACAACTTCGCGTTCCTCTCCGGCGCCGTGTCGGCCGCCGGAGTCCTCACCGGCCAGGCGGCCAACGGCGCCGGCAACGTGCTCGGCACGAACACGATGGACCTGGCCCCGCTGACCATCGGCGCAAACCAGGCTCCGGACGAAGGCGCGGGCGAACAGCTCAGCGTCGTGTTCAGCGTCATCACGGCGCCGACCGTCGGCACGAACGTCCAGTTCCAGCTCATCCACGCCGACGACGCCGCGCTGTCGGTCAACGTCGAAGTGCTGAACCAGACCGACTCGTTCGCCATCGCCAAGCTGCCGGCGGGCACGGTCGTCCCCCTCGGCTGGGACCCGACGGCCCCGTATGTGCCGCGCCGCTACTTCGGCGTGCGCTACGTCAACACCGGCGCCATCGCGACGTTCACCGTCGCTGCTGCGCTCGTGAAGAACGTCCAGGGCGTGAAGAACATCTTCTATCGGAACGGCTTCGCCGTCCTGTAAGCAGCCCCCTGCTTCCTTCACAGCCGCCTTCGGGCGGCTTTTCGGGTGCAACCCCCGCCTCACCTACGCGAAAGGGCGAACCCCATGTCCCAAGATTCCATCCACCTCGTCGAAGACAAAGGCCAGCCGGTCAAGTACACGGTCCTCGAGAAGTCGCTGATCGGCAACGAGATCTTTGAAGCCGGCCAGATCGCCGAGTACGCCGGCCTGCCGAGCGAGAACCTCGCGCCCCAGTGCGACATCGGCCATGCCCGCTATCAGGAATACCTGGTGAGCAACGCCGCGCGTGTCGCCAAGGTGCGCGACCAGTACGCGGCCGAAACGGGCGGGATCGACTCGAAGGCGTTCGCGGCGGCCATCGCCTTGGCGATCGCTGAGTCGCGCGCCGGTGACGACGAACGCGTCGCGAAGATCGTCGCGTCCGTCCTCGCGGCCCAGAAGGCCGCTGTCGACGGCAGGGCGACGAAGAGCCTGGCGTAACCCGCGCCCAGGCGCAGCCCAGAGACCGGGCGCCACGAGCGCCCGGTCGTCCTTGAAAAGGAAACACCGTGGCAGACAAGACTGGTTCCTCCCCCTACGACACCTCGATCGTCCAGCGATACCGCGACATGGGCGACGCAACCTTCGCGCCGGTCAACGTGACAATCGCGCGCCCGGCCGACGTCAACTCCTCGTCGGGCAACGTCGCCAACGCAATCGCGACGGCAACGCTCGCCGCAGCCGCGGGCAAGACGACGTACATCACGGGGTTCGAGGTGACAGGCTCCGGCGCAACAGCCGGGGCCCCTGCCCTCGTCACGGTCGCCGGCGTCGCTGGCGGCACGATGACCTACGTTCTCCCGGTCGTCACCGGAGTCACGCTGGCGAACGCGCCGCTGATCGTCGCGTTCCCGAACCCGATCCCCGCGAGTGCCCTCAACACGGCGATTGCGGTCGCAGTGCCGGCGCTCGGTGTAGGCAACACCAACAGCGCGGCCGTCGCCCACGGCTTCCAGATCTAGGAGCCACTCGTGGCCTCGGAAGTTGATATTTCAAACATCGCGCTGGCCCACCTCGGCGACGCGGCGAATATCCAGAGCATCTCGCCGCCGGACGGTAGCGCGCAGGCGGAGCACTGCCAGCGCTTCCTGTCGGTCGCCAGAGACTCGCTCATGGAGATGCACGACTGGGGCTTCGCGACGCGTCGCGTCGCGCTGGCCCTTCTCTCGACGAACCCAGCCTCCGGCTGGGCCTACTGCTACGCGCAGCCGGCCGACCTCCTCAACTCGATCTCTGTCCTCGACCCCGCGGCGCAGGACGACACGAGCGTCGGGCTGAACACCTACAGCTCGTGGATCGAGACCCCACAGCCGGTCGGCGGCGTATACACCCCGCAGCCGTACTCGCTCGAAAGCGCGACCGACGGCACCGACATCTTGCTGACCAACCAGGCCGGCGCCGTGCTCCGCTACGTCGCGCGCGTGACCGACCCGAACAAGTTCTCTCCGCTCTTCGTCGACTGCCTGACCTGGTCGCTGGCCGCCATGCTCGCCGGACCCGTGATGAAGGGCAAGGAAGGCGCAAGCATGGGCGCGAGCTGCCGCATGATCGCATTCGGCCGTGACGGCAAGAGCGGGCTGTTCGGCCAGGCCGTTGCGTCCGACTCCGGCCAGAAGCGCGCCACGACGCGGGACCGCCACCAGGTCTCCTGGATCAACGGGCGATGAGATCATTCTCGAGGGCCTTCATCGGCGGTGAGGTCACGCCCGAGTTCTTCGGGCAGATCTCGGACAGCAAGTATCAGACGGGCCTAGCCCTCTGCCGCAACTTCCGCATCCTGCCGCATGGCCCAGCACAGAATCGCGCCGGGTTCGAGTTCGTGCGTGAGGTCAAAGACTCGACGAAGGTCACTCGGCTGTTTCCGTTCGAGTACAGCACGACTCAGACCATGGTGCTCGAGGTCGGAGACCTCTACGTGCGCTTCCACACGCAAGGTGCAACGCTGCTGTCGGCCGGGGCGCCTTACGAGGTTGTGACCGGCTACGCCTCGGTCGATGTCTTCGGCCTGCGCTACGTGCAGTCGGCCGACGTTCTGACCCTCGTCCACACCCTCTACACGCCGAACGAGCTGCGGCGCCTTGCGGCGCTGAACTGGACGATCGGCGCGATCTCCTTCGCGACCACGCTGCTCCCGCCGGCGCCCGTCGCGGTGCTGAAGACACTCGGCGGCACACCCGGCACACCGACGACGCAGACCTATGCCGTGACCTCGGTCGCGCCGAACAACATCGACGAGTCGCTGATCTCGGCCAAGTCGCTGCAAGCCGCGGCGCAGGCCACGATCACCGGCATCACGCAGGCCAACCCCGGCGTCATCACGACGGGCGCCGTGAACCTCACGGTCGGCGACCCGGTCGATGTCTCCGGCGTGCTCGGCATGACCCAGATCAACGCGCAGGGCTACACCATCAACTCGGTGCCGGGCGGCACGGCCTGCACGCTGGCGCTCAACGGGGTGCCGGTCGACACCACGGCCTTCGGCGCCTGGACGTCGGGCGGCAGCATCTTCCTGCGCGGGGTCAAGAACAACCTGTTCGACACCGGCGCATCGAACGCGATCTCCTGGCCAGCCGTCGTCGGTGCGCTGCGCTACAACGTCTACAAGTACAGCAACGGTCTGTGGGGTTACGTCGGCCAGGCCGCCGGCACCACGTTCATCGACAACAACATCACTCCCGACATCTCGAAGACGCCACCGGAGGCGAACAACCCGTTCGCAGCGGTTGGCGACTACCCCGGCGCGGTGACCTACTTCTCGCAACGGCGCGTGTTCGCGGGCACGGCCAACAAGCCGCAGAACATCTGGCTGACGCGCTCGGGCACCGAGTCGAACATGACGTACTCGATCCCGACCAAGGACGCGGACTCGATCGCGTTCCGGGTCGTCGCGCGCCAGGCCAACACCGTGCGCCACCTGGTGCCGCTGACCAACCTGCTGGCCCTGACCAGCTCGGCCGAGTGGCGGGTGACGAGCAACAACACCGACCTGGTGACGCCGACCTCGATCGACGTCAAGCCGCAAAGCTACGTCGGCACCGGCAGCGCGGCTCCGGTCATCGTCAACAACAACGTGATCTACGCGGCGGCCCGCGGCGGCCATCTGCGCGAGATGGCGTTCAACTGGCAGGCCGGCGGCTACCTCACGGGCGATCTCAGCCTGCGCGCCCCGCACCTGGTCGACGGGTTCGACATCGTCGACCTCGCGTTCAGCAAGGCCCCGTATCCGATCGTCTGGGCGGTGAGCACCAACGGCAAGCTGCTCGGCCTCACCTACGTCCCGGAGCAGCAGATCGGCGCCTGGCACCAGCACGACACCGACGGCTTCTTCGAGTCGATCTGTGTCGTCGCCGAGGGTGCGGAGGACGTGCTCTACGCGATCATCCGCCGCACGATCGGCGGCGTCCAGAAACGCTACGTCGAGCGCATGCGCCCCCGTGCGTGGGCGACTGCGGCCGACGCCTTCCATGTCGACGCCGGCCTGACATACGTCGGCGCAGCGGCGACGGTCCTGTCCGGACTGGGCCACCTCGAGGGTAAGACGGTCAGCATCCTCGCCGACGGCAGCGTGCATCGCCGCCTCGTCGTCACCGGCGGCTCGGTCACGCTCGACAACGCGGCCAGCAAGGTGCACATCGGCCTGCCCATCACCGCCGACCTGCAGACGCTGCCGCTCGCGCTCGACATCCCCGGCTTCGGCCAAGGCACGAAGAAGAACGTCAACAAGGTCTTTCTCCGGGTCAAGGACTCGAGCGGCATCTTCACGGGCCCGGACTTCGCTTCGCTGGTCGAGGCCAAGATCCGCACGACCGAGCCCTACGGTTCGCCGCCGGCGCTGCAGACGCGCGAGATCGAGGTCGTTAACAAGAACGCCTGGACCGACGGCGGCCAGGTCTGCATCCGCCAGTCGGACCCGCTGCCGCTGACGGTCATCGACTACACGCTCGACCTGGCGCTCGGGGGCTAGTTCCAATAGGCCAGCGCCCGCCGACTACCTTTCAGGCTTCACACGAGGTAGCACATGCCTGAAGGCGATTTCAGTTTGGGGCAGGCCAGCTTCGGCATGCAGGGCATCGGCGGCATCCTGTCGATGATCGGCGCCTTCGGGTCCGCGATCGGCCAGCGAAGCTCGCTGCGTGCCCAGGCCGACATCGCTGACATCAACGCGACGACGGCCGAGCGCTCGGCGCAGGCCGCACTCGCCGCGGGCCAGCACGAAGAGCAGCGCAGCATGCTCGCGACGGCCAACCTGAAGAGCACGCAGAAGGCCACGCTGGCGGCTAACGGCGTCGACCTGGGCGAAGGCAGCGCCGCGCGCGTCCTCACCAGCACCGACGTGATGGGCGAGATCGACAAGAACACGATCGCCGCAAACGCAGTCCGCACGGCCTGGGGCTACCGCACCCAGGAGACCAACTTCCAGAACGAGGCCGCGAGCAAGCGCAGCAGTGCCGGCGCAATCAGCCCGGTCATGGCCGCCGGCACCTCGCTGCTCAACAGCGCCGGAGCGGTCGCCAGCAACTGGTACGCGTTGAACCGGACGGGCGCCATCGGCAACGGCAGCAGCGCCGGCGGGAACCCCTGATGCCTAAGGTGCCAACGTACGACAATTTTCAGACCGCGCAGAGCGGGTCGCCGAACACCCCCTACGCGGCGAGCACGACACCGAACGCGTCGCAGGTCGAGGGTGGCCAGCTCCAGGAGCTGGGCGCCGCGACTCAGCGCGCCGGCGACGCGGCGACGCACATCGCCTTGCAGATGCAGGACACGGCAAACCAGGTCCGCGTCAACGACGCGGTCAACCAGGCGCGCAAGGCAGCTCAGGATCTGGCGTACAGCCCCGACAACGGATACCTCAACCTGAAGGGCGACTCGGCGCTTACACGCCCGAACGGCCAGGATCTGCCGACCGAGTACGGCGACAAGCTGCGCGAGCAGCTCGGCACGATCGGCGCCTCGCTCGGCAACGAGATGCAGCGCCGGCAGTTCCAGATCAACGCCAGCGATCTGCAGGCCCAGTTCCGCGGCCAGGTCGAGTCGCATATGCTGGGCGAGTTCCGGGAGCACGCGCTATCGGTGCAGAACGGCACGATAGACCTGGCCAGCGACGACGCAAAGCGCAACTGGCAGAACCCAGACTTGATCGGCCCCTCGCTCGCCGCCGCCAAGGCCGCGATCTTCCAGAAGGGCCAGGTGAGCGGCTGGTCAGCGTCGCAGACGCAGGCCGCGATGCTGACGACGACCAGCAAGGTGCACACCGATGTCGTGATGGCAGCGCTCGAGAACAACAACCCCAGCTACGCGCTGAGCTACCTGGACACCCGCCGCGGCGAGATGACCGCCGACGACATCCTGCGCGTGCAGGGCCACGTCAACCAGAACGTGTGGCAGGCCCAGTCGCTCGGCGCAGTGCAGGCGGCGACCACGAAGGCGACGCCGGCCCTCGCGCCGACGAGCTTCGACCGCATGGTGCAGATCACCGCGATGATCGAGAGTGGCGGCCGCGAGACGAACGCCGACGGGTCGACCGTGACCAGCCCGAAGGGCGCGCAAGGCGTCATGCAGGTCATGCCCGGCACGAACAAAAACCCCGGCTTCGGCGTCAAGCCGGCCGCCGATGACAGCCCCGGCGAGCGCGCCCGCGTCGGCAAGGACTACCTGCAGGCCATGCTCCAGCGCTACGGCGATCCGGCGAAGGCCTGGGCCGCCTACGACGCCGGCCCAGGCCGGCTCGACGCCGCGCTCAAGACCGGCGGCGACTGGCTTTCGCAGATGCCCAAGGAAACACAGGCCTACGTCCAGAAGACCGTCGCCGAGCTCAGCAGCAACACCGGTGTGGCGCCGCGCCCGACCGAGCTGGACTTCGTCAACTCCGCGCTCTTGGCCCTGCCGCCCGGCTCGCCGCCGCAGGTCATCAACATGACGCGGCAGCATGCGACCGCGCAGTTCGGCATTCTGGACAAGAGCTACAAAGAGCAGGGGCAGCAAGCCCTCTCTGCGGTTCAGAACTGGCTCTTCACGAACAGCAGCCGCGGCGTGACGCTGTCCGACGTCCCGCCGGCCCTGATGGACCCGGTGATGCGTTTCGCGCCGGGCGATGCGCGCAACCTCGAGGCCTTCAGCAAGGCGATCCAGAAGGGCGACACGATCACGAACAACGGCCGGTACAACGACATCGTCACCAACATGACCGACTACGCCAAGATGTCCGACGCCGGCTGGAACCAGATGCAGACCCAACTGAGCGCATTCGACTTCCGCCACCTGTCAAAGGAGCGGGCCAACTTCATCAACGGCAACACGTCGGACACATCCGAGTCGCTGAATCGCGCCGCCGTGACGCGATCGCTGAACGAGAACCTGGCAACGCTGAAGATCCCCACCGCGACCGGCAAGGATCTGGACGCGGGCGAGCGTATAGGCGGCATCCGCAAGTTCGTCGACCAGTCGATTCTCGACGCCCAGCAAGGCACCGGCAAAAAGATGACGCAGGCCGAGATCGTCGGGCACGTCAACGGGCTGTTCTCCACCAGCGTCGACTTCCGCAACACGCTGTTCGGAATGACCACGGGCTCCAGCTCGGAGAACCTGATGTCGATGACGCTGAAGGATCTGCCTACAGGCGCCGCGGACGGCCTGCGCGCGGCGCTCGTCAAGCAAGGCAACAAGGCACCGTCGGACACCGACGTGCTCAACCTCTACCGGAAAATGCATGTCAAGTGACGTCGACCAGTGGGCCGACGCGGGCCTGAAAGCCCTGCAGCAAAGCACCGCCGAGCAGGTCCGCGCGAGCGTCTCGCAGGCGCTCCCCGTGAACCCCGACAAAGAGGCCGAGACGCGCCGCTTTGCAGCCGCGGCAAACGTGCCGCTGGTGACGGCGCGCGCGCTGCCGGATGTCACCAAGGTCCAGGCTCAGATGTCGGGCTTTGACGCCGACGTCATCGCCCGCCAGTTCCCGACGACGGCCCAGCTTCTCGCCCACCCGGACCTCGCGCGCATCGCGCACGATGACATCCCGAAGACGACCCAGGTCGAGCAGGCCGCGACCGCACTAGCGGCACCGCAAGGCTTCGTCGGCCCGCCGGAGGCGTCGCTGCTAGAGCGCGCCAAGACGCCCGACTTCTGGTCCGGCATCGCCAAGTACATCTTCAGCGCCAATCCGGGCAAGGACAACCTGACCTCCGACATCGGCTCCGCTGCGCAAACGCTGAGCGCCAAGATCGGCACCAGCGCGGCGCTCGCCGCCGGCGCGGTCGGCATGGCGGCTGACGCCGGCCACAGCGCGATCACTGGCAAGCTGCACACCGAGATGCAGGACGCGGCCTTCGGCGTCGCCAAGCCCTACGCCGACGTGGTCGACAGCAACGCGGCGGCCGGCGCCAACGACGCCTTCCACAACAAGCTGGTGAAGTCGGCGGCGACGCTCGGCCTGCAACTTCCGATGATGCTCGCCGGCGGCGCCGGCGGCTCGGCCGTCGCCATCGCCAAGTCGGGCACCGAGACCCTCGCGCACTACCTCGGCGGCGCGGCGGTGCACGGCGCCAAGGCCATGGCCCTGCCGGCCCTGATCGACGCGACCGACATGATGCGCAAGGTCTACGAGAAGACCGGCGATCTCGCCGCCGCGGCGCGCGCCGGCCAGGCTCAGTTCGCGCTGGCGACCGCGGGCGGCATCGTGCCGCTGAACGCGCCGGGCGCGCTGGCGGCGCGGCTGGGCACCGGCTCGGTCGTCGGCGCCCTCCAGGGCGAGCTGTCCCGCCAGGGCATGAACGCCGTGCTGCCCGACAGCATGCAGACCGCCTACGACCCCGAGGAGAGCGCGCTGAGCGCCGTCACGGGCGGCCTGACGGCCGGCGCCCTGGGCCCGCACTCACCGGGCAACCGCGCGGCGGCTGTGCGCGCGTTCAACGAAGCCTTCGAGGTCGCGAAGACCGAGGGCCAGAACGCCCAGGTCGTGGCGCTGGGCAAGGCCGCGGCCACCAGCAAGCTGCGCGAGCGCGACCCCGCGGCGTTCAAGCAGTTCGTCAAGGACACGGTCGACCAGGGCGACAGCCCGAAGGGTCTGTTCGTCGACGCCCACGAGCTGAACCGCATCCTCACCGCGCACGAGATCACCGCCGGCGAGCTGAACCAGACCATGCCGGACGTGGCGGCCCAGCTCCAGTCCGCGATGGGCGAGATGGGCCCGACCAACGGCCTGGTCCGCATCCCGATCGAGGACTTCGCCACGCACATCGCCGGCAGCCCGCTCGAGGAGCCGCTGCTGCAGCACTTCCGCGTGACGCCCGAGGGCGGCACCGTCGCCGAATCGGAGGCCTACCACCAGGGCCAGGTCGGCGACCTGAAGGCCCAGGCCGAGCGCCTGACGGTCAAGAACGCCGGCGACCAGGCCTACCAGGACAGCCTGAACCGCGTCACCACAGACACCCACGCGCGGCTCGAAGCGATCGGCATGAAGCCCGACGTCGCGGTGTCCAACGCCGTGCCGCTCGCGGCCTTCTACCAGGTCCACGCCGATCGGCTCGGCGTGCTCCCGCACGAGTTCGCGGAGCGCTACCCGGTCAACTTCTCGAACAAGGCGCTCGAGGGCCTCGAGCAGTCGGCATACCACGGCACGCCGCACGAGGTGTCGAAGTTCACCACCCAGAAGATCGGCACCGGCGAAGGCAACCAGGCCTACGGCTGGGGCATGTACTTCGCCAAGGGCAAGGACATAGCCGAGTTCTACCGCAAGCAGGAGAGCACGAAACGCGGCGTCGAGGGCAACACCTACAAGGTCGAAGTGCCCGAAGACCACCAGATGCTCGACTACCACGCGCGCGTGGGCGAGCAGTCGCCGAGCGTTCAGGCCGCATTGACGAAGCTGGGCGTCCGGCTCGTCGATTACGAAGTCCGTAGCCCCAGTGGCGAGGTCATCACGTCGCAAGAATCGGCCGACAAGGCCCGGCTCTACATCACTCGCAACAACGTCGCTGGAAAGGTCGTCGCGACTCCTTCGGACATGACCGGCGCGCGGGCCTACAAGCTGCTGTCGCAGAAGCTGGGCGGCGCCGAGGCGGCGTCGCGCGCGCTGAACGATGCCGGCGTGCCCGGCCTGCGCTACCTCGACGCCGGCTCGCGCGGCGACAAGGCGCCGACGAAGAACCAGAACTTCGTCATCTTCGACGACAGCCACGTCGGCGCGCCCGAGGCCTTACCGGATGGTCAAGTTCTCAGGCAAGATGCGAGCGTCATGCGAGCCTTGCCATTGGCGACCGAGAAGGTCGACGGCCTGACCGTCCGCAAGGGCGTGCCGAACATGGGAAGCATCGAAAGTTCGTTCGAAAACTACGAGGTGCTGCCCGGTGTCCGAGAGGTTCCGTTCGGTATGTTTTCGGGCCCCGACGCACCAACTGCACGCACGCGCAAGCTGGCCAAAGACATCGGCGAATCCCAAGAGATCGCGCCCCTCATCGTCGCCATCGACGGCGTGAACGGCCCCTACATCCTTGAAGGCGCGCACCGCTACGACGCGTTGCAGCACATGGGGAAAACGTCGTTCCCTGCCGTTGTCGTCGTCGACAAGAGCGGAGCGCTGGCGCAGGATAGCCGCGGCACCTTCAGCCCGTCGTCGAAGACGATCAGCGTCCTGAAGGGCGCCGACCTGTCGACGTTCCAGCACGAGCTGGGCCACTTCTTCCTCGACACGATGGCCCACCTGGCCGGCAGCGCCGACGCGCCCGCCTCGGTGAAGGCCGACATGCACACCCTCCTGAAATGGTTCGGCGTGCCGGGCCTCGACGAGTGGTACCAGATGCCGCTCGACGAGCAGCGCGAGTCGCACGAGAAGTTCGCCACCGGCTGGGAGACCTACCTGATGCGCGGCGACGCGCCGACGCTCGAGCTGCGGTCGCTGTTCCAGCGTTTCCGCTCGTGGATGCTGAACGTCTACAAGTCGCTGAAGGGCGCCCCCGGCGACTTCACGCCCGAGGTCAAGGGTGTCTTCGACCGCATGATCGCGAGCGAGGACGCCATCGCCCAGGCCGAGCAGGCGCGCCGCTACATGCCGCTGTTCGACTCGCCCGAGAAGTCTGGCCTGTCGGCCGAGGAGTGGACCGCGTACCAGGCGCTCGGCAAGGACGCGACCGAGAAGGCCGTCGAGGGCCTCGTCGGCAAGACCATGAAGGACATGGCCTGGACGGACCGCCTGCGCACGGCGTCGCTGAAGGCGGTGACGCGCGAGGCACGCGAGCAGCGCACGGCCGTCGAGAACGAGGTCAAGTCGGAAGTGATGCGCCAGCCGGTCTACCGCGCCTGGTCGTTCCTGACCGGCAAGGACAGCGCCCAGCTCCCGGACGAGGCCAACGCCGCGCACCGCCGCGACGTGCGCGAGTGGAACGAGCAGCGCACCGACCACGAGACCGAGACGCGCACCGCGGCGAAGGACGCCGCATGGGCCGCCGCGCCGGCATCGAAGGAGACCCACAAGAACAACGGCCTGGCCAAGGGCCGCTTCCTGTCGAAGAACCGCGCCAGCGTCGACCTTGAGATCCAGAAGGCCATGGACGCCTACGACGCCGAGCACCCGAAGCCGGCCACGCCGGCGAAGCCGGAAGGCCCGTCGAGCGACCCGCTCACGGGCGCCGGCAAGCTGAACTCCGAGGCGTTGAAGAGCGCCTTCGGCGAGGAGGTCGCGGCCAGGCTGTACGAGATGAAGATGACCGGCAAGAAGGGCATCGACCCCGGCACGGTCGCCGACATGTTCGGCTTCCCCGACGCCGCCTCGCTGGTCAAGGCGCTGGTCGAGTCGGAGCCGCCGAAGTCCGTCGTCGAGGGCATGAGCGATCAGCGCATGCTCGAGCGCCACGGCGAGGTCGCGGACCCGCGGGCCATGGCGCGCACGGCCGACGAGCTGGTGCACAACGAGGTGCGCGCGCGGTTCGTCGCGACCGAGTTCAAGGCGCTGAAGAAGGCCACCGGCTCGGCAAAGGACATCGTCAACGCCGCGAAGGAAGCCGCCGCCAACGCGATCGACGCGCGCCGCGTTCGTGACATCGCCGCAGGCCAGTACGACTCGGCCGAGACCCGCTCCGCGAAGCAAGCCGAGCAGGCCATGAGCAAGGGCGACACCGCCGGCGCCGCCATCGCGAAGCGCGACCAGATCCTGAACATGGAGCTGGCCCGCGCCGCGCGCGAGGCGCAGACGTTCGTCACGAAGTCGGTCGAGTACCTGAAGAAATTCGACAAGCCCAGCGTGCGCGAGGCGATAGACCTCGAGTATCGCGACCAGATCGATGCGCTGCTCGACCGCGCGGACCTCCGCAAGAGCGTGACCAACACGGCGCTCGACAAGCGCGAGGCGCTGCAATCGTTCGTCGAGCGCATGGCCGGTGCCGGCTACAAGCCGTACATCCCGGAGCACCTCCTCGACGAGGCCGAGCGGTGGCACTACAAGGACATGCCGCTCGTGGCATTCAAGGGCTTGGTCGACGCCGTGAAGAGCATCGAGCACCTGGGCAAGATGAAGTCGAAGATGCTCGACGCGAAGGAGACGCGCGAG
The DNA here is from genome assembly GCA_025350505.1 of Burkholderiales bacterium. Lineage (GTDB taxonomy): Bacteria > Pseudomonadota > Gammaproteobacteria > Burkholderiales > Burkholderiaceae_C > Schlegelella_A. Next base: position 36,667 of record JANXXS010000417.1, read on the forward strand.
CTGTCCGACCTGGCGGCCGAGGTCAAGGAGAGTGCCGGCAAGCTGCCGCAGCGCGCGCCAGAGTCGAACCGCGGGCTAAGCCGCATGGAGCAGAAGTGGGTCGCGGCCAAGGCCTTCGGCCGCAGCGCTCAGGCCTCGATGCTGAAGATGGAGCAGATGCTCGACTGGGTCGACGCCCGCAACGCCAACGGCACGCTGAACCGCGTCGTCTTCCGACGCCTGTCGGAAGCCGGCGTGCACGAGAACAACCTGCTGGGCCACGTCAAGGCCGAGATCGACAAGCTGCTCAACGCCAACCTCGCCGACATCACGCGGGAGAAGGGCAAGGTCTACGTCGCCGCCGACATGATCGACGGCGCCACGGGCCTGCCGCAGCGCTTCACAACCAAAGAGATGCTGATGCTCGCCGGCAACATGGGCAACGCGTCCAATGCCGCCAAGATGGCCAAGGGCGAGCGCTGGAACGAGACCGATGTCTGGGCCTTCCTGCACGCCAACATGACGAAGGCGCACTGGGACTTCGTCGCCGGCATGGGCCGCACGCTCGAGTCGCTGTGGCCCGAGAAGCTGGCGATGGACCGTCGCCTCGGAAACACATCGCCGGAGAAGATCGAGCCGCGCCCGTTCACGACCCCGCACGGCGACTACGCCGGCTGGTACTGGCCGCTGATGTACGACCCGGCTCGCAGCCAGGACGTTGCCGAGCGCGGTGCACGCCAAGGCGACGCGATGTTCGAGAACATCTACGCCAAGGCCAGCACCGACACCGGCCGGATGAACACCCGCAACGAGAACTACGCGAGGCCGCTGCTGCTCGACCTCGACGCGCTGCCGCGGATGATCAAGGACGAGATCCACGACATCAGCCACCGCGAGGCGATCATCGACGCCGACCGCTTCTTGTCGCACCCCACGGTGCGCAAGGCGATCATCGACGCGCTGTCGCAGGAGCACTACGACCAGCTCCGGCCCTGGCTGCAATCGATCGCCAACGACGGCAAGGTATCGACCGACGGGGCGCGCGGCATGGAGTTCTTCAACGGCATCGCCCGAGAGGCGCGCATGCGCGCGACGATGGTGGGCCTGGGCCTGCGCCTCACGACGGCGCTGGTGCACGGCTCGAGCGCGGCGGCCGAGTCGATCTCGGAGCTGGGCGTCAAGTGGATGGGCGCCGGCCTGAAGGACTTCGCGAACCCGCTCCAGTGGTCGGCCAACAAGGACTTCGTCTTCGAGCGCTCGGGCGAGATGCGCAACCGGATGAACGAGGTCGACCGCGACGTGCGCGAGCATCTGCGCCAGATCGACCTGAATCTCATGGACCCGGCGAGTGGCGCAGTCCAGCGCGGCGCGGACGCGATGAAGGCGCACGCCTACGTGCTGATCGCCGGGCTCGACATGGCCTCGGCCCTGCCGACCTGGATGGGCGCCTACAAGAAGGCCCTGACGCCGCCCGATCGCGGCGGCCTGGGCCTGGGCGAGCAGGACGCGGTCTACTTCGCCGACAAGACGGTGCGCAACGCGCACGGCGGCACCGGGGTCAAGGACATGGCCCGAGTGCAGCGCGGCACCGAGTTCCAGAAGCTCTTCACGATGTTCTACACCTTCTGGAACCACAACATCAACCGGATCATCGACACGAGCAAGCTGGTCACGAGCCCCGAGCACCGGGCCCTGCTGAAGGAGCAGAACAACTGGTCGACGACCCAGCTCGCCTCGACGGTGATCCTGCGCACGCTGGCCTACACCTTCGGCGTGCAGGCGCTGCACTCGCTCATCAACCCGCCGAAGAAAGAGGACGACGGCGAGCACTGGATGAAGTGGGCCGGCAAGGAGTTCCTGGCCTCGGCGTTCGCTGGCATCCCGATCGCGCGCGACATCTCGGCGCATTTCCTGACCGGCAAGGACTACAGCGTCACGCCGGCAGCGTCGGTGGTCGACGCGATCGGACGCACCGGCCAGGACGCGCTGAACGCGCTGACCGGCAAGGCGGTCAGCGACAAGTGGCTGAAGCACGCGATCACGACGACGGGCTTCGTTGCCGGGCTACCGCTCGGTCAGCCGGCCAGCACCGCCCAGTTCATCTGGGACGTGGGCGCCGGCAAGCAGCACCCGGAAAGCGCCAAGGACTGGTGGAACGGCATCGCCCACGGGGACGTGAAGGCTCACCACTAGGGTTCCAATAGGCCAGGCGGGCGGTCACAGACTGCTCGCATGACGATCAGCACCTCGACGCGCGCCGCCGGTCCTTTCGCAGGGACCGGCGTGATCGTGCCCTACCCGTTCGCCTTCAAGGTTTTCCAGACCTCGGATCTGCTCGTGGCGCGCACCGACACCGGCCTCGTGCAGAACACGCTGGCGCTGTCGGTCGACTACACGGCAATCCTGAACGCCGACCAGAACGTGTCGCCCGGCGGCACGATCACCCTGACAACGGCACTACCGGTCGGGTACTCGCTCACGCTGACCAGCGCCGTGCCGCTGACACAGCAGGCCAGCCTCACGAACGCGGGTGGGTTCTTCCCGCGAACGATAGAGGACGCGCTCGACCGGATCGTGATCCTGCTGCAGCAGCTCGGCTTCAACGTCGGCCAAACGCTGCGCGTCCCCGAGGTCGCCGGCATCGCAGTGCTCCCAAACGCTGGTGCGCGAGCGAACAACACGCTGTCGTTCGACTCGCTCGGCAACCCGGTCGCCAGCGCGCCGGCCACCGGCTCCTCGGCGGCGCTCGCCTCAAACTTGCTGAACTCCGCGAGCGCCACGTTCGGTGCCGCGATGGTCGGCTACAGCCCGACCCTCAGTTACAGCGCTGGCCTGGGTCAGTTTTTGAATCTGAACTTCGGACGCACGACCGCCGAGATAGCGGCGGTCGTGACCCCGACGGCGTACAACTTCGCCGAGGGAGACATCCGGCGCTACGGCGCGACGATCGCAGCGGGCGACAACTCCGCCGCGATCAACAGCGCACTGCTGGTCTCGGCAAACGGCGGCCCGGCGGCTTTCATCCCGGCCGGGACGTGGAAGCACACGAGCACCCTGAGCGCCACGCTGTCGTCGTCGATGTACGGCGTCGGGCTAGCCTCAATCCTGAATCCGATCGGTTGCGACGGGCTGACGTTCACGAACCAGCCGGCCTATTCCGGCTCGCGCTTCTTTCGCGACTTCTACATCAGCGGCACGACGACGACCGCGAGGGCCGGCATCGTCGGACTGATGCTGTCGGGATCTGGCAACCGCGTCACCGGCATCAACTTCAGCGGCATCTCGATCCAGAATTTCCAGTACGGCATGAACCTGCAGGGGTTCTGGAACTGCACCTGGCGAGAGTGCTTCCTCTACAACAACTACCAAGGCATCCAGCTCACCGAGCGCAACATCAAGTGCACGTTCGTCGACTGCGTCGTCCAGCGCGGCGTCCTGACCGGCGCCGGGTCGCAGTACGGGTTCCTGACCGATCAGGTGGGCGGTATCCGCAGCGAAGACATCGTGCTCCGCGGCTGCTTCCTCTACAACTGGGACTACGGCATCGCGATCAACAACTCGCTGTACGCCGCGATTCACCAGTGCGACATCGACCAGACACGCATCACGGGTGTGATCCTGACGACCGTCAACGGCGGATGCACAGTTCGCGACTGCTGGATCAACACGATCGCCGCTACCGCGACGATCGGCATCGACTGTTCCGCGCTCGGCGCCCAGAACCCGGACAAGGTCGTGCTCGACGGCAACCACATCAGCGCGACGACCGCGGCGGCGGGAAATATCGGCGTGCGCGTCGGCAACAACCAGTCAGGGGTGACATGCAATGGCAACCGGATGACCGGCTTTGAGACGGGCATCCGAAACAACGCCGCGAACAACATGGTGGCGAAGGGCAACAGCATCAACGCGACGAGTCAGGCGATCTTCGTCGACAGCCTTGCGGCGGATGTCGAGGTGGGTCCCAACTTCGTAGAAGCCGGCACGCCGATGACGTTCTCGGCGGCCACGCCAGCAGGCTTTAGCTACTTCGCCCGCGGCTCGTTCACGATGACGCTGACCGGCATGACCGCGGGCGTTACCTCGGCGGTTAAATGGGTCGCCAGTGGACGAACGGTGTCGCTTCAATTTCCGTCGAGCACCGGGACGTCGAACACGACCGCAATGACCGGGACCGGCATGCCGGTCGAAATTCGCCCGGTAGTGCAGCAGGCGTTCCTTTGCAACAGCATCGACAACTCGGCCGGCTTTCTTTCGTACACCACAGTCTCGGCGACTGGCGTACTCGGCTTCAGCGCCTCGTTTGCGGGCGCGGCGTTCACCGCGACCGGGATCAAGGGTATCAACCCCTTCGCCGTGAGCTACCCGTACCTATGAGCGATCACGACTCCAGGATCGCGTGGATCAAGGTGGGTATCGCCTGGGTAGGCGTGTTCTTCGCCAGCGTCACCCTGCAGCAAGTCGCCTTCGTCCTGACGATTGTGTTCACCGCGTTTCAGCTCTACGTCGGCCTCCGCAAGCTGCGCCGCGAGATCCGCCTAGAGCGCCTCGAGGCGAAGCTGAAGCAACCGTGACCCCCGAGATTCTTGCCGCCTGCACGGGCGCACGCATCGACCGGGCGCAGGCCTTCGCCGTCGTGCTGCCGGCGGCCATGACCGAGTTCAACATCGACACCCCGGCGCGGCAGGCCGCCTTCCTCGCGCAGGTCGGCCACGAGTCGGGCGGCCTGCGCTGGCTTATCGAGCTGTGGGGACCGACGCCGGCCCAGGCCCGATACGAAGGCCGCGTCGATCTCGGCAACCACATGCCCGGCGACGGCTTTCGCTATCGCGGCCGGGGCTTGCTCCAGGTCACCGGCCGCGCGAACTACGCACGCACCGGCATGGCGCTGGGCGTGGACCTCGAGCGCGAGCCGGAGCGCCTGGCGGAACCGGTGCTGGCGGCTCGCGGCGCCGCCTGCTTCTGGGCCGCTCACGGCCTGAGCATCTACGCCGACAAGAGCGACTTCGAGACCCTGACCCGACGGATCAACGGGGGCCTCAACGGCTTCGACGACCGTCGCCAACTCTGGGCCGCGGCCCAGGCCGCCCTGCACATCTGAAAGAACCTCATGGCACTTGACCCCATCACCGCCGGCATCGACCTGGCGACCGCCGCTATCCAGCGCATCTGGCCCGACAAGTCGAAGCAGGAAGCCGAGGCGCTCGCCGCCCAGCTCACCATCGTGCAGGGCCAGATCGACGTGAACAAGGTCGAGGCGGCCTCGAGCAGCCCGTTCACCAGCGGGTGGCGGCCCTTCATCGGCTGGGTCTGCGGCCTCGGCTGCGCGTGGAACTGGATCGGCCTGCCGGTCGCCCTGTTCGCCACGCGCCTGGCCGGCCACCCGGTCGACATGAGCGGCGCCAACGTGACCGAGATGATGCCGCTGCTCTTCGGCATGCTCGGCCTCGGCAGCCTGCGCACGTTCGAGAAGGTCAAGGGGGTCGCGTGATCCGCCGCGCCCACGGCGCGGAGCTGGACGTCGTCGAGCGCCTGCAGAAGCTGATCCTTCCCTACGACAAGCCGGACTGCACGAGCAGCGGCGCCTGGTGGCTGGCCCGCGACGAGAACGGGGCGCCAGTGGCCTTCGCCGGGATCAAGCAGTCGGTCCACTGGAGCGACGCCATGTACCTGTGCCGCTCCGGCGTGCTGGGCCGCGCCCGCGGCAAGGGGATGCAGCGACGGCTCATCGCCGTGCGCGAGCGCCACGCGCGGCGGCTCGGCAAGAACTGGCTGATCAGCGACACGACCGACAACCCGGCCAGCGCCAACAGCCTGATCGGGGCCGGGTTCCGCATGTACGAACCCTCCAGTCCCTGGGGCCTCAAGGCCGCCTGCTACTGGCGCAAGAAGCTCGCCTGAGTCTTTACCGACCGGTAAAGTGACCTCGGCCATACAGGCCAACGAAAGCACGCATGACCACACGATTCCTGCCCGAGCAGCTCAAGGACTACGCCACGCCGCGGCAGGCCGCCTTCATCGACGCGGTCAACCTGCACGGTTCGCTGTTCGCGGCCGGCAAGGCGCTCGGGGTGAACGAGTCGACCGTCCGGGGGTCTGTCGGGAGAACGATCGACACGGCCTCGATCCAGGGCTTCGCGCCGGGGCATCCGGGCTGGACACGACCGGTGCCGCGCACGCACGTCGCGAAGGGCGTCAGCGTCTACCACCCGGCGGTCAAGGAAACGCGGCCGGACGGCACCGAGCGGGTCGTCGAGCCTGCGGCCTGGGTCAAGGCCGACATGCGCAAGGCGGCCTACGACGAGGCGCAGCGCGCCGCAATGCGGGCCTTCTGCGAGGAGCTGCCGAAGCTGCCGCGCGCGCCGGCGCCGCGCCTCGACTACTCGAGCGATGTCATCCCCTGGATTCAGATCGGCGACGCCCACCTTGGCATGCTCGCGCACGCGGCCGAGGTCGGCGAGAACTTCGACGTTCGCATCGCCGAGCGCGAGATCATCGGCGCGATCAACCTGGTCATCGACGAGATGCCGGCGTGCGAGCGGTGCGTGGTCAACGACCTCGGCGACTTCACCCACTACGAGAACTTCACCGCGACGACCGAGGCCTCGGGCCACGCGCTGGACTTCGACTCGCGCTTCCCGAAGATGATCAAGGCCTACGCGCGGATCATGCGGGCCATCGTCGAGCGCGCGCTGACGAAGGCCCAGGTGGTCGACGTGATCGTGAACCAGGGCAACCACAGCCGGACGAACGACATCTGGATGGCGGTGCTGCTGCGCACGGTCTACGAGGGCAACGAGCGCGTCAACGTGCTCGACAACGACAGCGTCTTCATCGGCTACCGGATGGGCCGCACGCTGGTCATGACGCACCACAGCGACAAGTGCCCGCCGGGGCGCCTGCGCACCGTGATGACCGCCGACTTCCGCAAGGACTTCGGCGAGACCGACTTCCACTACATCGACATCGGCCACATCCATCACCGCTCGGTGAGCGTGGACGAGGCCGGCATCAGCATCGAGAGCTGGAACCACCTGGCGGCCACCGACAAGTGGGCGCACGAGGCCGGCTATCGATCGAGCAAGTCGCTGACCGTGGTTCTGCGCAGCAAGACCTACGGCGAGATCGGCCGTCGCACGCTGGGCATCGCCGAGATCCGCGACCGGCTCTACGGCGTCGGCCACGCGACGCCGACGAAGAAGCCGGCGTTCGCGGTCTAGCGCCTCGTCAGTGCGCTCCAGGTGCAGCACCCCAGGAACACTAGCCAGACGAGCGCCGTGCAGGCGAACTGCAGGGCGCTCACGGCTTGCAGCGAAGAGCGACGCGCGCCTCCGGGTTCATGTCGGCGCAGGTCGCCGGCGCGGCGCGCAGCATGCGCTCGAGCATCGACTCCGCGGCCACGCACCGGAAGGTCAGGGTCGAGGTTGACATGCCCGTGACCACCAGTTGATCGATCAGGCTGGGCGAGTGCAGCACCTCGGCGATGATCTGCATCTGCC
>JANXXS010000426.1 GCA_025350505.1 Burkholderiales bacterium
CGAAGATCGCGCTCGAGGTTGTACATGGCGATCGTGCCGGTGATCTGCGAGTCGCTGCCGGCGCTGGTGGCGCGGGTTCGCGCATCCCACACGGTGACGGTCTGGAAGATGACGAGCATGCCGATCAGCCCGATCACCAGGCCGACCATCACCTCTACGAGCGTCATGCCGCGCTGGGCGGCCGAGGTGCGAGGACCGATCGAAAGTTTCATGGCGACCTTCAATTGATGTAGGTGACCAGTTGGTACTGATGCTGGGGCGCAAACGTCATGTTCGCGAAGGTGTTGTCTCGCGACGATGGCGGTTGCCAGCAGACGGTGATCGTCACGCGGTTGAAGCCTGAACCTGGCGTCTGGTCGACCGCGATCTGCTGGCTCGTCATCGTGGCGCCGGGCAGGCCGCGCTTCGGATCGGTGACGCCGGCGACGCGCTTGACCCAGTCGGTCACGATCTGTTGCCCGGATGGCGCGCCGGCGAACGAACAGTAGCCTCCGTTCCCAGGCTGGTGCGCGTAGTTCAGCAGGGCATTGGTGGAGTAGCTGGCCTGCGACATGTCGATCGCGATCTGCGAGGCGATCTCGTTGGCGTAGTTGGCGGCGTCGGTCCGGTACTGGGCATCCGACTGTGCCGCGATCGCGACGCTGCCCATGGCCACCATGCCGAGGATGCCGAGGGAGAAGATCAGGATGGCGATCAGCGCCTCGATCAGCATCATGCCGCTCTGCGATGACTTCTTCATCTTCATTCCTCAGGGCCCGCAGGCGCGGCTGTCGCCCAGGACTGCCGCGCGATCGCAAAGTTGAACCTGGCCGCCGGCACCGACGCGAACGTCCCAGCAGCGAACCGGGCCGGCGGGTACGCACAAGCCGGCCGGAGGGTTGTCGATCGAGATCGTATTGGCGCCACTCGTTGCCGCGCCCAAGCCGTCGAATGTGACGATCGCCGCGGTTGCGTTGACCGTGAATCGCGGCACGGTGCCGGAACCCTCGAGCGCAGTCTTCGAATCGATCGGGGGCGAGTCGTAGAGGGAAATAGCGTTCGGACGCGCGCGCACGACCCAGTTCTTGCCGGTGATATCGGGCAAGAGCGCGTTCTCGATCCCTGGCGCCATGGGCGTGTTGGTCATGGCGAACTCGACCGTGCCGTTGCGACGGATCGCCTCGCTACGCGCCGTGGTCAGGCCGGTATAGAAGCTTTGCGCCGCTGCGCCCAGTCGGGCATTGGCCATGTATTCGGAGAACGACGGCATGCCCAACATGATCAGGATGGCGATGATCGTGATGACGATCGACAGCTCGATGAGCGAGAAGCCGGGTTGGGCGCGCTGCATCAGCACGATCCGTCCCTTTTCACGACCCAGCAAGACGGCGACAGGACCCACCCGGGCGGCGCGCCGGTTGTGGACTTGGTATTGGCCTGGTCAACATTGAAAATGAACCCGTTCATGGATCCGATACCGGTGGCGGTGACCTGATAGACGAGGGGTCCGACCTGGCATGCGTAGTTGAAATGCGCGGTAGGAGCGGGTGGAGGTGCGACCGTGTTCAACTGGCAGGCGGCAGCCATTCCCGCGCCACAGCTGTCGTAGGCGCGGCAGTCCTGAAAGTAGCGCTCCATCTTCAGACGCTGGTCGGACAGGGCATTCGTAGCCTCGGTGATACGTGCGCGCAAGACGTAGTCCTGATACGCGGGGATGGCGATGGCGGACAGGATCGCGACGATCGCGACCGTGATCATGACCTCGATGAGAGTGAATCCTTGATGAGTGCGCATGCGCGGCATCCTTTGTGGAGGGGAGTGTAGGAATGGCGCCCCGGGGCGGCAGGGGCAACCGACGAACGGATCGGCACAAGCGGCGAACGGCGCCGCCCCGCGGCGCGGCGGCATCAGTTCACGACCCGATGCGGGATAACACCTGCCCCAAGGGCAGCCTTGCCGGTCTGACCGGCATCGGATCGAACCGCTACTTGCAAGCCTCGAGCCACTTCCCCGAGAGCGTTTCGGCGACCTTCTCGACCTTGGCGCCGCGCTTCTTGCGCTCGAGGTCGGCATGGCCGGAGTAGGTCGTGCCGGTCAACGACAGGTCGGCGGCACCGGCCAGCGTCCCTTCGGGCGACGCGCAAGCGACATTCCAGGTCGCGTTCGCGCCCTGCGTCCTGGCGTCGTGGTTCTCGCACTTCATGCCCGGCTCGCGCTGCCTGGGCAGGACCTTGGCGATGTCGGCCACGTCGGCGACGCTATAGCAGGCGCGGCTGACGATGGTCCGCTTGCTGTTCGATCCGACCGTCTCGATGGCGACGGAAATCTCCCACAGGCCCGGCCGCATCGGCGTCAAGCCACCGGCCGGGGCCGCGGTCGCGGCGGCGGGCGCGGCCTTCTGTGCGACGGCGGGGCCGGCGATGAAGAGGGCACTCGTCGCGATCAGCAAAACGATCTTCATGAATTTCTCCTGGGAAATGATCAGGGGGCGGCACCGCCGTCGCGAAGGACGTCGAGCACCAGATGCTCATGCACCGCCGCGACCCTGGCCCGGCCCAGCGCGTCGAGCAGCACGAAGCGGGGCACGCCGCCCTCGGCCTTCTTGTCGTGCAGCATGAGCTCGGCCAGCCGCTCGGCGGCAACGGCCGGCAGGCGCACCGGCAGGCCGGCGCGTTCGACGAGCGCGGCGACGCGCGCGGCGTCGTTCGCGTCGAGGCCGCCGAGCCGGCGCGAAAGGTCGGCGGCCAGCACCATGCCGCAGCCGACCGCCTCGCCATGCAGCCAGGCGCCGAATCCGGTCGCCGCCTCGATCGCATGGCCGAAGGTATGGCCGAAGTTGAGGATGGCTCGAAGGCCGACTTCCTTCTCGTCGCGACGAACGACCTCGGCCTTCAGCGTGCACGACTTGCCGACCGCCAGAGCGAGCGCCTGCATGTCGCGGCCGAGCATCCGGTCGAGGTTCGCCTCGATCCAGTCGAAGAATGCGGCGTCGGCCGCCGCGCCGACCTTGATGACCTCGGCCAGGCCGGCGACCAGCTCTCGTTGCGGCAAGGTGGCCAGCGTCTCGAGGTCGGCGACGACCAGGCGGGGCTGATGGAACGCGCCGATCAGGTTCTTGCCGAGCGGATGGTTGATCGCCGTCTTGCCGCCGACCGACGAATCGACCTGGGCGAGCAGCGTCGTCGGCAGCTGCACGTAGGCGATGCCGCGCATGTAGCACGCGGCCGCGAACCCGGTCAGGTCGCCGACGACGCCGCCGCCGAGCGCGAACAGCCACGCGTGTCGATCTGCGCCCGTCGCCAGCAGCGCATCGAAGATCTGCTCGACGGCCGGCCACGCCTTGTGCGACTCGCCGTCTTGCAAGCTCACCAGGCCGACGGCGCGAAAGCGTCCGCGCAGGCAGCTCGCCACGCGCTCGGCATAGAGCGGCGCGACCGTCGTGTTGCTGACGACCACGGCGACGGCATCGGCGGGCAGCGACGCGTAGGTCGCGGCATCGGTGAGCAGGCCGGCGCCGACCAGGATGTCGTAGCCGCGCTCGTCGATGTCGACGCGGATGCGCTCGGGCGGGGCCCGACGCGAGGCTGCGGCCTCGACCGCCGGCGTCATCATGCTCATGGGCGCGCTTGTCCGTGGTCGCCCGACGAGGCCGAACGATCCGGCAGCTCGCGCAGGATGGTGTCGACGATCATGTCGAGCGACTTGCCGCGCGTTTCGACCTCGAGCTGCGCGGCCTCGCGATAAAGCGGGTCGCGCTCGTCGCTCAGCTCGCGCAGGCGGGCCGCCGGGTCGGCGACCTGGAGCAGCGGCCGCTTGGTGTCGCGCTGCAGGCGCGTCAACAGCGCGTCGGGGTGCGCCCTCAGGTAGACGCACAGGGTGCGGCGGCGCAGCAACTCGCGGTTGGCCGGCCGCAGCACGGCGCCGCCTCCGGTGGCGATGACGGTGTCGGCAGCGCCGGCCAGTTCCTCCAGCATGGCGCTTTCGGCGTCGCGAAAGCGCTGCTCGCCTTCGGTCTCGAAGAAGTCGCGGATGCGCTGCTGAAACCGCTGCTCGAGCAGGCCGTCGCAGTCAGCGAAGGCGAAGCCGAGGCGCCGGGCCAGACGCCGCCCGACCGTCGACTTGCCGACGGCGGGCAGGCCGATCAGGCTGATCAGCACAGGGGCGGGTCAGTTCGGCGTTGCGCAATCGTTCTGACCGAACGGGCTGATTTGACCTGCGGGCGGATTCGTCAAACTGCTGAAGTCATTTGCGTCGCCGACAACGACGAAGTTGGCCTCGGTCGACGATTCGGTTCCGGACACGATGGCCTGTGCCGTCAGCTTGACCTTGACCCAGGGAACGTAGCTTTCGGCGTAGAGCAGCGTGATGGTCGCCCGTCCATCGCTGCCCGTCTTGGCGATTCCGGACGACGAAGCCGTCGGCGTCTGTGCGGTGGTCACGGCGATGACGTTGCCTGGCTGGAGCCGCCCATCGCCATTGAAGTCCTCGCCCGGATCGAGAACCCCGTTGTAGGCATTGGCCGGAACATTGGCCCCTACCGGGCCGCCGTTGTCTTCGTTCTGGCACAGGAAGAAGTGCCCAGGCGCGGGGTCGTAGACCCACGGCGGGGCGTACACGAGGTTGCCTTTGCGGTAGTCGATCGGCAGGACCTTGATGGTCAGACTGATGTTCGGCACCGCGACGCCGTTGGAATCGGTCACGTAGACGACCCAATCCTTCTTGTAGGTCTGCGGATCGAGGTTGGTGATCACATTGCCGGTGCCCAGGGCGATGAAGAGCGCGCTCTGGTTCACGGTCAACTGCGCCGTGCCGGACACCGACGGAGCGCCCAGAACGGTGGCCTGAATCCGCACACCGTTGCTGGCCGTCGTCAAGGCGCCGGCGACATACTGGATGGTGGCCTGTCCGTTCAAGTCGGTGGCGGTCGACGCCTGAGACAGTTGGCCGCCGCTCGGGTCGGCGAGACGATTGAAGGTCACGGTCGCGCCGCTGACCGGGTTTCCGTTGGCGTCGGTAACGGTTGCGACGATTTGCGATTGCTGCGACGTCGATCCCGCCGTATTGGGGCCGATCGCCGTCGGCGACACCTGCAACACCAGCTTGGCGGGAACCAGTGCCACGAAGGTGATCGGAAGCGTCGACTGAACCGCGACGCCCGATACCGATGCCTGGATGACCGCCGGGCTGGCGCTTTTCGAGGAGATCGCCACAGAGGCTTGCCCGGCTGCATTGGTCACTGCTGTCGGCGAAGAGAGGACGCCGGCGGTCGCCGCGAAGTTGATGGTCGCGCCCGCTTGCGGCACGTTGTTGGACAGGTACTGCACCGTCACGATCTGCAAGGTCGTGACCGGAATCTGGGTCGTCGCCGCCGGCGTGAGGAACGTGAAGTCGGCGGCGCTGATCTGGAGGGTCGGTGTCTTGGTCGCACCCCCTCCCGAAAAAGTCAGCGTGTCGGTTCCGGCTGTGGTCGCGGTATAGGTGACCGACGCCGTGCCGAGCGAATCGGTGGTCAACGTCGTCGCCGACAGTCCGTTGCCGAGGGTGCTTGCAACCGTGATCGGCAGGTTCGATACCGCCGCGCCTTTCGAATCGACGACCTTCACCGGCAACGACGTGGTCGAGTTGATCGGAACGGTGGTCACCCCCGAATACGACAGCACGGTGCCGGAGATGTCGAGGATGACCTGCCCGCTGACCGACCCGGAGGTAACGGTCACGGTCGCCTGGCGATTGCTGCGATTGGCACCCGAGGTGAACGTCGCCGTGGCGACGCCCGCGGCGGTGGTGGTCGCGGTAACTCCCGTCAGGTTGCCGGAACTCGCAGCGAAACTGACCGGAGCGCTGCCCAGTCCGACGTTCGACGCATCCTTGACGGTGGCCGTGATGGTGATCGTGTCGCCGCCCGTGCCGACCTGTACCGAGCTGGCGACGACATCAATCGAACTCGCGCTGGAAGAGCCCGAACCGCACGAGCTGGCACCCGACGCGGAAGCCCCGAACGGCGGGGTCCCCGAGCAACCACCCCCACCGCCGCACGCGGCGACCAACGACACGGCCATCGCCGCCAGCACCCATTTCAAGCTCTTCATTTTCGGACTCTCACTCGCTGGTCGATGGTTCTGGTTGAGGCGTTAGCGCGCCGCCGCCCGGTCGGTCACGACCTTGGGTGTCAGGAAAATCAGCAGCTCGGTTTTCGTGGAGGTCTGATTCCTGGTCTTGAACAGGTTGCCGAGATAGGGAATGTCGCCGAGGAACGGCACCTTGGTGATGTCCTCGCGGTCGAGTTGCTCGAAGATGCCGCCGATCACCACCGTACCGCCGTTCTCGACCAGCACTTGCGTCTTGACGTGCTTGGTGTTGATGGCGAAGCCGGCCGATGTCGAGCGGCCGACGCTGTCCTTGGTGACGTCGACGTCGAGAATGACGTTGCCTTCGGGCGTGACCTGCGGCGTGACCTCGAGCTTGAGGTTGGCCTTTCTGAATTGCAGCGAGGTCGCGCCGCTCGAGGTGGCCACTTGGTAGGGCAATTCCTCGCCCTGCTCGATCAGCGCCTTCTGCTGGTCGGCCGTGACGACCCGCGGGCTCGAGACGACCTTGCCCTTGCCGTCGGCTTCGAGCGCCGAGATCTCGAGGTTCAGGAAGCGGTTCGCCGAGGCGCCGAACAACGACAGCGCGAACGACGCCGGGTTGAAGCCGTTCTGCCCGCCCGCCGGCAGGTTGACGAAGTTGGTGTCGCTGAAGTTGACGGTGGTCGCGCCGTTCTGCAGCGTTTGCGAGCCCACCGCGTTGAGGTTGCCGCCGACCGTCACGCGCGTGTCGCCGCCGACACCGTAGCCCGGCACCCCGCCGCGAACGCCGCGCAGATCGACGGCGCCGAGGCGCACCCCGAGCGAGCGCCCGAACGATTCGTCGGCGATGACCAGGCGTGACTCGATCAGCACCTGGCGCACCGGGATGTCGATCTTGGCGATCAGCGACTGGATCTCCTCGAGCTTGGACGGGATGTCGCTGACGAACAGCTGGTTGGTCCGCATTTCCGAGACGACGCTGCCGCGCGTCGAGAGAATGCGCGAGGCCGTGCCGCTGCCGCTGCCCTGGGACTGCCCGGTCAGGCCCTTGGCGATGTCTTCGGCCTTGGCGTAGTTGAGCTGGAACGACTGCGTGCGCAGCGGCTCGAGCGCGGCGATCTGCTGCTTGGCCTCGAGCTCGATCTTTTCCTTGGCGTTGAGCTCGTCCTTGGGTGCGATCAGGATGACGTTGCCCGACTTGCGCAGGCCCAGGTTCTTGGCCTGCAGGATGATGTCGAGCGCCTGGTCCCAGGGCACGTCCTTGAGGCGCAGCGTCACGTTGCCGGTGACGGTATCGCTGGTGACGACGTTGAAGTTGGTGAAGTCGGCGATCACCTGCAGGAGGGCGCGAACCTCGATGTTCTGGAAGTTGAGCGAGAGCTTCTCGCCCGCGTAACCAGCGCCCTGCACGAGCTTGTTCGGATCGATCTTCTGCGAGCGCACCTCGAGCACGAACTGGTTGTCGCTCTGGTAGGCGCTGTGCTCCCAGCTGCCGCGCGGCTCGACGACCATGCGCACCCGATCGCCGACCTGCGTCGTCGTGATGGCTTGTACCGGCGTACCGAAATCGGTGACGTCGAGGCGGCGGCGCAGGCTGTCGGGCAGGCTGGAGCGCAGAAACTCGACCACGAGACCGGTGCCCTGCTGGCGGATGTCGACCCCGACCTGGTTGTTCGGCAGCTCGACGACGACGCGGCCGGCGCCGTCGGCGCCGCGCCGGAAGTCGATGTCCTTCAGCGGCAGCTGGTTGCGGTTCAGGCTCTCCGCGAACTTCGTCGTCTGGCCACCCGAACTGGCCAGGGTCGCAGGCACGGTGTTCTCGAGCGTGACGATGAGCACCTTGCCTTCGATCTGCGCACGGTAGCCCGCGGGCTGCTTGAGGTTGAGGACGAGACGCGTGCGCTCACCCGACTGCGCCACGCTCACCGAGCGCAGGTTGCCCTGGTTGATCTCGACCGTGGACTTGCCGAGCGCGCTGGTCACGCCGGGCAGGTCGATGGCGATGCGCGGCGGGGCTTGCACCGTGAAGCCGGCCGGCACGGCGCCGAGCACCTCGCTCAGCTCGACACGAATGACTTCCGAGCCGGCCTGCTGCGAGCTGTTGATGGCCTGGATGGTGTTTTGCGCCCAGGCCGGGCCTGCGGCGGCGGCCACCAGCGTGAATGCCAAAAGTCGCGAGCGCCACGCCATCATCGGTTTCTCCCACATGCTTTTCATCGCGCCTTCTCCTGAAGCTGGAGGGCGCTGTTGCGCTCGATCCATTCGCC
>JANXXS010000021.1 GCA_025350505.1 Burkholderiales bacterium
CGACCGTGCGGCGGCGATCGTCGAAGCAGGCGGCGTCGAGGCCTGGTCTCGGCTCTCGGCCGAAGACGTGATCGGCGCCGAGGGCGAGCTTTCGGCCGCGCAATACGCCAAGAGCAACGACATCCTCGACGTCTGGTTCGACTCCGGCTCGACCTTCTTCCACGTGCTGCGCGGCAGCCATCCGGGCACGACGAATCCCGACGACGACGGCAAGAGCCCCGAGGCCGACCTCTACCTCGAAGGCCACGACCAGCACCGCGGCTGGTTCCATTCGTCGCTGCTCATCGCCTGCGCGATGGAAGGCCACGCGCCCTATCGGGGCCTGCTCACGCACGGCTTCACCGTCGACGGCTCCGGCCGCAAGATGAGCAAGAGCCTGGGCAACTTCATCGGCCTGCGCGAGACCACCGACAAGCTCGGTGCCGAGATCATCCGCCTGTGGTGCGCCTCGACCGACTATTCCGGCGACCTCGCCATCGACGACAAGATCCTGGCCCGCGTCGTCGACGCCTACCGCCGCATCCGCAACACGCTGCGCTTCCTGCTCGCGAACACGAGCGACTTCGACGCCGCGAGCGACACGGTGCCGCTCGACCAGATGTTGGAGATCGATCGCTGGGCGCTGGCGCGCAGCGCCGCGCTGCAGGCCGAGATCGTCGGCAGCTTCGACGATGCGCGCGGCGTCTTCGTCGGCGGCCACTACGGGTCGTACGAATTCCACCCTGTCGTCGCCAAGCTGCAGGTCTTCTGTTCCGAAGACCTCGGCGCGTTCTACCTCGACATCCTGAAGGACCGCCTCTACACGACGGCGCCGAAGTCGCGGGCGCGCCGCTCGGCGCAGACCGCGCTGGCCCGGATCGCCCAGGCGATGCTGCGCTGGATGGCGCCGATGCTGAGCTTCACCGCCGAAGAAGCCTGGAAAGTGATCGGTGCCCCCACGCTTGCGGCTGACGCCGCTGCGCTGCCCCCCGAGGGGGCGGGGCCGGGCTCGGGAGCGGCCCAGCGCCCGGCCGGCCCGAAGGGCTCGCCGTCGATCTTCGTCGAGACCTATGTCGATGTGCGGCCCTGGCACGACGAGGCGTTGCTCGGCCGCTGGAAGCGCATCGCCGAGGTGCGCGCCGAATCGAACCGGCAGATCGAGCTGCTGCGCGCCGAAGGCAGGCTCGGCTCGTCGCTGCAGGCTGAGGTCACCATCAAGGCCGGTCCGAAGCGCATGGCCGAGCTGGCCACGCTCGGCGACGACCTTCGCTTCGTGCTCATCACTTCGGCGGCCCGTGTCGAGTCGGCCGGCGACACCGCCGATGGCAGCGAGTTCTTCGTCCACGTGGCGCCGAGCGCGGCCACCAAGTGCGAGCGCTGCTGGCACTACCGCAGCGACGTCGGCATCGACGCGCGGCATCCGACGATCTGCGGCCGCTGCACCAGCAACCTGTTCGGCGCCGGCGAACCGAGGGAGCTCGCCTGATGGCGGCGAAGCGTTCGCCATCGATCTGGCTCTGGCTCGGCATCGCGCTGGCCGTCATCCTGCTCGACCAGCTGACGAAGACGCTGATCAGCCGTACTTTCGAGCTCAACGACAGCCGCACCCTGACCCCGTTCTTCAACCTCGTGCGCGCGCACAACACCGGCGCCGCGTTCTCGTTCCTCGCCGGCGCCGACGGCTGGCAGCGCTGGTTCTTCATCGGCCTGGGCGGGGTGGCCGCCGTCGTCATCGTCTGGCTGCTGGCGCGCCACGGCGGCCAGCGCCTGTTCGGCTGGGCGCTGGCGCTGATCCTCGGCGGCGCGCTCGGCAACGTCATCGACAGGGTGCTGCACGGGCACGTCGTCGACTTCCTCCAATTCCACTGGAACAGCGCCTACTTCCCGTCGTTCAACGTTGCCGACAGCGCCATCACCGTCGGCGCCGTCCTGCTCGTGCTCGACGAGCTGCTGCGCGTGCGCCGCGGCCGCTGAGGCCATACGGCGCGCGCTGCTCAACGCGCGCCGAAGGTCTGCGTCCAGTAGATGTCGAGCTTGCTCGACGCCTCGACGGCGTAGGCCGCGCCCATGTCGACGAAGTCGGGCGACATCAGGTTGGCGCAGTGGCCGGGGCTGGCCAGCCAGCCGGCCAGGACCTGCTCCGGCGAGCCGAGGCCGGCGGCGATGTTCTCGCCGACATGGCGCCATCGATAGCCGGCGCTGGCGACGCGCTGGCGCACCGAGGCGCCCGACGGATCGGCGTGGCTGAAGTAGTCGCGGCTCGCCATGTCGCGGCTGTGCACCAGCGCCGCCTCGGCCAGCGCTTCGTTCCAGGCGAGCGGCCGCGCGCGCTCGAAGCGCTCGTCGCCGCAGGCACGCGGCTGCGCGCGCGCCAGGTTGACGAGACGAAGCACCGCCTGGCCGGCCTCGCGCCAGTCGCCGAGTCCTTCGGGCACGAGTGGCCGCGCCAGGTTGATGCGCCACGGGCTCCCCGAGCGCGCCACGCCGATTTGCGAATAGCGCGGGTCGAGCAGGGTGCGGCAATAGCGCGCTTCGATGAGTCGGCGGATCTCGGCCGCGTTGCCGGGGCCGGCGAAGAGGATCGAGGTCGCGGCGGCGGCGCGATAGCCGCTCGCCTTCAGCGCTTCGCCGAAGCGGCCGTCGCGGCCGGGATCGACGGCAGCCAATGCCGGCGATGGCGCGAGCGGCGCGGCGATCGGCTGGCGCCGGCCTTCGCATTCGCGCGGCGCCGACCGGTATTCGTTGATGAGGTCGATCAGCTCGGCCTCGGCGGCGGCGCGCGCCGGCGTCGCCGTCAGAGAGCAGGCGACGAGAAGAAAGCCGGCCGCCGCTCGCACGCCGCGATCATTTCTTCGGCCAGTGCCGCGTCCAGACCGCGGCGACGCGCGGATCGGCCTCGATGCGCGCCAGCAAGGCCGAGAACTCCGGCCGCGACGCGGCCAGCGCCTTGCGCGCGCCGCTCCACATCGAGACCGTCGCGGCCAGGATGTCGAGCGCGCCGAGGCGGTCGCCCGAGAGCCACGGCGTGGCCGGAAACTGGTCGACGAAGATTTCCCACAGCTCGTGCAGCCGCGCCTTGCCGCGCGCCTGCATCGCCTGCTTGACCGCGTCGTCCGGCTCGGGGTACCAGCGGTCGGGATAGTCGAGGATGCCGATGCCGGCGTAGCAGTTGGCGGCGACGTAGACGAGGCCGCGGATCTGCTGCGCGCGCCGCGACGGATCGGTGGCGACGAGGCCGCTCTCGGGATAGGTGAGGCCCAGGTGCACGAGGATCGCCGCGCTCTCGCTGAGCACGCTGCCGTCGTCGAGCACGAGGGTCGGGATCTGCGCCAGCGGATTGACCCGCTTCAGCTCTTCGAGGCCGGGCGAAGGCTTCCACGACGCGGCGTCGACCTTGCGATAGTCGAGGCCCGCGACGTCGAGTGCCGCTTCGGCGGCGGCGGAGCCCGAGCCTTGCGTGCCGAACAGCGTCAGCATCGCGCCTCCTTCAAGGAATGAGGACGCTCGAGCCGGTGGTCTTGCGCGCCTCGAGGTCGCGGTGCGCCTGCGCCGCGTCGGCCAGCGCGTAGTGCTGCTCGATGTGGATCTTCACCTGGCCGCTCTGCACGACCGAGAACAGGTCGTCCGACATCGCCTGCATCGCCTCGCGCGTCGCGGTGTGGGTGAACAGTGTCTGCCGCGTCAGGTAGAGCGAGCCTTTCGCGCCGAGGATGCCGGGCGCGAACGGCGGCACGACGCCCGAGGCGTTGCCGAAGCTCGCCATCAGGCCGAACGGCCGCAGGCAGTCGAGCGACTTGTCCCAGGTGTCCTTGCCGATCGAGTCGTAGACGACCTTGACGCCCTTGCCCTCGGTGATCTCCTTGACGCGGGCCGCGAAGTCCTCGGTCCGGTAGTTGATCGTGAAGGCGGCGCCGTTGGCGCGCGCCAGCGCGCATTTCTCTTCGCTGCCGGCCGTGCCGATGAGCTTGAAGCCGAGCGCCTTCGCCCATTGGCAGGCGATCAGGCCGACGCCGCCGGCGGCGGCGTGAAAGACGATGAAGTCGCCCGCCTGCAAGCCCTCCTGCGGCCGCGTGCGCTTGAGCAGGTACTGCGCGGTGAGTCCCTTCAACATCATCGCCGCGCCGGTCTCGAACGAGATCGCATCCGGAAGCTTGACGACGTTCTTCGCCGCCATGACGCGCGCCAGCGAATAGCTGCCCGGCGCGCCGCCGCAGTAGGCGGCGCGGTCGCCGGCCTGCAGATGCGTGACGCCGGCACCGACCGCTTCGACCACGCCGGCGCCCTCGTTGCCGAGCGAAAGCGGCATCGGCAGCGGATAGACGCCCGAGCGCTGGTAGACGTCGATGTAGTTGAGGCCGGAGGCGTGATGGCGGATGCGGATCTCGCCCGGGCCTGGTTCGCCGACGGGCAGGTCGACGAGATGCATCTCCTCGGGGCCGCCGGCTTTCTCGATGCGGATCGTCGGGCTCAGGGTCGTGGTCATGGTGTACTCGCGGGAAGCAGGTGCGCTATCGTGCCAGAGCCCATGAGTCCGTACCGCACGCCGCGATGAAGCGCCTGACCCGCGCACCGAACCTGGCGATCGCCACGCTCTGGGCCGACATGCTGTGCCATGCCGGCGTCGAGGCGACGGTGCAGCGCAAGTACGCGAGCAGCATCGCCGGCGAGCTGCCGCCGGATCAGGCGCTGCCCGAGGTCTGGATCAGCGACGACGACGAGCTCGAGAGCGCGCGCAGCCTGCTCCACGAGCTGCGCCATCCGCCGCACCGGCACTGGGCCTGCCCGCAGTGCCACGAGGTGATCAAAGGGCCGTTCGAGCAATGCTGGAACTGCGGCGCGGACATGCCGACGTTGTCATCCTGAGCGGAGCGAAGGATTTCGCGCCGCGACGAGACCCTTCGCTGCGCTCAGGGTGACAGCGTCAGTAGGTGCCGGGATAGGCGCCGCCATCGGCAAGCAGGTTCTGCCCGGTGATGTAGGCGGCGTGCACGCTGCAGAGAAAGGCGCAGATCGAGCCGAACTCCTCGGGCGTGCCGTAGCGCCGCGCCGGGATCGCGCGCTGCCGCCCTTCGGCGACCTGCTCCAGCGTCTTGCCTTCGCGCGCCGCGGTCGCCGCCGACACCGTGCGGATGCGGTCGGTGTCGAACACGCCAGGCAGCAGGCCGTTGATGGTGACGCCGCGCGCCGCGATGCCGGTGCGCGCCAGGCCGGCGATGAAGCCGGTGAGCCCGCTGCGCGCGCCGTTCGACAGGCCCAGCACGTCGATCGGCGCCTTCACCGAGCTCGACGTGATGTTGACGACGCGGCCGTAGCCGCGCTCGGCCATGGCGTCTACGGTCGCCTTGATCAGCTCGATCGGCGTCAGCATGTTGGCGTCGATGGCCTTGATCCAGGCGTCGCGGTCCCACTGCCGAAAGTCGCCGGGCGGCGGGCCGCCGGCGTTGTTGACGAGGATGTCGACCTGCGGGCAGGCGGCGAGCGCGGCGGCGCGGCCGGCCGCGGTCGTGATGTCGCCGGCCACCGTGCGCACCTCGCCACGCCCGAGCTTGCGCAGCTCGGCCGCAGTCGCCTCCAGCACCTCGGCGCCACGCGCCGTGATGACGACGTTGACGCCTTCCTTCACCAGCGCCGTGGCGCAGCCTTTGCCGAGTCCCTTGCTCGCGGCGCAGACGAGCGCCCATTTGCCTTCGATGCCCAGATCCATTCCTACCTCCACTTGGTCAGCAACCAGATTCCCGAGAGCACGAGCACGGTGCCGGCGACGATCCAGCCGGTGAACGGCTCGCCGAGGATGACGACGCCCATCAGGATCGTCGAGAGCGGCCCGATCATGCCGGTCTGCGCGACGACGCTGGCGCCGATGCGCTCGATCGCCATCATCAC
>JANXXS010000044.1 GCA_025350505.1 Burkholderiales bacterium
GGTCGAGATCGGCGGCAAGCCGGTGCTCTGGCACATCCTCAAGAACTACTCGCACCACGGCATCAACGAGTTCGTGATCTGCCTCGGCTATCGCGGCTACCTGGTGAAGGAGTACTTCGCCAACTACTTCCTGCACATGTCCGACGTCACCTTCGACCTGGCCGAGAACCGGATGGAGGTCTGCCATCGTCACTGCGAGCCCTGGCGCGTGACCCTGGTCGACACCGGCGAGCAGACGCAGACGGGAGGGCGGCTGCGCCGCGTGCGCGACTACCTCGACGACGGCACCTTCTGCTTCACCTACGGCGACGGCCTGTCCAACGTCGACATCGGCGCTTCGATCGCGTTTCATCGCGAGCAGAAGCGCCTCGCCACCTTGACGGCGGTGCAGCCTGCGGGCCGATTCGGCGCGCTCGACATCGTCGACAAGCGCATCACCCGCTTCGAGGAAAAGCCTCAGGGCGACGGCAGCTGGATCAACGGCGGCTTCTTCGTGCTCGAGCCCGAGGTGTTGAAGCACATCGAAGACGACGCCACGGTCTGGGAGCGCGGGCCGATGGAGCAGCTGGCGAAGGACGGCCAGCTCTCGGCCTTCACGCATCGCGGCTTCTGGCAGCCGATGGACACGCTGCGCGACAAGATGCGGCTCGAGGAGCTCTGGCAGTCCGGCGCGGCACCCTGGAAGGTCTGGTCGTGAAGCGTGATGCGCCCTTCGCCGCGCTGAGCCTGCAAGGTCCCTTCGACGACCTGTTTTCAGGCGCCTATCTCGGCCGCCGCGTGCTCGTCACCGGCCACACCGGCTTCAAGGGCTCGTGGCTGGCGCTCTGGCTGCAGGCGCTCGGCGCCGACGTCTGCGGGCTGGCCCTGCCACCCGAAGAAGGCCCGAACCACCTGCGCCTGCTCGGCCTGGCCATGGACGAGGCCCTCATCGACCTGCGCAACGCCGCGGCGGTGCGCGCGGCGCTCGCCTGCTACCAGCCCGAGATCGTTTTTCACCTCGCCGCCCAGCCGCTGGTGCGGCGCAGCTATCGCGAGCCGGCCGCCACCTTCGACGTCAACGTCATGGGCCTGGTCCGTCTGCTCGAGGCGGTGCGCCAGACGCCGAGCGTGAAGGTCGTCGTCAACGCCACCAGCGACAAGTGCTATCTCAATCGCGAGACGCGAGCAGGTTACCGCGAGGACGACGCGCTCGGTGGCCACGATCCCTACAGCGCCTCCAAGGCCTGTGCCGAGATCGTCTCGGCCAGCTACCGCAGCAGCTTTCTCGCCGGGGGCGACGGCGACGGCCACGCGGTGGCGCTGGCCACGGCGCGCGCCGGCAACGTCATCGGCGGCGGCGACTGGAGCGAGGACCGGCTCGTTCCCGATCTCGTGCGCTCTGCCACCACCGGCAAGGCGGTTTCGATCCGCAACCCGCTCTCGACGCGGCCGTGGCAGCACGTGCTGGAGCCGCTCGCGGGCTATCTGATGCTCGGTGAATTCCTGCTTGCCGACCCGCGCGCCGCGGCCGAAGCCTGGAACTTCGGCCCCGACGCCTCGGGCCAGCTCAGCGTGGCGCAGGTCATCGTCGCTTTCGCGCGGCGCTGGCCGGCGGTGCGCGGCGAGGTCGATCGCACGCCGCAGCCGCACGAAGCCGGGCTGCTCCATCTCGATGCCGGCAAGGCGAAAGAGCGCCTCGGCTGGCGACCGGTGTGGGACGCGGAGCAGGCCATCGAGCGCACGGCGTTCTGGTATCGGCGCCAGCACGAAGAAGGCGTCTTGAAAAGCCACGATGACCTGACCCGCTACGTCGCCGACGCACGCCAGGCCGGCCTCGGCTGGGCGCCGGCACGCATGGCCGAAGCCGCATGAAGTTCGCGGCGACGCCGATCGCGGGGCTCTGGGAGATCGAGACCGCGCCGCGTGCCGACGAGCGCGGCAGCCTGACCCGCGTCTTCTGCGCCCAGGCCTTCGAGCGCGTCGCCCCCGATCTTCGCTTCGTCCAGGTCAACCACTCGATCACGCAGAAGCGCGGAACGGTCCGCGGCATGCACTTCCAGCGCGCGCCTTCGGCCGAGTGGAAGCTGATCCGCTGCCTGCGCGGCCGTGTTTTCGACGTCGCCGCCGACCTGCGCGAAGGCTCGGCGACCTTCGGACGCTGGCACGCGGTCGAGCTTTCCGAAGACAACCCGCATCAGATCCTGATCCCGCCCGGTTGCGCACACGGCTTCCAGGCGCTGGCCGACCGCTGCGAGCTGCTCTATCAGCACACCGAAGCCTATGCACCGGAGCGCGAAGACGGCGTGCGTCACGACGACCCGAGCCTGGCCATCGCCTGGCCCGAGCCGGTCGCTGCCCTCTCGCCGCGCGACCGCGGATTCCGTCTGATCGGCAGTGGCTTCGAGGCGGAGCGCGCATGAAGTGCCGCCATTGCGCGACGGCGCTCGACGAGACGCGCGACGTCTTCATCGACCTCGGCGCGGCGCCGCCATCGAACGCCTTCCTCCGCGCCGAAGACCTCGGCCGCGCCGAGGCGCACTTTCCGCTCAAGGTCTTGACCTGCCCCGAGTGCCGGCTGGTGCAGGTCGACGAGCTGCAGCGCCACGATGCGTTGTTCTCGAACGACTACGTCTACTTCTCGTCTTATTCCAGCTCGTGGCTGGCGCACGCGCACCGCTATGTAGAGCAGGTCGCCGAGCGTTTGTCGCTGAACCGCGACTCGCTCGTTGTGGAAGTCGCCTCCAACGACGGCTACCTGCTGCAGTACGTCGCCGAGCGCGGCATTCCCTGCGTCGGCATCGAGCCGACCGCGGGCACCGCCGAAGCGGCGCGCGCCAAGGGCATCGAGACGATCGGCGAGTTCTTCGGCACCGCCTTCGCGCAGCGCTTCGCTGCCGCGCGCAAGAAGGCCGACCTCGTGCTCGGCAACAACGTGCTCGCGCACGTGCCCGACATCAACGACTTCGTCGGCGGCTTGCGCGAGGCGCTGGCGCCCGGCGGCACGGTGACGGTGGAGTTCCCGCACCTGCTGCAGCTGGTGCGACACGGCCAGTTCGACACGATCTATCACGAGCACTTCTCGTACCTGTCGCTGCACGCGGTGCAACGCATCTTCGCGATGCAGGGTCTCGGCGTGTGGGACGTCGAAGCCTTGCCGACGCACGGCGGCTCGCTGCGCGTGTGGGCCCAGCACCAGGCCAATCCGCGGCCGGTCGAGGCCAGCGTCGCCGGCATGCTGCTCGAGGAAGACGCCGCCGGCATGCGCGGCGCCTCCTTCTATCGCGGCCTGCAGGCGCGCGTCGACACGATCAAGAACGAACTGCTCGCCTTCCTCATCGAACAGAAGCGCGCCGGCAAGACAGTGGCCGGCTACGGCGCCGCGGCCAAGGGCAACACCTTGCTCAACTACGCCGGCGTGCGGCCCGACCTGCTGCCCTTCGTCGTCGACGCGTCGCCGCACAAGCAGGGGCGCTTCCTGCCCGGCTCGCGCATCCCGGTGCTCGCACCGGAGGCGCTGAAGGCGCATTGCCCGGACTTCGTGCTGATCCTGCCTTGGAATCTGCGCGGGGAGATCGCGGCTGACCAGGCGGCGGTGCGCGGCTGGGGAGGACGGTTCGTGACGGCTGTGCCGGAGCTACGGGTGTTCTAGGCGCGGGGTTGCAGCGCCGACGGCGACGGCAGGTGTATGGTCGGAAGACTTCATCCCTTCTCGACTCCCCGGAGCCCTTTGCAATGTCTCGTGTCATCAACTTCAGCGCCGGCCCGGCGGTCCTGCCCGAATCCGTGTTGCGCGAGGCTGCCGAGGAGATGCCCGACTGGCACGGCAGCGGCATGTCCGTGATGGAGATGAGCCATCGCGGCAAGGAATTCATCGCCATCCACGCCGAGGCCGAGTCACTGCTGCGCGAGCTGCTGGCGATCCCGAAGAACTACAAGGTGCTCTTCATGCAGGGCGGCGCGATTGGCGAGAATGCCATCGTGCCGATGAACCTGCTGCGCGGCAAGGCCAGCGCAGACTACATCCACACCGGCGAGTGGTCGAAGAAGTCCATCGCAGAGGCGAAGCGATACGCCAAGGTCAATGTCGCCGCGAGCGCCGAGGCCAGCCGTTTCACGTGTGTGCCGCCGCGCGAAAGCTGGCGACTCGACCCCGACGCCGCCTATGTGCACATCTGCTCGAACGAGACCATCGGCGGCGTGGAGTATCACTTCACGCCCGATACGGGGAGCGTGCCGCTGGTCGCCGACATGTCGAGCAACATCCTCTCGCGACCGATCGACGTGGCCAGGTACGGCTTGATCTACGCCGGCGCGCAGAAGAACATCGGCCCGGCCGGACTCACCATCGTGATCGTTCGCGAGGACCTGATTGGCCAGGCGCATCCGTTCACGCCCTCGGCTTTCGACTACAAGCAGCAGGCCGACAGCGACTCGATGCTCAACACCCCGCCGACCTATGCGATCTATATCGCCGGGCTCGTGTTTCACTGGATCAAGGCACGTGGCGGGCTGGCCGCGATGGCCGAGCGCAACCGTGCCAAGGCGGCGGTGTTGTATGACTACCTCGAACAGAGCGCCCTCTACAGCAACCCGGTGGCGCGCGCCGATCGCTCGCTGATGAACGTGCCCTTCCGGCTGAAGGACGAGGCGCTCGACGACGCGTTCCTGAGCGGGGCGCAAGCGCGCGGCATGGCGCAGCTGAAGGGACACCGCTCGGTGGGCGGCATGCGCGCGTCGATCTACAACGCGATGCCGATCGAGGGCGTGCAGGCGCTGGTCGCGTACATGAAGGAGTTCGAGGCGCAGCATGTCTGAGCGGCTCGGTGTGCTGGTGGTCAACCAGATCTCCGTCGCGGGCCTGTCGCGGCTGCCGGCGGAGACCTATCACGTCGGCAAGGACGTGGCCGAGCCGGTGGCCATCCTGGTGCGGTCGGCCGATCTGCACGCGATGTCGATCCCCGCCAGCGTGCGCGCGATCGGCCGCGCCGGCGCCGGCACCAACAACATCCCCGTCGAGGCGATGAGCCAACGCGGCGTGCCGGTGTTCAACGCGCCCGGCGCCAACGCCAACGCGGTCAAGGAGCTGGTGCTCGCCGGCATGTTGATGGCGGCGCGCCAGATCGCGCCGGCGCTGCGCTTCGTCGCCGCCCTCGACACCGCGGTGCCTGACCTCGACAAGACGGTGGAAGACGGCAAGACGGCCTTCGCCGGCTACGAGCTGGAGGGCCAAACGCTGGGCATCATCGGCTTGGGCAAGATCGGCTGCCTGGTGGCCGGTGCCGCCATCAAGCTGGGCATGAACGTGCTCGGCTTCGACCCCGAGATCACGGTCGATGCGGCCTGGAGCCTGCCCTCGCAGGTGCGGCGCGCGGGCAGCGTCAACGACGTGCTCAAGCAGGCGCAGTTCGTCACCTTGCACGTGCCGCTGCTCGAGGCCACGCGCCATCTCGTCAACGACGCCAACATCGGCCTGATGCGGCCGGGCGCAGTGCTCCTGAACTTCAGCCGAGAAGGCGTGGTCAGCGACAGCGCGGTGCTCGACGCGTTCGCCGCCGAGCGGCTCGGCCAGTACGTCTGCGACTTCCCGGGCGCTGCCCTCCACGGGCACGCGAGGGTGATCGCCCTGCCGCACCTGGGCGCTTCCACCCGTGAAGCCGAAGACAACTGCGCGGTGATGGTCGTCAACCAGGTGCGCGACTACCTCGAGCACGGCAACCTCGCCAACGCCGTGAACTTTCCGAACGTGAGCATGGGGCGCGAATCGGCGTACCGCGTGGCGATCGCCAACGCCAACGTTCCCAACATGCTTGGCCAGATTTCCACCGCGATGGCCAAGGCGGGATTGAACATCCACAACATGGTCAACAAGTCGCGCGGCGGCATGGCTTACACCCTGGTCGATGTGGATAGCCCGGTGCTCGCCGAGGTGCAATCGGCCATCGCGGCGATCAACGGCGTGCTGGCCGTGCGCTACCTGCCGGCGCCTTGAATCCACCGCCCACCGGCGCCGGCCAGGGGCGTGCGATCACAGTCGGCGGCAGCTACTGCTACTCACGACGGACGGGCCGCCGCTGCGGGATTCGCATCGGCGGGCTTCGGCATAGGTGTCCGAGGGGTCGACCGGGTCGACTTTCAAAAGTACCATGAACATGCGCCACCCCGGTTGCTTGGTGAGGATTGGATGACCATCAGCTCTTTCGACACACTGAGCTTCACTGTGCGAAAGGTCCAAACAGACGAGGATCTGGAGAGAGCCTGCGAGTTGCGCGCCAGAGGCTATGGGCGCCACGCCCCCCAGTTGCGGCAGCTCATGGAGCAACCCGACGCGATCGACCGCTCGGCTTCGACAACGGTGCTCCTATGCGAAGACAAAGGGTCCGGAGAGCCCATCGGAACGATGCGGGTGGTCGTGAACACGCAGGGTGACACGCTCGAAATCGAAGACTTCCTCGAGGTACCCGGCTGGATGGCAGGCAGCAGGCGCGGCGAAATGACGCGCCTCGTCGTAGCTCCCGGCGCCGATCCGCTGGTGAAGCCGGCGCTCTGGAAGGCGGGCTACCGGATCTGCCTGCAGGACAGCGTCGAGTGGCTACTCATCGGAGCGCGCAAGCCGGCGCTCATCAAGCAGTACGAATACCTCGGGGCGAAGGACATGTACCCGGATCAGCGGCTCGTGCCGCTTGGGCACGGCTGGACCCTGCCGCACCGGATCTTCGTATTCAACGTGCTGTCGGCGGCCCGGGACTGGTACGAGGCGCGGCACCGGCTGCTGCGCTTCATGGTCGAAACGGAGCATCCGGACATCGTCATCCCGTCAATGCAGCGCACCGGTCTGCCCGCCCCACGGCTGAGCCTCGTGGCCACCGCTTAGATCGTCGTTCTCGTCGGCCAGGAGCGGGATGCCCGGCCCGAGATGGGCGGCAAGTACTCTGACGAGTCCTTCCTCGCTGAACGGTTTGCTCAGAAATCCGTCCATGCCTGCAGCCTCGCATGAAACCACATCGTCACGGCTGGAATTGGCTGTCAGGGCGACGATCGGTACACGAGAGATCCGCGCGGCCGCCTCTTTCGCTCTGATTTCCCGGGTGGCGGCCAGACCATCGAGATCCGGCATGCGCAGATCCATCAGAACCGCATGAGGTCTCTGGGGTCCTAGTGCTTGCGCTACCGCGTCGCCGCCGCTGCTCACCCGGCAGACCTCGATCCCCAAGTGCTGCAGAGCGGCCTCTGCGATCAGCGCGTTCACGTCGTTGTCCTCGGCCAAGAGCACGCGATAGCCCGCGAACCTGTGCGGCGCTGTTGCCGAATTGGCAGCCTGCATTCGGGCGTCCTCGTCCACGACCGGAGCGTCGGCCGCCCGCAGCGAGGCCATGAATTCGAATTTTGATCCGACGCCGACGACGCTTTCGACCGTCACCGCGCCTGCCATGGCCTGCGCCAGCTCGCGCGAGATGGTCAGTCCCAGTCCGGTGCCGACATCAGGCTGCATCGCGACTGAAGCCGTTTGAGCGAAGGCCTTGAAGATTCTGACTTGATCTTCCGCGGAGATCCCCGGGCCGGTGTCCGTGACGATGAACCGGGTTTGGCCCTGAGCGCCGCGCGAGACCGCAAGCTTGATCCAGCCCTGCTTGGTGAATTTCACGGCGTTGCCCAAGAGGTTGTGCAGCACTTGCCGGACCCGCGCCGCGTCGCCCATGACCCAGCAGCTCGCCGGAAGCTGGGCTTCCAGCGAGAAGGAGACTGCGCTTGCAGCCGTCCGCTCGCGATAGAGGTCGGCGAG
>JANXXS010000049.1 GCA_025350505.1 Burkholderiales bacterium
GTGATGAGCATGTACTACGAGCACGACATGAACCTGAAGGAGATCGCGGCGGTGCTGAAGGTGACCGAGTCGCGCGTCTGCCAGCTGCACAGCCAGTCGATCGCCCGCCTGCGCGTCAAGCTGCGCGACTACTGATCGCCGCGAACAACGCTTCCTGTCATCCAGCGCAGCGAAGGATCCCGGCGTCACGATGAGATCCTTCGCTGCGCTCAGGATGACCAGCACTCGCTGGCCGCTGCCGGCGCTGCTCGCCTGGGCCGTGTGCTGGGCCGTCTTCATCGCCCTGAGCGCGCAGGCCGCCCCGCCGCAGGTGGCCGCGGCACTCGCCGCCTTGCTCGGCGCGGCGCTCGCCGTCGCCGGCTCGACGCCGTGGCGCCGCATCTTCATCGGCGCCGGCTTTCCGCTCTCGCTCGCCGCGTCGGGTCTCGCGGGTGCGATGCCGGCCTGGGCCTGGCTGGCGCCGCTGGTCGCGCTGCTGCTCCTCTATCCGATCAATGCCTGGCGCGACGCGCCGGTGTTTCCGACGCCCAGGGGCGCATTGCGCGGTCTCGCCGCGCAACTGGCGCTGCCCGACGCGCCACGCGTTCTCGACGCCGGCTGCGGCCTGGGCGACGCCCTGATCGAGTTGCGTCGCGAGTTGCCGCGGGCCAGGCTCGCCGGTATCGAGTGGAGCCGGCCGCTGCGCTTTGCTTGCGCGCTGCGCTGCCCTGACGCGACCGTGCGGCGCGGCGACATGTGGTCGGCCGACTGGTCGGCCTTCGATCTGGTCTACGTCTTCCAGCGCCCCGAGAGCATGCAGCATGCCGCCGACAAGGCAGGCCGCGAAATGCGTCCCGGCAGCTGGCTGGCCAGCCTCGAGTTCGAGATCGCGTCGCAGCGGCCGGCCAAGGTGTTCGTCTGCACCGACGGCCGCGCGCTCTGGTTGTACCGCCTGCCCTTCGCAGCCTAGCGGCGCGGCGCCGCCTTCAGCGGGTGCGCGTGCGCGTGCGCGGGCTGCTGCGGAACACGTGGTCCCAGAAGGCGCTGGTTACACCGTAGGCGCCTGGCGGCAGCGACCCGTGGTGGTGCCGCGCGTGGTTGACCTTGACGCGGCGCAGCCAGGCGTTGTCGGCGCGCCAGTGATGGGTGGCGTGGTGCGTGATCGCGTAGGCCAGGTAGCCGGCGAGGACGCCGAGGGTGATGGCGCAGGCGCGCCAGACGCCGCCGAGCAGCAGGGCCGGCAGGAAGATCAGGACCGCGATCAGCGAGGCGCTGAACAGGGTCGGCGCGCAGATCAGGGCTTGCGGACGCTGGTGGTGCTCGGCGTGCCAGCGGCGAAACGGGTCAAGGCCGTGCAGGATGAAGCGATGCAGCGCGTACTCGATGGCGGTCCAGCCGGCCAGGCCGAACAGGGCGAAGGCGGCGATCTCCCAGCCTTGCGCGCGCGGCGTGGCGAACAGCAGCAGCGCCGCCAGTCCCGCCACCAGGCTTCCGTATACCGCGAAGTCCAGCCAGTAGGCCGCCTTGCTGTGTTCCAGCGAAAAAAGTCCCATGCGCATCCCCGACCCAACGTGGGCAATGGTAGCGGCGTCGCGCAGGCGGGCCAACACGCGCCCGGAGCTGGTCGAGGTCGCGGCACGGGCCGCTGGCGCAGGCGCGTCGACCCGGACCATGAACGATCGTTGGTGCAGCCCACCGCCTCAGGCCGGGCCGCCGTCGGGCCGGCGATCCGCGACTTCGATCGCGCCGGCCCGGTCGCCGACGAGTTTGCCGCATTCGACGTCCTGCGCAGCGCCTACTCGGCCCTCGGCGGCCTCGCCCGCGGCGACGACCTGGCGCGCCTGCTGGACGAGCGCGCCGGTGGCGACTTCGTGAGCCTGGCCCGGCTCATTGCGTCGCGGCGCATTTTCGGACTAGAGTGGCAACACACTTTCTGGATACCGATGTTCCAGTTCGACCTCGGCGACTTCTCGGTGCGCCGATGCCAGAAGCCTGTTCTCGATGAGTTGGCGAGCCAGTTCGACGGCTGGCGTCTGGCTGTCTGGTTCGTCGAGCCGAACGACTGGCTGAATCGGGGCCGCCCGATCGACCTGATCGCGACGAGTCCGGATGAGGTCGCGCAGGCGGCGCGCGCCGACCGGTTTGTCGCCAACGGCTAGGGCCTGGCCCTTGCGTCGCTCACCTGCTGTGCCCGAGTCCCCGGCGTCACGATCCCCACCCGACCTCGCGCGCAGCCTGGTCGGTGCACTGGTCATCGGCACCCTGATCGTCGCCGCCTTCTGGATCGTGCGGCCGTTCCTCGCCGCGGCAGTCTGGGCGACGACGATCGCGGTGGTGACCTGGCCGATGTTGCTGCGCATCCAGGCGCTGCTGTGGCGCAGCCGCCGCCTGGCGATCCTGGTCATGATCCTGATCCTGCTACTGGCGTTCGTCATTCCACTGTTGCTCGCGGCCGGGACGATCGTCGCCAACGCCGGTGAGATCGCCGAGCGCGCAAGAAGCATCGCCGGCTTGCGCAGTCCGCTCGCGCCCGCCTGGATCGCCGACCTTCCCTATCTCGGCCCACGCTTGGCGGGGCTCTGGAAAGACGCAGCCGCGAGCGGCCTCGACGGCGTGTGGACGCAGCTCGCGCCCTACGTCGGCAGCCTGACCGGATGGTTCGTCGCCCGCGCCGGCAATCTCGGCTATCTCGCCGTCCAGTTCCTGCTCACGCTCGTGCTCACGGCCTTCATGTATGCGCATGGCGAGTGGGCGTCGGCGACCGTCCTGCGCTTCGGACGCAAGCTCGGCGGCGCCGGCGGCGAAGACCTGGTTCTCCTGGCCGGCCAGGCGATCCGCGGCATCGCCCTCGGCGTCGGCCTGACCGCCGCGATCCAGTCGGTGCTCGGCGGCATCGGCCTGGCGGTCGCCGGCGTGCCGTTCGCCGGCCTGCTTACGGCACTGCTGTTCATGCTCTGCGTGGCCCAGGTCGGCATGCTGGTCGTGCTCGTACCGGCGGTGATCTGGGTCTACTGGAGCGGCGGCGCGGTCGCGGGCACCGTGCTGCTGGTCTGGTCGCTGGTCGCCAGCCTGATCGACACCGTCTTGCGCCCGATGCTGGTCCGACGCAGCGCCGACCTGCCGTTTCTCCTGATCTTCATCGGCGTCATCGGCGGACTGGTCGCGTTCGGCCTGCTCGGCATCTTCGTCGGGCCGGTCATCCTCGCCGTCGCCTACACGCTGCTCCTGAGGTGGCTGGCACCGGAAAGCGGGGCGCGGCCGAAGTCGTCGACCGCATGACCGTTCGTCACCTCGAAAGCCTGCTCGAGCCCAGGTCGGTGGTCGTCGTCGGCGCCTCGGACCGCGCCGCCAGCGTCGGTGCGACGGTCTGGCACAACCTGCGCGGCGGCACATTCGCCGGGCCGGTCTTCGCCGTGAACCTGCGGCCGGTGCGGCTCGATGGCGCGACCGCCTTCACACGCCTGGCCGATCTGCCGCAGGTGCCCGAGCTGGCCGTCGTGTGCACGCCGCCGGACACCGTGGCCGGGCTGATCGACGAGCTGGGCCGGCTCGGCACGCACGCCGCCATCGTCGTCACGGCCGGCCTGAGCGCGGCCCAGAAGCAGGCGACGCTGAGCGCCGCCCGGCCGCACCTGCTGCGCGTGCTCGGTCCCAATTGCCTCGGCCTGCTCAGCCCGCACGCCGGCCTGAACGCCAGCTTCGCGCACACCGACGCCTTGCCCGGCGACCTGGCGTTCGTCTCGCAGTCGGGCGCGTTGGTCACGGCGGTGCTCGACTGGGCCAAGTCGCGGCGCATCGGCTTCTCGCACGCAATCTCGCTCGGCGAGCACGCCGACGTCGATTTCGGCGACCTGCTCGACTACCTGGCCAGCGACGCCAGAACGCGATCGATCCTGCTCTACATCGAGTCGGTCGAGGCGCCGGCCAAGTTCATGTCGGCGGCGCGCGCCGCGGCGCGCAACAAGCCGGTCATCGTCGTCAAGGCCGGTCGCGCCGGCAAGGGCATGCAGGCGGCGGCCTCGCACACCGGCGCATTGGCCGGCTCCGACATCGTCTTCGACGCCGCCATCCGCCGCGCCGGGATGCTGCGCGTCGATACCCTGCAGGACCTGTTCATGGCAGCGGAGACGCTGTCGCGCTTCGGCCGCAACCGCGACGAGACGCTGACCGTGCTCACCAACGGCGGCGGCGCCGGTGTCATGGCGGCCGACGCCGCGGCACTGGCCGGCGTGCCGCTCGCCGACCTGGGCGAAGACGTTCGCACCCGGCTCGACGCCGTGTTGCCGCCGACCTGGTCGCATGCCAATCCGATCGACATCATCGGCGACGCTCCGGTGCAGCGCTACGTCGATGCTTTGCAGATCCTGCTCGCCGATCGGCGCAGCGGGGCGCTGCTGTTCATGCACGCACCGACGGCGATCGTTGCCAGCGCCGACATCGCGCGCGCCTGTGTGCCGCTCGTGCAACCGGCCACCGATCGCGTCATGGCCTGCTGGCTCGGCGACGCGTCGATCCAGGAGGCCAGACAACTCTTCGAAGCGGCCGGCGTGGCCGACTACGCCACGCCCGAGGAAGCGGTTCGCGCCTTCGCGATGCTGGCCACCTATCGGCGCAACCAGGCCTTGCTGAGCGAAGCGCCGACGGCGAGCGAGAACGGCCCGCCCGACATCGCCGCGGCACGGGCGACGATCGCCGCCGTGCTCGCCGATGGCCGCGACATGCTCGATGCCTTCGAGTCGCAAGCCCTGCTCGAGGCCTACGGCGTCCCGGTCGTGGCGACGCTCGCCACCGGACCGAGCGCCGACGCGGCGGCGACGGCGGCGCGCGAACACGGCTATCCCGCGGTGCTGAAGATTCGCTCGCCCGACATCAGCCACAAGTCCGACGTCGGCGGTGTCTGCCTCGGGCTGCGCAACGAGGCCGAGTTGCGCGGCGCCGCCGAGCAGATGCTGGCGCGCGTGCGCGCGCTGCGGCCCGAGGCGCGCATCGCCGGCTTCACCGTCCAGGCGATGGCGGCGCGGCCTTTCGCGCAGGAGTTGATCGTCGGCGCCAGCATCGACCCGATGTTCGGCCCGGTGCTGTTGTTCGGCCAGGGCGGCACGGCGGTCGAGGTGCTCGCCGACCGCGCGATCGGCCTGCCGCCACTGAACCGGACGCTGGCCCGCGAGCTGGTGTCGCGAACCCGCGTCGCGAAGCTGCTCGCGGGCTATCGCGACCATCCGCCGGCAAACATCGACGCGCTCTGCGACGTGCTGGTGGCACTGTCGCAGATGCTCGCCGATCTGCCCGAGCTGGCCGAGCTCGACATCAATCCGCTCTGGGCCGATCACGACGGCGTCATTGCGGTCGACGCGCGCATGCGCGTCAGCCGGCAGGCGCCGGCCGGGGCGGCGCATTTCGCGATCGCCCCGTATCCGGCGGAGCTCGCGGAGACCGTCGCCTGGCAGGGCGGAACGATCGTGCTGCGGCCGGTCCGGCCCGAGGACGAAGCCCAGCATCGCAGCTTCGTCGAGCAACTGCAGCCGGAGGATCTGCGGCTGCGCTCTTTCAGCGTGCGCCGCGAACTGCCGCGCAGCGAGTTGGCGCGCCTGATCCAGATCGACTACGCACGCGAGATGGCCTTCATCGTCGTGCAGAGCGCGGCCGATGGCGCGATGCAGACGCTCGGCGTGGTGCGTGCGATCACCGATCCCGACAACGTCGACGCCGAGTTCGCGATCGTCGTCCGCTCCGACCTGAAGCGCAGCGGCCTCGGACGGATGCTGATGATGAAAATGATCGACTACCTCGCCCGGCGCGGCACGCAGCGCATGGTCGGCGACGTCTTGCGCGAGAACAAGGCCATGCGCGAGCTGGCGCGCTCGCTCGGCTTTGTCGTCGACCCGAAAGCGTACCACCCGGACGCGCTGCACTTCGTGCTGACGCTGGCGCCGCTGGCGCCGGCCGCATAGTTTCTCGAGGAATCCACCCATCTCGGATTCCTCGACCTCGCATTCGGCAGCTCGCCCTTGCGGCTCGATCAATGGCTGGTCTGCGTCGCCATGGGCACTGCCGTGCTCTGGCACAGCGAGCTGCGCAAATGGCTGCTTCGCACGAGGCGCGCACGGAGCGCTGCCGCCCGGGGTCGCGCCGCCGCACAATGACGCCGCCGCCTCGCCCTCGCCGGCGCCCGGCAATGCACAGACTTCAGGTCGCCAGACAGCGGCCCCCATCGACATGAAAACCGAGACGAACCGCCCGCCCGAAGCCCTTGCATCCGCGCCTTCGGCGTGGCGCTACGGCCGCACCGCCGTGGTCCTGCACTGGACGATCTCGGTGTTGATCCTCGCCACGATCCCGCTCGGCTTCTTCATGGTGGCGGTCGAGAAAGAACCGGGCGCCGAAACGTATTTCGATCTGCACATGTCGGTGGGCATCGTCATCGCCCTGCTGGTCGCCGCGCGCATTGTCTGGCGGCTGACGCATGCGCCGCAGCCGCTCCCGGCGAGCCTGCCGAGATGGCAGATCTGGCTCGCCGGCGCGACCCAGGCCGCGATCTACCTGCTGATCGTGCTGATGCCGCTCACCGGCTACCTGGGGGCCTCGCACAGCAAGGGCGGCGTCCCCTTCTTCGGCCTCACCACGCCGCGCTGGACCGGGCCCGACCATGACACCGCCGAGAACTTCCTGGGCGTCCATTCGATCCTGATCTGGGTGCTGATCGTCCTCCTCGTCCTCCATATCGCAGGGGCGCTGAAGCACCTGCTGGTCGACAAGGACGGCGTGTTCCAGCGCATGACCTTCAGATCGCGGCACCGAACAGCGAGCCCACCCCCGCCGTGATCGCCATCGCCAGCGCTCCCCAGAATGTGACGCGCCAGGCACCGGTCAAAAGGTCGGCGCCGCCGACGCGCGCGGCGACGGCGCCGAGCAGAGCCAGGAAGGCGAGCGACATCCCCGAGACCCAGAAAATCAGCCCGTGCGCGGGTGCCAGCGCGGTCACGGCTAGCGGCAAGGCGGCGCCGACCGCGAAGCTGGCCGCCGAAGCCAGCGCCGCCTGAATCGGATTGGCGCTCAGGCTCGCCGAGATGCCGAGCTCGTCGCGTGCGTGGGCGCCCAGGGCATCGTGCACGGTCAGTTGCCCGGCCACCTGGTGCGCCAGGCCGGCGTCGAGTCCGCGCTTCATGTAGATGGCCGTGAGCTCGCGCAGCTCGGCTGCCGGATCGCTTTCGAGTTCGCGGCGTTCACGGCTCAGGTCGGCCTTCTCGGTGTCGGCCTGCGAATGGACCGAGACGTATTCGCCGGCGGCCATCGACATCGCGCCGGCGACCAATCCGGCCACACCGGTCAGCAGCACGCTGCTCTGGCTGGCGCTTGCGGCGGCGACGCCGACGACGAGGCTGGCGGTGGAGACGATGCCGTCGTTGGCGCCGAGCACGGCGGCGCGCAGCCAGCCGATCCGGTCCGTGCGGTGGCGCTCGGCGTGGCGTCGAAATGGCATGGCCGAAGCTTAGGGCCTGTCCGTCGCTTCTCGAAGTTGCCGACTTGACGTGGATCAGTCGACGGGCCGCTACGATGACCACCCATCGCTGCCCACGAGGTCGACGCCATGCTCATCGTCACCGGTTCCATCGCCGCCCGCGCCGACACCTTCGAGGCCTTGCGCCTGGCCAGCCTCGAGCACGTCGCGCGTTCGCTCGCCGAGCCGGGCTGCCTGGAGCATGGTGTCGCCGTCGACGCCCAGGACGACCTGCGCCTCGTCTTCTTCGAGCGCTGGTCCGACCGGGCGGCGCTCGATGCGCACTTCAAGGTGCCGGCATCGCGCGCCTTCGCTGCCGAAGCCGGTCGCCTGGCCGCGCGCCCGCCCAACCTCGCGATCTACGACGCGAGCCAGCTCAGTTTGCGTTGATCCAGGCGGTGACGTCGTCGAGCACCGGCGCCAAGCCACGCAGCGGCCGGGCGAAGGCGCCGGCGAGCAGCGCGTGGCTGATGCCGTCGTACATCTTCAGCTCGACCGCAACGCCGGCGGCGCGCAGCTTCGCCGCCATCGCCAGCGTGCTGCGCTGCGGGCTGACGACCTTGTCGCCTACCGGCGCAGCGAGAAAGGCCTTCAGCGAGCCCGCGCCGGCGTAGTCGATCGGCTGCGTGCCGGGCGGGTAGTCGGGATGGAAGAACACCGGGCGAGCCGGCGACTCCGGACCGAGCGGCAGGAACTCGTAGGGACCGGCCAGGCCGATCCAGCCGGCGAGCTCGGCCGGCTTGTGCCCGGTGGCAGCGAGCCAGCGCGGGTCGAGCGCGAGCATGGCGGCGTTGTAACCGCCGGCGCTGTGGCCCATGACGAAGACGCGGCGCGGGTTGCCGCCGAGCGCCTTCGCATGATCGACTCCCCAGGCCAGCGCCAGCGCGCTGTCTTCGAGAAAGCTCGGATAGCGCACCTCGGGATAGAGCCGGTAGTCGGCGACCAGCGCGAGCACGCCGCGCGAGGCGAGCGCTTCGCCGACGAACTTGTACTCGGCGCGCTCGCCGCTGTTCCACGAGCCGCCGTAGAAGAAGACGACGACCGGCCAGCCGGCAGCGGGCGGCGCCACGGTCGGCGTGTAGATGTCGAGCTTTTCTCTGGGCAGGGGTCCGTAGGCGAGGTTCGCCGTCAAGCGGAAGGTGTCGCTGCGCGCCAGGGCGTTGAGCGTGCCGACGGGCGAGCAGGCGAAGAGCACGATGGCGGCGACGACAGCCACGGCGAACAGGCCGAAGGTACGGCCGAGAGGCGAAGCAGGCAAGGTCATCGGACGACTCTACGCGGCGTGGGTCGCCGCGGACGCAGCACCGGGCGATCCGGCTCGTGGCTTGCTGCCGCTCCTGGTCGCTTGCGGCGTTCGATCGGCCGGTCAAGGCAAGGTCGCGACCAGGAGCTGGGTGCCGCTCACGAGAACGATCTGCTTCGGCCCCAGCATCGCGATCGCATTGATGAAGGTGATCTTGGGGCTGGTGCCCAGAACGTTGCCGTTCGAATGCGGGATGAGGAGCGTGATCGCACCCGCGGGCGCCAGCATCCACAGGCCTGCGGGGTCTTCGTAGTAGATCGTGCCCGTCGAGTCGATCGTGAACTTGCGCACTTGGCCGCTTTGTCCGACCGTCGACACGCTCGACCCATCGGCCGCGATCTTGCGGATGACGCCGCTGATGGTGTCGCTGGTATCGAGGACGTAGAGCGAGCCGTCCGGACCCAGGGCGATGTCGAGCATGGCCTGGAACCTCGCCGTCGCGATCGGGCCGTCGACGCGCGCGCTCTGGCCCGCCACTCCCGCATACGTCGTGACGTTGCCGCCCGAATCGATGCGCCGGATCACGTTGTTGCCCCGGTCGCCGACGAAGATCACGCCGCCGGGGCTGGCGGCCAGGCCGGTGACGAGGCTGAAGCGCGCCGTCGTCGCCGGGCCGTCGACGTAGCCCAGGAGCGAGATGTCCTCCGATCCTGCGAACAGGGTCGTCACGTTGTCGGTGCCGATCCGGTGCACGCTGCCGAAGCCATCGGCGAGGTAGACGGCGCCGGTGGCGTCGCTGCCCATCGCGGTGAAAGCGCCGGTCAACTGCGTTTCGCTGCCGAGGCCGTTGACCGGACCGCTGAAGCTCCCCGCCAGACCCGCAGCGACTGTCACCGTCCCGGCCGGGCTGACGCGCCGCACGTTTCGCATGGCTCCGTCCGCGACCACGACATTGCCCGACGGGTCGACCGTCACGGCGTTGGCGGTGCTGGTGCCCAGGGCGAACGGCAATTGCGCGAGCACGCCCACGCCCTGCGGTGTGGACGGGACCCGCGATGTGGCGATCGCGCGCACTGCGCCGGTGGCGCTGACCAGCTGGATCGCCTGGTCGTCGCAGAGCAGGAAGCCTCCGTTCGGCGCGACCGTCACACCCCAGGCGGAGTCGCGAATGCGTGCCGTCGCCGTCGTTCCGTCGGCGTAGCCCGAGCCCAGGATGCGCGAGCCGGTGAGCGTGGTCACCGCGGCAGTGGCGAGATCGATCTGGCGCACCAGGCCGAAGGTGTCGCGCAGCGTCAGCGTATTGCCGCGAAGGACCATGGCGCGCGGCTGGGCGATGACCGCCGCGATGCCGATGCCGTCCGGGCTCGCCGCGCCGGCCGTGCCGTCGCCCGCGAGGGTCTCGACCGATGCGGCCACGTTGCCGGCACGAACGATGCGCCGGATCCGGTTGTTCGACGCGTCCGCGACCAGCACGTCGCCGTTGGCTGCGACCGCAACGCCCCACGGCGAGCTGAACCTGGCGGTCAGCGGCGCGCCGTCGAGGTAGCCGCCGCCGTTGCTCGCGATGCCGGCGTAGGTCGTGACCACGCCGGCGGTGGTGACGCGACGGATCTGGTTCTTGTTCCGATCGGCAACGTAGAGATCGCCGTCGGGTCCCATCGCGATCCCGGACGGGCCGTCGAAGCGCGCCGCGCTGCCTGTGCCGTCGGCCGAGCCGGCGCTGCCGGCGAGGCCGGCCAGCGTGCTTACCGTGCCGTCGCTGGCGATGCGCCGGATCGTGCTGTTGCCCTGGTCGGCGACGTAGATGTTGCCGGCGGCATCGTGGGTGAGCGAGAAGGCGAAGTTGAACGACGCCGTCGCCGCAGCGCCGTCGGTCGAGCCCGAAGCTTGCTGACCGGCAACCGGTGTGATCGTCGAGAGGTCGGCACTCAGACGCGAGACGCGGTTGCCGGCGATGAAGTTGAAGTTGCCGGCCGCGTCCTGGTCGATGCCGGTCGACGACGTGATGTCGGCCTGGTCGCGCAAGCCGACGAGCGGCAGCAGGCTGAGCGTGACGCCGCCGGGCGGTGTCACCGTCAAGGTCGCGGCGTTGCTGGTCGTCGCGCTCTGGCCGCTGCAGCTGAGCGTGGCGCGGAACTGCGCGCCGCTGTCGCCCAGCACGGTCGAGGGCAGGTTGTAGTTCAGCGCCGTCGCGCCGGCGATGTCGACGAAGGTGAGCGATGCCCCCGAGCCCTGGCTGCGCTGCCACTGCACGACCAGCGTGCCCGAACTGCAGGTTCCCGCCACCGTGAACGAGGCCGCCGTGCCGGCGACGACACTGAGGTCGGCCGGCTGCTGCGTGATCGTCAGCACCGGTGCGGCCGCGGTGACGGTCAGCGTCGCGCCGTTGCTCGGCGTACTGCCGGCGCAATTGGTGACGACGGCGCGAAAGACCGTGGCGCTGTCGAGCAAGGTGGTCGCGAGCGTGTAGGTGGCGGCGGTGGCCCCTTCGATATCCGTGCCATTGCGCTGCCACTGATAGGTCAGGGGCGCGGTGCCGGTCGCCGCGACCGTGAAGCTCGCGCTCTGCCCAGCGGTCACGGTCGCATCGGCGGGCTGTTGCGTGATCGCCGGTGCCACGCATTGCGGCCCGTTTTCGGGCGGCGGCGGGGCATCGGCGCTACCGCCGCAGGCGGCGAGCACGAGGCAGGCGGCGCCGAGCGTGGCGGCGAGGGCCTGGTGCAGGCCGCGGAAGATCGGCAAGGCGTTGGAGGTGGTGGCGGTCATGGCGGCGGTCCTGATCAGAACGAGTACTGCGCGGAAACGCCGAGCATCTGCAGGGGGCCGCGCGTCGTGTGCACCTTGAAGCGGGTCGCGTCGTAGTCGAGGCCGAGGCGGATCTGCGGCGTGATCGCGTAGCCGAGGCCGACGCCGACCAGCGGCTGCGTCGTCGTCTTGCTGGCGCTGCCCGTGAACGGGCCGGCATAGTCGAAGCGCGTGCGCACGCTGGCCACGCCAAGGCGCCCGCTCAGGCTCAAGTCCGGCGCGAAGGTCCAGGTGTAGCCGCCGCTCAAGCCGATGGCGCCGACCTTGAACGTGCCACCGAACTCGGTACCCAGCGGTGTGGTGTCGCCACCCTTGAAGCTGCCGGCGCCGAAGTACTGCGCGCGAACGTCGAAGCTGCCGCCGAGCCGGTAAGCGGCGGACACGTTCGCCGCCATGCCGCTGCGGTCGCAGGGGAAGGAGGCGACGCAATCGACGCGGCCGCGCGCCGCGCCGGCGCCGACGCCGAGGCTGAAATCGTTGGCGGCATGCGCCGCGATCGGCGCCAGGCCGACCGCTGCAAGAACCAGGCTGGCAAGGCAGCCGGCCACGGCTCGCGCGGCAAGCGTCGGAAGAACGATGGACATGGCGGCTCCGTCGATGAGGTCGGGACACAGCGCCATCGCCGACGGCACCGTCTGACCCTCATGACGTGATCAGCGCCGCAGAGCTGCCATCCTTGCGAAAAAAAACTGCGCGCGAGCCGCGGGCCGGCCTTCAGGGCTTCGATGGCGGTGCGGCGGCGGGCCTGGCCTCGGCCTCGGCCCGGGCCAATGCGGCGATCGCGTCGGCGCGATCGGGCGAGATCACGAGCTGCTTTTCCGCATAGAGGCGCACGGACTCGCGCAGCGGCGCGATTGCCTCGGCCGGCCGGCCGGCTGCCAGCAACACGTTGCCGAGCGTGCCCGCCGCGCCGGCGCGGGCATTCTGCGAAGGATGCGCCTTCAATCCTTCGACCGCTGCGCGCGCCAGTGCGACGGCTTCGTCGTGCCGCGCCTGCCGGCTGCGCAGGACGGCGACACGTGCCGCATGGGTCGCCTTGTCGGCACCGGCGAAGGGCGCGCTGGCGATGGCGTCGAAGCCTTGCGCGGCCTCGTCGAGGCGCCCGAGACGGGTCAGCGTGAGGGCTCTTGCCGAGAGCGAGCGCAAGGCCAGAGGCGCGTCTTGCCCACCCGCTTCGCGAAGCAGCCGGGCAGCGGCCTCGAAGTTCGGCAGGGCGTCTTCGCCGCGACGCGCCGCGGCAAGCGCGCTGCCCAGCACGTAGTGCTCGAGTCCGCGAGCGGCGACCGGGTTGCCGGGCGCACGCACGGCCGCGTCGAGGGCGATGCGATAGGCGTCGGCGGCGGCGGCCACCTCACCCACCTCCATCCGCGCGTTGCCAAGACTATTGGCGGTGAACTCGACCTTTTGATGCGTCGGGCCGAGCAGGCGGATGGTTTCGCCGAGCACGGCGTCGAGCTCGTCGAGGCCGGCGCGGGACTGCCCTTCGCTGGTGAGCGCGCGCGCCAGCAGCATCCGCGCATGCAGCGTCGCGCCGCTGGTGCGGGTTCCGTAGGTTTCCCGGGTGAGCTCCAGCCCGCGGCGCGCCGCCTCGACCTGGCCCGGACGCTGCGAAAAGACGAGCGCGTTGGCCAGCGATTGCCAGGCCTCCGCCGCATCGAGCTTGCGCACCGGGCCGTTGCCGGTGCCGAGGGCATCGACCGCGGCCCGCGACGATGCGACGCCGGCGTCGAAGTCGCCGGCGTCGAGCTGGGCCGAGCCGAGCCAGCGCAGCGCCGTGACGAGCGCATGCGTGTCGCGCTGCAGCCGCGCCTCGGCGACAGCCGGAGCGAGCACCGCGATCGCCTCCTTCGTGCGGTCGAGGCCGACCAGCGCTTCGCCGTAGCTGACGTTGGCGGCGAGGGTGCGCGGATCGTGCGCGCCGAGGTGTTTGCCGGCCAGGTCGACGGCCTTGTGCAGCAAGTCGCCGGCCTCTTCGAACAGGCCCTGGCCGAGCAGGCCGAAGCCGACCGCGTTCATCAGCTCGACGGCGACTTCGGGGCGGTTGGCGAGCTCGCTTTCGAGGCGCAGCTTCGCCGACTTGAGCAGGTCGGTCGCGGTGGTCGCGGCGCCTGCGCCGGAGTCGGTATCGGCGTCGGCGAAGATCGACAGCGCGAAGTCCTTGACCTGCTCGGCACGCGCCGCTTCGAACCGCGCCTGTCGCGCCTGCCAGAGCGCGACGCCCGAGCCGACAAGCAGCGCTGCGAGCACGAGCGCGCCGGCGCCGACCTGCAGGGCGTGGCGGACGACGAACTTGCGCGCCCGGTAGGCGACGCGATCGGGCCGCGCGGCCACCGGCGCATGGTCGAGGTGGCGCCTGATGTCGTCGGCGAATGCGACCACCGTCGCATAGCGATCGGCGGGATCCTTCTTCAGCGTCTTGTTGAGGATCGCGTCGAGATCGCCAGACAACTGGCGCTTGAGGACGGGGTCGGCCGTCGCGCGGCTGGCCAGTGGCGCTTCGGCGTGGGCGATCGCCTCGGCGAGACTGCCGGCGCCGGCGCCTGCCTTCAGCCGGTACGGACGCACACCGGAAAGCAGCTGGTAGCTGACGACGCCCAGGCTGTAGACATCGCTTGCCGTGCCGATCGGCTCGCCGCGAATCTGCTCCGGGCTGGCGTAGTCGGGCGTCAGCGCGCGACCGGCGATCCGCGTCAGCTCGGTCGCCTCGCCGCCTTCTTCGCCCTGCAGCAGCTTGGCGATGCCGAAGTCGAGCAGGCGGACTTCGCCGCCTTCGGTGACGAGGATGTTGGAGGGCTTGAGGTCGCGATGGACGACGAGCCGCGTGTGCGCATGGCCGACGGCAGCCGCGACCTGGAGGATGAGATCGAGCCGCGCCCGCAATGTCGGTACATGGTCCTCGCAATAACGATCGATCGGCACGCCGTCGACATATTCGAGCGCCAGGTAGGGGCGGCCGAGCTGGTCGACGCCGGCGTCGTAGAGGCGGGCGATGTTCGGATGCGCCAGCGAAGCGAGGATGTCGCGCTCGCGCGCCAGGCGCGCGGCAAGGCCCGGCGCCCAGCCGAGGTGGGGCAGCTTG
This sequence comes from Burkholderiales bacterium, assembly GCA_025350505.1. Taxonomy (GTDB): domain Bacteria; phylum Pseudomonadota; class Gammaproteobacteria; order Burkholderiales; family Burkholderiaceae_C; genus Schlegelella_A. The sequence goes on from JANXXS010000049.1 coordinate 14,605, forward strand.
AGGGCGATCCGGCGGCGCGGCTGGGCATCGGCCCGCTCGGCCAGCCAGACCGCGCCCATGCCGCCGCGGCCGAGCTCCGAGATCAACCGATAGGGACCGACCGAATCGTCCGGCGCCGGCGCGGCGAGCGGGCCGCCGGCGGCATCGGACGGTGTTCCGAAGCGCGGCAGGGCGCCGAGGAGGTCGTCGGTCTCGACGCCCGTCGCCGCGTCGAGCAGCCGCGCCAGCGTGTCGCGCAGACCGGACCGCTCTCCCGCCAACGCCGCCAGCCAGGCGCTTCGCTCGCCGGCGGGCAAGGCGAGCGCTTCGTCGAGCAGGGCGCTGATCGCCGGCCAGTCGCCGTGCAGGTTGCGGAGTTCCACGGTGGGCCTTCAATGACGCAAGGCGGCGGCAAGAAGAAGGCGCGCCTTTTCCCAGTCGCGGCGCACCGTGCGCACGCCGATGTCGAGCGCCTCGGCGATCTCGGCGTCGGCCAGGCCGCCGAAATAGCGCATCTCGACGACGCGTGCGAGACGCGCGTCGAGCGTCGCCAGGTCGTCGAGTGCATCGTGCACGCCGAGGACCTCGTCTTCGCCGGCCGGCATGCCGTCGGCGATGACGCTGTCGAGCGTCAGATTCGGCGCGCCGCCGCCGCGCCGTTCGGCGTGCCGGGCACGTGCGAAGTCGACGACGATGGATCGCATCGCCGTCGCCGAGTAGGCGAGGAAGTGCGCCCGGTCCGAGGCCTGCACCCGTTCGGCATTGGCGAACTTGAGGTAGCACTCGTGCACCAGCGAGGTCGTGTCGAGCAGGGTGCCGCGGTCGTCGCGGGCCAGGCGCATCCGGGCGATGCGGCGCAGCTCGGGATAGAGCGCCTGGAACAGCTCGGCGAGGGCATCGGCGTCGCCTTGCCTGGCGTCGCGCAGCAGGCTCGTGATGTCGGTCATCGTGCGAGCGGCCGCTGTGTCGATGCCCGTGCTACTTGCCCAAGCGGGCGCGATGGCGCGCGATCTCGGTCCGTACCTGCTCGGGCGCGGTGCCGCCCTCGACGTTGCGCGAG
>JANXXS010000077.1 GCA_025350505.1 Burkholderiales bacterium
CGGGCGGCGAGTGTTGGTCGGGAGGTTAAGCGCGGTTCTTGAAGCGCCAGCTGTCGTTGCCGGTTCTCGATGATGTCGCAGTGGTGCGTCAGCCGATCGAGCATGGCGGTCGTCATTTTGGCGTCGCCGAACACCTGCGGCCAATCGGCGAAGGCGAGATTGGTGGTGATCAGCAGCGAAGTGTTTTCATAGAGCTTGCTGATCAAATGGAACAGCAACTGACCGCCGGGCTGGCTGAACGGCAGATAGCCGAGTTCGTCGATGACGATGAGATCGTAGCGCAGCAGTTTCTCCGACAAACGCCCAGAGCGACCAGCCGCCTTCTCCTGTTCCAATTGATTGACGAGATCAACCAGATTGAAGAAGCGCCCTCTGGCGCGGGCGCGAATGACCGCCGAGGCCACGGCGATGCACAGATGGGTTTTGCCTGTGCCGGTACCGCCGATGAAGATCGCGTTGCGCTTGGCATCGAGGAAGGCGCCGGAAGCGAGTTCGCGCACTTGCCCTTCATCGACTGGCGTATCGGCGAAAACGAACTTGTCGATGTCCTTGAGCACCGGGAACTTCGCGCCGGCGATGCGATAGCTGATCGAGCGTGCTTGCCGGTGCGTGCGTTCGGCGCGGATCAAACTGGCGATCAGCGGATAGAGTTCATCGCGCCGGGCAAGGCCCTTGCCGGCGATCTCGTCGAAGCTGGCGCGCATGACGTAAAGCTTGAGTTCGCCCATGGCCTCCAAAATCTCATGGCGTTCCATCAGGCAATCTTCCTTATGCTGTCGTAGCGACCACAATCGGCCGCGGGTTCGATCTTCAGGCGCAGCGCGTCGGGAGTGGTGATGCTGGGCGGTAATGTTGGCTGCCGCCGGCGTGCCAGCACGGTCAGGATCACATCGCCACTGGCGATGCCTGCCTCCAGAGCTTCCGCACAAGCGACCTCGACAGCAGCCAGCCCGTGATCAAGCACCGCGCCCAGCACCTTGACGAACTGTCGGTCCCCGTCAGCATGTTGCTTCAGCTTGGCGCGGACTCGGGTCAGGGCGGACGGCAGTTCCCAATCCTTGAACGGGGCACCGTTGCGCAAGGCGCCGGGCTTCTTCATCAGTACAGGCAGATAGTGCCAAGGATCGTAGATGATCTGATCGCGCCGGAAGTGGCGCGGATGGTCAGCAACCACCTCGTCGCCCAACAGCACGACGATGCGTTCGGCATGGGAGCGCACCAGAACCATCCGGCCGGCGGCCCGCGCATCGACGCTGTAGCGATTATGATCGGCCATGATCAGGCAGGTGGTGCTGGCTCTGACGGCCTTCTCGACGAACCCGTCGAAGGGACCGCGCAGCTCCATCAGGCTTGCGCGTTCTTCCTGGAATACGTCCCAGATCGTTCGGTCCTTGAACTCCGGATGCCTGATGCGCTTTGCATAAGCGATACACTGATCTTCCAGCCACGCGTTCAACTCGGCGAGGCTCTTCACCCGCGGCTTGGGGCGGAACATTTGGTCGCGCAGATTGCCGACCTGGTTCTCGACCTGACCCTTCTCCCATCCCGAAGCGGGCGTGCAGGCCACCGGCTCGATCAGGTGATGCGAGCACATCTGCAAAAAGCGGCGATTATATCGACGCGCCTTGCCGACGAAGATCGCTTCGACCGCCGTCTTCATGTTGTCGTAGATGCCGCGCCGGCAGACCCCGCCATAGAACCGGAATGCTTTGTCATGGGCGTCGAACACCAGCTCCTGGGTCTCACGAAAATAGACACGCACAAACGGCATGCGGCTGTGCGACAGCTTCATGTGCGCCGCCTTGACCGTCAGCGGCAGCCCTTGAAGCGTGATCGTCTCGTGGCTCCAATCGAACTGGTAGGCTTCCCCGGGAGCGAAGCTCATCGGTACATAGGCATGGACCAGAACCCGGGTGTGTTCATCGCGCCAAGCCTTAACGAACCGATGCACGCTGTCGTGGGCACCGTCATATCCGCGCCCGCGCAACTCCTCGAACAACCGCTGGGTCGAGCGGCGCTCCCGCTTCGGCAGCTTGGCTTCCTTCTCGATAATCTCCGTAAGAACCTCGACCCAGTCGCCAAGCTTGGGCGTGGGCTGAACTCCCCGAACGTACTTGAACTCCGTCGCATGGCCGCGGATGACCTTGCGTACCGTCGCCCGTGATACCAACAACGTCCGCACGATCTCCTTGATAGGGCGGTGATGCTCAAAATAGGCGCGTCGTATCTGGCCGATCAGGTCCACGCCAATCATCCCCCAAGCCCTTCCTCGGCCCTTCAGGGCCAAAGGAAAGGATGCTGACACAGGACATCAGGAGGGGTCGGAGTTGGACGCGATATCGCCCCTCAGGGGGTCAGTATTGCTCGCGATTTTGCAA
>JANXXS010000117.1 GCA_025350505.1 Burkholderiales bacterium
TGTCGCAAGGCGGCAAATGGCAACGCCAAGGCAAAACGATTACATCGTCGGCAATGTTCAGTGTCAAGCAGGGTTCGCGATTCTATGGGCTCTCGTTACGAGGAAATCTTTCGCCGCTCGTGCGGTTCGCACTTGACTTCCGGTAACGAAAGACTAGGGCTCGTTCGCGCTCGAGGGAGACCCGCGCGGGCCCGCGGGCCCTAGGCGCGAGCCACCGCTTCGGCGATGGCGCGACCCAGGTCGGCGGTGCTCGCCGTGCCGCCCAGATCCGGAGTTTTCGGGCCACCTGCGGCTGGGTCGAGCACCGCCTCGATCGCCCCGATGACGGCGTCGTGGGCGTCGCGATGGCCGAGGAAGTCGAGCATCTGCGCGCCGGACCAGATCTGGCCGATCGGGTTGGCGATGCCGCGGCCGGCGATATCGGGCGCCGAGCCGTGCACCGGCTCGAACAGCGATGGGTGCTGGCGCGACGGATTGATGTTGGCCGACGGGGCGATACCGATCGTGCCGGTGCAAGCTGGGCCCAGGTCGCTGAGGATGTCGCCGAACAGATTGCTGGCGACGACGGTATCGAAGAACTGCGGCCGCTGCACGAAATGCGCGGTGAGGATGTCGATGTGGAAGCGGTCGACGCGCACCTCGGGAAAACGCGGGGCCATGGCCTCGACCCGCTCGTCCCAGTACGGCATGGTGATCGAGATGCCGTTCGACTTGGTCGCCGACGTCAGGTGTTTCTTCGGCCGCGATCGGGCCAGCTCGAAGGCGTAGGCGAGTACACGGTCGACGCCGATGCGCGACATCACCGTCTCCTGGACGACGATCTCGCGCTCGCTGCCTTCGTACATGCGCCCGCCGATGCTCGAGTACTCGCCCTCGGTGTTTTCGCGCACGATCATCATGTCGATGTCGCCCGGCTTCAGGCCGGCGAGCGGCGAGCGCACGCCGGGCATCAGGCGGGCCGGGCGCAGATTCACGTACAGATCGAACTCGCGCCTGAATTTCAGCAGCGACCCCCAGAGCGAGACGTGGTCCGGGATCTTCGCCGGCCAGCCGACGGCGCCGAAGAAGATGGCGTCGTGGCCGCCGATCTTGTCCTTCCAGTCGTCCGGCAACATGCTGCCGTGCTTCTCGAACCAGGGCCATGACGCGAAGTCGAAATGGTCGATGGCCAGGCCGATGTCGAATCGATCCGCCACGGCTTCGAGAACGCGCAGACCCTCGGGCATGACTTCGGTGCCGATGCCGTCTCCGGCGATGACGGCGATGCGATGGACGGCCATGGGGTCACTCCTGGAAAAGCGTCGTCGTGCGATGAGCCTCGACTGTGCCACGCGCCGGCCGGCGCTCAGCGTCGCTCCCGCACCACGACGGCGACGCCGACGACGGTGAGCGCCATGCCGAACATCATCAGTGGCGTGAAGGCTTCGCCGAACAGCAGCCAGGCCATCACCGCCGTACAGGGCGGCACCAGGTAGAGCAGGCTGGTCACGGCGGTCGCCTCGCCACGCTGGATCAGCAGGTAGAGCAGCGAGCTGCCGCCGAGCGTGAGGACGCCGACCGACCACGCCATCGCCGCGACCAGATTGGCGTGCCAGTCCATCGCTTCGCGCTCGAAGAAGGCCAGGGGCGCGCACACGACGAGGGCGGCCAGCATCTGCACGGCGCTGGCGCTGCGCACGTCGCAGGGCGCGACGTAGCGCTTTTGATAGAGCGTGCCGACCGTGATGCCGAGCAACGCGACCAGCGCCAGCGCCAGATTGCCCGGCGTCACTTCACCGGTGCCGAGCTTCGGCCAGACGACGAAGGCGAGGCCGGAGAAGCCGAGCAGCAGGCCGAGCCACTCGCGCATCGTGACTCGCGCCGCCGGCACCGAACCCGGGACGGCGCCGCGTGGCAGGGTCATGGTCAGCCAGAGGGCCGTGAGCACGGGTTGCAGGCCGACGAGCAAGGCGACGGTGCCCGCGCCTATGCCCGCCTTCACCGCCGCCCAGACGCCGCCGAGGTAGCTCGCCTGCATGAACACGCCGGTGACCAGCAGGTGGCCCCATTGCCCGCGGCTCGCCGGCCAGGCGGCGCGCGCCAGCGCGATCCAGACGACGAAGCAAAGCGCGGAGAGCGCGAAGCGAACCGTCAGGAACGAGAACGGAGGCGAATGCGGCATCGCCAGCCGGGCGACGACGAAGCCGGTGCTCCAGATGAGGACGAAGACCCAGGGCATCGCCCTGACCATGGCGTGTCGCATGGACAGCCTAACGGACGCGGGCGCGGATTTCGGGCAGCGCTTTCTGCAGGTAGTAGACCATCGACCAGATCGTCAGCACGGCCGAGATCCTGATCAGCCAGGTGCCCCACCACTGCGCGTCGATGAGACCGAACAGCATGCCGTGGTAGAGCAGGAACGGAATCGCGACCAGTTGCACCACCGTCTTCAGCTTGCCCAGCATGTGCACGGCGACGCTGCGCGAGGCGCCGATCTGCGCCATCCATTCGCGCAGCGCCGAGATCGCGATCTCGCGGCCGATGATGACGAGGGCGACGAAGGCATCGACCCGGCCGAGGTGGACCAGCACGAGCAGGGCCGCGGCGACCAGGAACTTGTCGGCGACCGGGTCGAGGAAGGCGCCGAACGACGAGGTCATGTTGAGCTTGCGCGCCAGGTAGCCGTCGGCCCAGTCGGTAAGGGCGAACAGGATGAAGAGCGCCGTGCCGACGATGTTCTGCGTCTCGGGCGCGAGGGCGGTGTAGAAGACGCCGACGACGAGCGGGATCGCGACGATGCGCGCCCAGGTCAGCAAGGTCGGCAGGTTGAAGAACATCGCGGGATTGTGACTCCCCCGCGCAGCGGGCGTTCTCAGTTGTCCAGCGTCCTCGGCTTGAACTTGTGTTGCTCGTCGAAGAGGAAGGTCTCGACGAATTTCCAGGGCCTGGGCAGCTTCGACACGTCACCGAAGGGCGCGGCGCGGCGTACTGCGTCAGCGGCAGCTTGCAGGGTTTCCTTCGCCTGACGAGGTGGGCGCAGGACCTCGATCTTGCGGATGCTGCCGTCGCCGTTCAGCTCGATCTCGAGCACGGGGATGGCAAGCAGCTGGTCGGGCACCTTGCCGACGTAGGTGATGTCGGGGTTGGCAGCGACGATGCGCTCGGCCGCCTGTTGCCGCACCTCGGCCCACGACCGGACCGCGCGCGGCGCGGGCAGCGCTCCCTTGCCCGGCGCGACCGACGGTGACGCGGCGACCGTCTCGAGCGGCGGCGGCTTGGGTGCCGTCAGCACCGACGGCACGCGCTGACGCTCGTCGCCCGGGGCGCGATCCGATGAACTCGAACAGCCGACGACAGCCAGCGCAACCAGGCAGCCGGGGCCAAGCAGCCGGAGGCGAAAGGTCGAATCAATGAAGGGCACGATAGATTTCCTCGGCGAGTTCCCGCGAAATGCCTTCGACGGTGGCAAGGTCCTCGACGCTGGCATAGCCGACGCCGCGCGCCCCGCCGAAGCGCTGCAGGAGTTTGGCGCGTTTCTTGGGGCCGACGCCGTCGATCTCCTCGAGCCGGCTCGCCCCGGTGCGCACACTGGCACGGCGGGCCCGCATTCCGGTGATGGCGAAGCGGTGCGCTTCGTCGCGGATCTGCGCCACCAGCATGAGCGCGGCCGATTCGCGTCCCAGTGCGACCTTGGCTCGCCCGTCGGCAAAAACGAGCTCCTCGAGGCCGACCTTCCGGCCCTCGCCCTTCTCGACGCCGACGATGCGCGAGAGTTCGATGCCGAGCTCCTCGAACACCTCGCGCGCGACGCCCACCTGGCCCTTGCCACCATCGACGAGGACGATGTCGGGCAGGCGCGCCTCGCCGAGGCTGGCCGCCTCGACCAGCTTGGCGTAGCGGCGCGTCAGCACCTGGCGCATCGCCGCGTAGTCGTCGCCGGGTGTGATGCCGGCGATGTTGTAGCGGCGGTATTGCGCGCTCTGCATCTTGTGCGCCTCGAAGACGACGCACGAGGCCTGCGTCGATTCGCCGCCGGTATGGCTGACGTCGAAGCATTCGACGCGAAACGCTTGCAGGTCCTCGACCTGCAGGTCGAGCGCCTCGACCAGGGCGCGGGTGCGCGCCTGCTGCGATCCCTCTTCGGCGAGCAGCTGCGCCAGGCGCAGCGCCGCGCCCTTGATGCACATGTCGAGCCAGGCGCGGCGCTGGCCGCGCGGCTGGTGCTGCACCGTGGCGCGCACGCCGCCCTGCGTCGCCAGTGCCTCGACCAACGTTTTGTCGACGGCGTTGCTGACGATAAGCAACGGCGGCAGGCCGCCTTCGAGATAGTGCTGGGCGATGAAGGCCTCGAGCACGCGCACCTCCGACGACGCCGGCTCGTCATGCGCACTCTCGTCGCCCTGCTCTTCGCGCGCGACCTCGATGGCGTTGTCGACATGCTTCGGAAAATAGGGCCGGTCGCCGAGGTGCCGGCCGCCACGCACCATGGCCAGGTTGACGCAGGCGCGGCCGCCGTCGACCTTGACGGCGAGGATGTCGGCGTCCTTGGTGCGACCACCGGTGTTGTCCTCGACCGACTGCTGGTGCAGCACGCGGGCGAGCGAGGCGATCTGGTTGCGCAGCTCGGCCGCCTGCTCGAACTGGAGCGCCTCGGCGCGCGCCATCATCTGCGCCTGCAGCGAATCCATCAGCTCCTGCTGCTCGCCGGCGAGAAAGCGCTCGGCGTTGGCGACGTCGCGGGCGTAGTCGTCGGGCCCGATGTAGTCGACGCAGGGGCCCGAGCAGCGCTTGATCTGGTACAGCAGGCAGGGCCGGGTGCGGTTGGCGAAGACCGTGTCTTCGCAGGTGCGCAGGTGAAAGACCTTCTGCAGCAGCTGGATCGAGTCCTTGACCGCCCAGGCGCTCGGAAACGGGCCGAAGTAGCGGTGCTTCTTGTCGACCGCGCCGCGGTAGTAGGCGACGCGTGGAAAGCGCTGCGACTCGATCTTCAGATACGGGTAGCTCTTGTCGTCGACGAAGCGGATGTTGAAGCGCGGCGCCAGCGTCTTGATGAGGTTGTTCTCGAGCAGCAGCGCCTCGGCCTCGGAGCGGACCACCGTCGTCTCCATGCGCGCGATGCGCGAGACCATGTGGCCGGTCCAGATCGCCGCGTCGCTGTTCGCGTGGCGTCGATTGAAATAGGTCGAGACGCGCTTCTTCAGGTCGCGCGCCTTGCCGACATAGAGGACGCCGTCGTTGGCGTCGAAGTAGCGATAGACGCCGGGCAGGTTGGGCAGCGCCGCGACCTCGGCGAGCAGGCGCTCGCGCCGCGCGGCGGCCGGATCGGAAACGGGCTCGGCGGTCTCGTCGGTCATCGCCAACGATTGTGCCGCGAGCGTCTGTCGCGGCCATTGGGTCGCAGCTCTTCCCATAATGCCGACGATGCGATGGAGCATCTTCTGCCGCGTCGTCGACAACTACGGCGACATCGGCTTCGCCTGGCGGCTCTCGGCCGACCTGGCCGCGCGCGGTGAAGACGTTCGCCTTTTCGTCGACGACCGCCGGGCGCTTGCCTGGATGGCGCCGGCCGGATCAGCCGGCGTCGAAGTGCTCGATTGGGACGATGCCGCGGCCGCCGCGTCCGAGGTGCTGGTCGAGACCTTCGGCTGCGGCCTTCCCGAGCGCGTCGACGCCGAGCTTGCAGTGGCAACGCATCGGCCGGTCTGCATCAACGTCGAGCACGTGAGCGCCGAGTCCTTCGTCGAGCGCTCGCACGGCCTGCCTTCGCCGCGCTTTTCCGAAGCCGGCGAGACGCGCACGACCTGGTTCTTCTATCCCGGCTTCAGCGAGCGCACCGGCGGCCTGCTGCGCGAGCCGGGCTTGCTGCAGCGGCGGCGCGAGTTCGGCGACGGTCGCGGGTGGCTCGCGGCCATGGGCATCGAGCGGCGCGAGGCCGAGCGATGCGTCAGCCTCTTCTGCTATCGCAATCCGGCCGTCGACGCCTTGCTCGATACGCTCAGCGGGGCGCCGACCTTGCTTCTGCTCACGCCCGGTCCGGCCACCGAGCAGGCGCGGGCCCTGCTCGGACCCGGGCTGCGTCGCGGTGCGCTGCGTGCGGTCTGCCTGTCGGCCCTCGCCCAGCCCGACTTCGATCGCCTGCTCTGGTCCTGCGACATCAACTTCGTGCGCGGCGAGGATTCGCTGGTCCGCGCCATCTGGGCCGGCGCGCCCTTCGTCTGGCAGATCTACCCGCAGGACGACGGCGTGCACGTAGCGAAGCTGGATGCGTTTCTCGATGGCTTCGTACAAGGCGCGCAGGTGCCGCTCGCGGCCGCCATCCGCGAGACGTTTGCCGTCTGGAACGGCCTCGACAGCACTCGGCCCATGCTCGCCTTGCCCGACGCGGCCGCCTGGGCAGCACACTCTCGCCTCTGGCGCGATCGGCTGGCGACGCATCCGGACCTGGTGGGCACGCTGCTCGAATTCGTCGCCTCGAAACGCTAGAATCGAGGGCTTTGCGCCGGGCGTGAGCCGCCGCGCAGTCAACCTGAACGCCTCCTACCGACCAAGAAGCCGACCAAGACACCGATCATGAAAATCGCCCAGGAAATTCGCGCCGGCAACGTCATCATGCACGGCAAGGACCCGATGGTCGTGCTGAAGACCGAATACAGTCGCGGCGGCCGCAACTCGGCCACCGTGCGCATGAAGCTGAAGAGTCTGCTCAGCAACTCCGGCACCGAAGTCGTCTTCAAGGCCGACGACAAGATGGACCAGATCATCCTCGACAAGAAGGAGTGCACCTACTCCTACTTCGCCGATCCGATGTACGCGTTCATGGACGCCGAGTACAACCAGTTCGAGGTCGAGTCCGAGAACATGGGCGACGCCATCCAGTACCTCGAAGACGGCATGGCGGTCGAGGTCGTGTTCTACGACGGCAAGGCGATCTCGGTCGAGCTGCCCACGTCGGTGGTGCGCGAGATCGTCGACACCGAGCCGGCCGTCAAGGGCGACACCTCTGGCAAGGTGCTGAAGAACGCCAAGCTCGCCACCGGCCTCGAGATCTCGGTGCCGCTGTTCGTGCAGACCGGCGACAAGGTCGAGATCGACACCCGCACGCACGAGTACCGCAAGCGGGTATAACGACGCTTCGAGATTTCGACGCTTCGCTGGAATCAGCGGGCCCGCCTTTGGCGGGCCCTTCTCTTTGTGCGCTTCGCGCCATGTCCTTTGATTTCTCGCAGATCAGCGCGCCATTCCGGATGCAGCCGGGGCTGCGCCGCATTGCACCCGGCAGCACACAGCTGACGCCGAGCCGGCCGAACGGCCGGCACCTGCGCGAGAAGATGGCGGTGCTGGCGAGCACCTCCTACGAGGCGCTCGTCGCTTCGCCGGGATTCGATGCCGATCCCGCCTTTCGCGCGATCGCGAGCGAGGCCTCTTTGTCCGCACCCGCGGCCTTCGAGTTCGAAGGCCCGAACCGATGCGCGGCGCCTCGCCTGGGCTGGTCGATTCGCGATGGGCACGCCGAGGGCACGGGCGAAGCCGCCATCGGCGATCTCCTCGCGTCCCTCCCTGCTCCGAAACGCGCGACCGCCCTGCTCTGCCTCGCCTTCGAGGAAGACTTCGCCGTCATCGACGGCGCCACCGCGACGATTCCCTGGCTTGCCGTCTGCCTGCCGTCGCGCTGGGCGCCCGAGGACAAGGTCGGCCGCCATTTCGGCGCAGTGCACACGCCGGTTGCCGACAACGCCTTGCTGATCGAAGCCGGCGAGCGCCTCGCCCGCCTCGTCACCGGCCCGGACCGCTGGGAGCGCTTCGTCTGGACCGCGTCCGCCGACCCGCGACTGCATCAGCACCCGGCGCGCGGCGAGGTGCGCTGGCCCGACGACGCCGACGCCGAGGCGATCGCCGCGCACGCCAGCTTTCGTCACGAGCACCAGACCTTCATTCCCGTCGCCGGCACCGGCCAGGCGGTGTTCACGATCCGCATCTGCAGCGAGCCGCTCGATGCGGCGCTGCGTTGGCGCGAAGACGCGCAGCGCCTGCACGACGCGATCGCGACCATGAGCCCGGCCGTGCTCGCCTATCGCGGCCTCGACGCGGTGCGTGACCGCCTGCTCGAGGCGCTGAAGCGACGCATCGCCGTGCTGCCCTCGGCGCCGTGAGGACCGCGCCGGTCGTCGCCGGGCGCGTCGAGTTCGACGGCGACGGCGTTCCGTATTCGTCCGAGTTCGGCGACCGCTATCACCCGCGCCAAGGTGCCCTGGCGCAGGCGCGCCAGGTCTTCCTCGGTGGCAACGGCCTGCCGGCGCGCTGGCGCGGCCGCCACCGCTTCGTCGTCCTGGAAACCGGCTTCGGCCTGGGCGGCAATTTCCTCACCACTTGGCGCGCCTGGCTCGACGATGCCGAGCGCTGCGGGCAACTCCACTTCATTTCCATCGAGGCGCGGCCGCTCGGTCGCGACGACCTCGCCGGCCTGCCTCGCGACACCGAGCTCGCATCGCTTGCAGCGCAGCTCGCCACAGCGTGGCCGCCTCTCACCTGCAACCTGCACCGGCTCGCCTTCGAGGACGGACGGGTGCAGCTCCTGCTCGCCTTCGGCGACGTCGCAGACTGGTTGCCGCAGATCGTGGCGAGCGTCGACGCGTTCTATCTCGACGGCTTCGCGCCGGCGATGAATCCACAGATGTGGCAGCCGCGCCTGTTCAAGGCGATGGCACGAATCGCCGCGCCCGACGCGACGGCCGCGACCTGGTCGGTCGCCCGGCCGGTCCGCGAGGGCCTCGGCGCCGCCGGCTTCGAGGTCAGCCTGGCGCCGGGCAGCGGCGGCAAGCGCGAGATCACGATGGCCCGATTCGCGCCACGCTTCACGCCGAGGGTCGGCGCGCGACGCGGCGCGACGCTGGCGCCCACCGCGAACCCGGCCCCGCCGCACGAGCCCGTCGCGATCATCGGCGGCGGCCTGGCCGGATGTGCGGCGGTCTGGGCCTTGGCCGAGCAGGGACGCTCTTCGCTGCTGTTCGAGCGTCATGCCGAGCTCGCCGGCGAAGGGTCGGGCAACGCGGCCGGGCTCTTCCATGGCGTCGTGCATCTCGACGATGGTCACCACGCGCGGTTTCATCGCAGCGCGGCCTTCGAGGCGCAGCGCGCCGTCGTCGCGGCCATCGCCGGGCTCGACGTTCGCGGCAGCGCGTCGGGGCTACTCCGCATCGAGTCGCGGGCGGCGGATGCAGCCGCGTTGCAGGCAACCATCGAGCAGCTCGGCCTGCCCGATGACTACGTCCGCGCCGTGTCGCCGAGCGAAGGCGGCACGCTCGCCGGCCTGGCGGTCGCAGCACCGGCCTGGTTCTTCGCCGGCGGCGGCTGGGTCGATCCGCGCGGCCTCGCACTTTCCTTCGTGGCCCGCGCAGCAAAGCGCACGGAAGTCCGTTGCGGCACCGACGTCGCGGCGATCCGTCGCGTCGGCGACAGCTGGCAGCTGCTCGACGCATCGGCCCGCATCATCGCGACGGCCGACACCGTCGTCCTTGCCAACGCCGGAGCGGCGCTCGACCTGCTCGGCACGCCGGCGTGGCCGGTATCGCGAACGCGCGGCCAGATCAGCGCCATGGCGGCCGATCGCTGGCCCCGAGCGCGCCTGCTTCGTCTGCCGATCGCCGGCTCAGGCTACCTCCTGCCCGCGGTCGAAGACCGCCTCTGGTTCGGTGCGAGCTCTCAGGAAGACGATGCCGACCCGCTGCTGCGCGCCGAGGACCATCGCGACAACGCGGCGCGGCTGGCCGGCCTGCTCGCGAGCCCGCCGTCGATCGACATCGCTGCCCTCGCCGGACGCGTCGGCTTTCGCTGGTCGAGCGCCGATCGGCTGCCGTTGATCGGCGCAGTGCCGCTGTCGGCGGCGGGTTCGGTGCTCGGACTCCAGGCCGGCGCCGAACTGTCGCCACGGCCCGATCAGCCGCGCTTTGCGCCGCGCGCGCCGGGTCTCTTCGTGTTCATCGGCCTGGGCTCGCGCGGCATTGCCGCGGCGGCGCTGGGCGGCCAGGTCCTGGCGTCTTGGGTCACCGGGGCGCCGATGCCGGTCGAGGCCGACCTGCTCGACGCGATCGACCCGGCCCGCTTCGCGAGCCGCCGGCATCGGCGCCAGGCCGCGTTGCGCGGCGCCGCGGTCTGAGGGTCAGTGGCTGGTCGGCCCCATCGCGGGCGGATCGGCCGAGACCGGGCTCGCGCCGTCTTCGGTCGGCGCCGTCATGCCGCCCTGCTCGGTCGCCACCTTGCGGCCGGCCTTCTCCCTTTCCTTTTCTTCCTTCTTCTTCTTCTTGGCGAGCTCACGCTGGCGTTTTTCAAACGAATAGTTGGGTTTGGCCACGGGCCGTCCTTCCTGTGTGCTGCACCAAGCGTGCACGGGGCGGAGGTTACGCGCTTTTGCGGCGCGAACCTGTAGCTATCGGAACGTCATCGTATGCACGCCACCGGGCGTACCGAGCAGGCAGATCGAGGCCCGGTTGCGGGCGAAGATGCCACAGCAGACGACCCCCGGCCACTGGCTGATCTCGGCCTCGAGGCCGGCCGGGTCGTCGATGGCAAGGCCTTGCACGTCGAGGATGAGGCCGCCGTTGTCGGTGACGAAGCCTTCGCGCACACGAGGCGCCGCCCCGAGCTTCGCGAAGCGGCGGGCGATCTGCGCGGCGGCCATCGGGATCACCTCGACCGGCAGTGGAAAGCGGCCGAGCACGTCGACCAGCTTCGACGCGTCGGCGATGCAGACGAAGCGCGCGGCCAGGTCGGCGACGATCTTCTCGCGGGTCAGCGCGCCGCCGCCGCCTTTGATCATGCAGCCGGCGTGATCGATCTCGTCGGCGCCGTCGATGTAGACGGGCAAGGCCTCGACCTCGCTCGCCGCATGGACGTGAATGCCGAGCGCGGCCAGCCGCGCGGTGCTCGCCTCGCTGCTCGACACCGCGCCGGCGACGCCGCCGGGCAGGCGGCCCAGCGCGTCGATGAAGCAGTTGACGGTCGAGCCGGTGCCGACGCCGACGATGCTGCCCGGCACGACATAAGCCAGCGCGGCTTCACCCACCAAGCGTTTCAGCTCGGCCTGCGACGGGCCCGGTGCACCGCCGCTCATTTCGTGCCCACCATCTGCGCCGGCACGACCCAGGCGTCGAACTGCATCGCCGTGACCCATCCCGATGCCAGCGCCGCCTCGCGCAGGGTCGAGCCGCTGCGATGCGCCTGCTTGGCGATCTGCGCTGCCTTGTCGTAGCCGATGTGCGGGTTGAGCGCCGTCACCAGCATCAGCGAGCGCTGCACCAGCTCCTCGATGCGCGCCCGGTTCGGCTCGATGCCGCGCGCGCAGTGGGTGTCGAAGCTGCGTACGCCGTCGGCCAGCAGGCGTGCGCTCTGCAGAAAGTTGTGGATAAGCACCGGCTTGAAGACGTTGAGCTCGAAGTTGCCCGAAGCGCCCGCGACGTTGATGGCGACGTCGTTGCCGAGCACCTGCACGCAAAGCATGGTGACGGCCTCGCACTGGGTCGGGTTGACCTTGCCCGGCATGATCGAGCTGCCCGGCTCGTTCTCCGGAATGCTGATCTCGCCAAGCCCCGAGCGCGGCCCGGAAGCGAGCCAGCGCACGTCGTTGGCGATCTTCGTCATCGAGGCCGCCAAAGTCTTGAGCGCACCATGGGCGTGGACGATCGCATCGTTGGCGGCCAGCGCCTCGAACTTGTTCGGCGCCGAAACGAAGGGCTGGCCGGTGCGCGCCGCCAGCTCGGCCGCGACCATCGTGCCGAAGTCAGGCGGCGCGTTCAGCCCGGTGCCGACCGCGGTGCCGCCCAGGGCCAGCTCGCACAAATGCGGCAAGGCGGCGCGCAGGTGGGTCAGCCCGTGATCGAGCTGGGCGACCCAGCCCGAGATTTCCTGGCCGAGCGTCAGCGGCGTCGCGTCCTGCAGGTGGGTGCGGCCGATCTTGACGACGTCGGCAAAGGCCCCGGCCTTCATGACCAGCGTCGCGCGCAAGGCCTCGACTGCGGGAACGAGGCGAGTCGCAACGGCCTCGACGCAGGCCACGCTCATCGCCGTCGGAAAGACATCGTTCGACGACTGGCTGCGATTGACGTCGTCGTTCGGATGAACGAGCCTGGCCTCGCCGAGCGGACCGCCGAGCAGCTGCGACGCGCGATTGGCCAGCACCTCGTTCATGTTCATGTTGGTTTGCGTGCCCGAGCCGGTCTGCCAGACCGAGAGCGGGAACTCGCCGTCGTGCGCGCCCGCAAGCACCTCGTCGGCGGCGGCGACGATGGCTTCGGCCTTCTTCGGGTCGAGCGTGCCGAGCTCGCGATTGACGCGCGCCGCGCTGCGCTTGACCAGGGCCAGCGCACGGATCAACTCGGGCGGCATCTTCTCCGTCGAGATGTCGAAGTGATGCAGCGAGCGTTCGGTCTGTGCGCCCCAGAGCCGATCGCCGGGCACGGCGATCTCGCCGAAGGTGTCTTTCTCGATGCGCGGCTCGGTCACTTGTCTTCTCCCTCGCCGGCTTGCACGGAGAGGGTCGGGGTGAGGGGGCGCCCAGTATGCAACGGGCAATGCCAGAATCGTCGTCGCTCTCATGTCCCTCGTCCCCTATCCGCTCGCCCGCCCGTTCCTGTTCGGTCTCGACCCCGAAGACGCGCACGACTTGACCCTGGGCGCGATGGCGGCGATCCAGCGCACGCCGCTGGTCTGCACGATCGCGCAGCGCCGTGTCGACGATCCGGTCACGATCGCTGGTTTGCGCTTTCCGAACCGGATCGGCCTTGCCGCCGGCCTCGACAAGAACGGCCGCTGCATCGACGCCTTCGGTGCGCTCGGCTTCGGCAGCGTCGAGGTAGGCACCGTGACGCCCCTGCCGCAGCCGGGCAACGCGAAGCCGCGCATGTTCCGCCTGCCGGAGGCAAACGCCCTCATCAACCGGCTCGGCTTCAACAACGACGGCCTGGGCATGTTCGTTGCCAACGTGAAGCGCGCCCGCTTTCGCCAGGGCGGCGGCATCCTCGGCCTGAACATCGGCAAGAACGCGGCCACGCCGATCGCGCGCGCCGCCGATGACTATCTTGCCGGCCTCGCCGGCGTCTATCCCCATGCCGACTACGTCACCATCAACATCTCGAGCCCGAACACGAAAAACCTGCGCGACCTGCAGGACGACGCCGCGCTCGACGCCCTGCTTGGCGCGATCCGCGCGCGTCGGGACGAGCTGGCCGACGAGCACGGCCGCGTCGTGCCGATCTTTCTCAAGATCGCGCCCGATCTCGACGCCGGCCAGGTCGAAGCGATCGCCGCCACCCTGCAGAAACACGGCATCGACGGCGTGATCGCGACCAACACCACGCTGGCGCGTGAAGCCGTCGCCCATCTGCGGCACGGCAGCGAGGCGGGCGGCCTTTCCGGTGCGCCTTTGCTGGCGGCGGCCAATCGCGTCGTCGCCGACCTACGCGAAGCCCTCGGGCCGCGCTTTCCGATCATCGGCGTCGGCGGCGTGACGAGCGCTGCCGACGCGCTCTCGAAGCAGGCCGCCGGAGCGGACATCGTGCAGATCTATACCGGCTTCATCTACAAAGGCCCGCTGCTCGTGACCCAGGCGGCGCGCGCGCTTTCGGCGCGGAAAGCAGCGACCGCTCCATGAGGCTCCGGCACCCCCGCATTTCGTTCCGCGCCCTTGCGGCGCTCGCTGTCGTCTGCTTCGCCGGCTGCAGCTCGCTGCCCGTGCTGACGCCCGACATGGCGCCGGCCAACCCCGGCGCGGTGCAGTTCCAGACCGCCAACGGCCAGATCGTTTCGCCCGAGCGCAGCCGCGAGATCCTGGCCAGGCTCTCGGCCGGTGACCCGAACCCCGGCTCGTTGGCGCGCCACCTGGCCCTCGAGCAGGAGGTGTCGGGAAGCCCGCTCAGCCTGGGCAACCATGTCGTGCTGCTCGAGAACGGCCCCGACACCTATGCAGCGATGCTGTCGGCGATCGCCTCGGCGCGCGACCACATCAACATGGAGACCTACATCCTCGACGGCGACGAGGCCGGCCAGCGCTTTGCCGATGCCTTGATCGAGAAGCAGCGCCAGGGTGTGCAGGTCAACCTGATCCACGACGCCGTCGGCACGCTCGGCACGCCGGAGGCGTTCTTCAAGCGCCTCACCGAGGCCGGCGCCCAGGTGCTCGTGTTCAACCCGGTGAATCCGCTCAAGGCCAAGGCCGGCTGGGACGTGAACCAGCGCGACCATCGCAAGCTGCTCATCGTCGACGGGCGCGTCGCCGTACTCGGCGGGATCAACATCAGCAGCGTCTATTCGGGCGGTTCGAGCTTCGGGGGCAGCAGCGCCGCTCGCGATCCCAAGCAGCGTCTGCCATGGCGCGATACGGACCTGCAGATCGATGGCCCGGTGGTGGCGCAGTTCCAGAAGCTCTTCATGGATACCTGGCAAAGCCAGAAGGGACCGGCCCTCGCCGCACGCAACTACTTTCCCCAGCTCTCACGCAACGGCGACGAGGTGGTACGCGCGATCGGCAGCGCGCCCGACGAACCCGTCAGCCAGATCTACGTCACGCTGATCTCGGCCATCAACACCGCCGACGCCGAGGTGCTGCTCACCAACGCCTACTTCATACCCGATCCGCAGCTCATGCAGGCCTTGCTGCGAGCCGTAGCGCGCGGTGTCGACGTGAAGATGATCGTGCCGAGCGTCACCGATTCGTCGCTCGTCTTCCATGCCGGTCGCGCCCACTACGACGTGCTGCTCGCCGGCGGCGTCAAGCTGTACGAGCGACGCAAGGCGCTGCTGCACGCCAAGACGGCGCTGATCGACGGCGTTTGGTCGACGGTAGGATCGACCAATCTCGACTGGCGCAGCTTCCTGCACAACCAGGAGTTGACCGCGGTGATACTGGGATCGCAATTCGGCGTCAAGATGCGCCAGGCGTTCGAGCGCGATCTCGCCGACTCGGACGAGATCACCCTGGAGGCCTGGCGACGCCGGTCGTTCGGCACCCGGGCCAAGGAGTGGTTCGGAAGCCTCTGGGAGTACTGGCTGTGATGCACCCTGTGTGGGCCGAAAAGATCCTGCGTCGCTGCGGCTGGCTGCTGGCGCTCACGCTGTGGCTGCCCGCGGCCGTGCTGGCCCAGGAAGCCGCCACCTTGCGCGCCAAGCACGCGACGCTGCAGGAGAAATACGCCAACAACCAGTTCGGCCGGCCGCTGGTGCTCGAGTCGACGCAGACCTCCGGCGACCTGCGCGGCGACGTCTACACCGTCGTCGACCATCCGTTCGCGACCGTGCAGCAGGCCTTGCAGTCGATCGACCACTGGTGCGACATCCTGATCCTGCACCTCAACGTCAAGCGCTGCCGGGCCAACGCCACGACCAAGGTGCTCTCGCTCAACGTCGGCCGCAAGTTCGACCAGCCGATCGAGGACGCCTACGAGCTCGAGTTCGTGTGGCACGTCGCGGCGACCGCGGCCGACTACCTGAACGTGCAGCTGAGCGCCGAAGACGGCCCGCTCAGCACCAAGAACTACCGCATCCAGGTGGAGGCGATCCCGGTCGACGCGAAGAAGAGCGTGATCCACATGTCCTATGCCTACGGCTACGGCTTCGCGGCGTGGATGGCGATGCAGACCTACCTGATGACGCTCGGCCGCAACAAGGTGGGCTTTTCGATCACCGGCCGCAACGCAGAGGGGCAGCCGGTGCACATCGGCGGCGTGCTCGGCCTGCTCGAGCGCAACACGATGCGCTACTACCTGGCCATCGACGCTTATCTGAGCGCGTACGCGCTGCCCCCCGGCGAGCAATTCGAGAAGCGCATCCGCGACTGGTACGCCAGCACCGAGCGCTACGCGCCGCAGCTGCACGAGATGGACCAGGCCGACTACCTCGAGATGAAGCGCAAGGAAATGCGCCGCCAGCAGCAGGGTTGACGGCGCCCGGCGCCGCTCAGAGAAGCGTGACGCCGGTCTTTGCCTGAAGCTCTTCGCGGGTCACGCCGGTCGCCATCTCGACGACCACCAGACCGCGCGGCGTCACGTCCATCACGGCGAGGTCGGTGATGATGCGATTGACGACGCCGACGCCGGTGAGCGGCAGGGTGCAGGCGGGCAGGATCTTCAGGTCGATCGAGCCGTCTTTCTTCTTCGCGACGTGCTCCATCAGGACCAGCACGCGCTCGACGCCGGCGACCAGGTCCATCGCCCCGCCCATGCCCTTGACCATCTTGCCCGGGATCATCCAGTTGGCGAGGTCGCCCTTCTCGCTGACCTGCATGGCGCCGAGGATCGAGAGGTTGATCTTGCCGCCGCGGATCATCGCGAACGAGTCGTGCGAGCCGAAGATCGACGAACCGGCGATCGTCGTCACGGTCTGCTTGCCGGCGTTGATGAGGTCGGCGTCGACCTCGTCTTCGGTCGGGAACGGGCCGATGCCGAGCATGCCGTTTTCGCTTTGCAGCCAGACCTCGATGTCGGATCGAACGTGGTTGGCCACCAGCGTGGGCAGGCCGATGCCGAGGTTGACGTAGAAGCCGTCCTTCAGCTCGTGGGCGGCCTTGGCCGCCATCTGGTCGTGTGTCCAGGCCATGTCAGACCCCTTCCTTTTCGGCAGCCTTGGCGATGGCGTCGGTCGTCTCCCTGGCCGCGACGTCGGCCGGCGTCGCCGCCCGCACGGTGCGTTTCTCGATGCGCTTTTCCGGATGCGCGTTGAGGACGATGCGGTGCACATAGATGCCGGGCAGATGCACGGCATCGGGATCGATAGAGCCGGTCTCGACGATCTCTTCCACCTCGACGATGGTGATCTTGCCGGCCATCGCGCAGGCCGGGTTGAAGTTGCGCGCGGTGCGACGAAAGACCAGGTTGCCGCTCTTGTCGGCGCGTTGCGCCTTGACCAGCGCGACCTCGGGAGCGAGGGCACGTTCCATGACGTAGACATGGCCGTCGAACTCGCGCGTTTCCTTGCCCTCGGCGACCAGCGTGCCGACGCCGGTGCGGGTGAAGAAGGCCGGAATGCCGGCGCCGCCGGCGCGGAGCTTCTCGGCCAGCGTGCCCTGCGGCGTGAACTCGAGCTCGAGTTCGCCGGCCAGGTACTGGCGCTCGAACTCCTTGTTCTCGCCGACGTAGCTCGAGATCATGCGTTTGATCTGGCGCGTCTCGAGCAGCATGCCGAGGCCGAAGCCGTCGACGCCGGCGTTGTTGGAGATGACCGTCAGGTCCTTGACTCGCGAGTCGCGCAGGGCCTCGATCAGCGCCTCGGGGATGCCGCACAGGCCGAAGCCGCCGACGGCGAGCAGTTGGCCATCGTGCACCACGCCGGCCAGCGCCGCGGCGGCGCTCGGAAAGATCTTGTTCATCGACGAATCCCCACTGGCGAAGCCGGCGATTATCTCCGCACCGCCCCCTAGAATCGCCGCGATGATCGACGCCGGCACCTTGCAATCGACTCTCGAAGGCCTCGCGGCCGAGTATGTCCGGCGGCTTCGGCTGCGGGTCGAGAAGGTAGACGACGATGCGGTGACCCTCGCCTTCCCGGTCAGCCCCGAGGTGGTGCACGGCGGCGGCGTGCTCTGTGGCCAGGCCATCATGTCGGTGGCCGACACGGCGATGCTGCTGGCCATGATCGCCCGGCTGGGCGGCTTCAAGCCGATGACGACGGTGCAGTTGCAGACCAGCTTCTTGCGGCCGGTGCCGAAGGATGCCGGGTCAGTGACCGTCGTAGCCCGGGTGCTCCGGTTCGGGAAGAGCCTGAGCTACGGGGAGGTCGAATTCCTGACGGCCGACGGAAAGCTGGCGGCGCACGCGACTACGACGTACGCGTTGATTTGAACGAGGCGTCGCGTCAGGCGGCGCGGGCGGTAGCCTGCACGGAGGTGATGTCCTCGCGACCCGTATTCGCGGCCGGCGATTCGCTGCCGAGCCATCTGGCGACAAGCACGCCGAGCTGACGCAGTTCGATCGGCTTGCTGAGGTAGTCGTCCATTCCTTGTCGCAAGCAGTGTTCTCGATCGCCGGTAAGCGCATTGGCCGTCAAGGCGATGATCGGCGTGCGCGGCTGGCCTGAGCCGGCCTCGAACTCGCGGATCAGCCGCGTTGCCGCAAAGCCGTCCATCACGGGCATCTCGCAATCCATGAGGATCGCGTCGAACTTGCGCTCGCGATAGAGGTTCACTGCCTCGTTGCCGTTGGCCGCGTGAACCGAGGCGACCCCCATGCTTTCGAGCGAAGCGGCGGAGATGAATGCGTTGACGGCGTTGTCTTCAACGAGGAGAACGGTCTTGCCGCTCGCGGCTGCCAGGCCCACGGGCGGAAGGACAGGCGCGGGGCGCACGGTCTCGACACGCTCGACGCACTTCTCGAGATGAAGTCGAACCGTAAAGACGCTGCCGCGCCCGATGGCGCTCCTGACGCGGACGCTGCCGCCCATCAGCTCTGCGAGCTGCCTCGAGATGGCCAGCCCGAGACCGGTTCCTCCGTAGCTGCGCGACATGCCCGATTCGACTTGATAGAACGGCTCGAAGAGAAGCGGGGCCTTGTCGGCGGCGATGCCGATTCCAGTGTCGGCGACGCGCAGGACGATGTCGACGCCGGTTGCCGTTCGGACCCCGCGCAGGCGAAGCGTGACGCCGCCTTCCGTGGTGAACTTGATCGCGTTGCTGACCAGGTTCATGACGATCCGTCGCAGCTTCTCCTCGTCGCCGTAGACCGTCCAGAGATCGGTGGGATAGCCCGAGGCGTCGAAGCGCAGAGCGATGCCCTTGGCGGTGGCATTGGCCTGAAACGTCTGGACCGCGAGTTGGCAGACGCGGCGGAGATCCATTGCGGCGAGATGAAGCGAGCCGCCTTTTGCGTCGAGCTTCGCGTAGTCAAGAATTTCGTTCAGCGTCTGCAGGAGTCCGTCGGCGGCCTGCCTAGCGACGTCTATCAGCGTGCGTCGTCTTTCCTCGGAATCCGTCTTGTCGAGCAGTGCAAGAGATCCGATGATGCCGTTCATCGGCGTCCGGATCTCGTGACTCATGTTGGCAAGAAACGCCGACTTCGCACGACTCGCCTCTTCAGCCTTATCGCGAGCGCGCTTCAACTCGACAATGCTCACTTGGCGCTTCCCTCGAAGGAATAGCTTCCGTTCGCGAATACTGATCAGTCGATACAGTGCGTAGCAGATCAGGTTGATACAGATCAGGTGGACGACGAGGCGCTGCATTACCTTCGCATCCGCGCCGTACTCCTTTGCGAACCAGAGCGCGACGGCGGCATTGATGGCCGCCAGGATCAATGTATTTAGGGCGGACATGCGCGTGAACCCATAGATCACGCAAGTTCCAAATACGGCCGCCGAATAGCCGCCCCAGTAGCGGGTCGGTGACGTGTCATCCCCGCTGTTGATGCTGGAAATGATCGACGTCAGTATCAATCCAGTCGCAATGGCCGATATGCAAATCACTTCGTAATGACGAGTCACAAAGGCCTTGGCAAAGCGTGAGGCAAAGGCCACGGAAAGCAGGACGGCCATTACCGCCACACGAAGTGCCTGCGGTTGGTCGGTAATACTGCCTTTGGTGATCGCGTGGACCAAGAACAGTACGAGATAGGCAAGGCCGGTGACGCCCGTGCCGATCTCCAAGAATCGGGCCCCGGCGAAGCGAAAGGCGAGCTGGAATTCGTGCTCCAGTTCACGATCTCGGAACGCGCGCGCTCCAAGACGTCGCCTGACCTGCGTTGTAAGCCTCGTACCCATGCATCCTCGTGCCGAGACAATTCCGGCAGACCGACTTATATCGACCTATCGGGAGAAAAGTGAAGTTGGACCACACGCTGCTCGCCCGTGAGCGGCCGTATTCCGTCGCCATTGAGCGGCGCGAAATGCTGCCGTTCCGAGTTCGGTTGGCACAAAGCGCTCAAGATATCGACAGAGCCGTCGAAATCAGGGCCGCGGCATACGAAAGGCATGTCCCGAGCATCGGACACGCTTTGCGCATGCCCGAGCCGGATGACCTCCGCCCAGACGCGTTGCTGCTGATTGCAGAAGGCAAGCTCGACGGCGTCGTCCTCGGTTCGCTTCGACTGCAGCACAACTTCGACCGGCCGCTGCGGATCGAAAGCGCTCTAGAGCTCCCCGAGGAGCTCCAGGGCCGGCGGCTGGTTGAGGTGAGGCGCTTAGGTGTTGGAAACGGAAGTTCGGGCAGGATGGTCATGGCGGCGCTCGTCAAGGCAGCCTATGAGCTATGCCATGCCAGCAACATCGACTACCTCGTATTTGCGGCCCGCCGATCCGTTGCCACTATCTATCGCACGATGCATTTCGACGACATGCTCGATGGCGGCACGGTACCGCTTCCGTATGCGGACAACATGGCGCACAGTGTCTTCTCCCTGCCAATCGGTGATGCGGACCGACGGTGGCGCACGACGGGATACAACCTTTACGACTTTATGGCGCGCACGGAGCATCCGGATATCCGGATCGACTACGAGCGCGTATTCGCAGTGTTCAGTAGGTCCTAGGGCTCAACCGACATTCACAGGTCGCCCGAGGAGCGGTCCATGACCGATCGGACCAACGAATTGCTCGTTTGGGCATCAGTGATGTCACCTTCGCGGCAAGCAGTCGAGCTCTTGGCGTCACGCTCGGACGACAACGCGTTCGAACTGAGCCTCGCCCGCGCTACTCGCAATCTGGGACAAGCGCGCTTCCTCTTGGTCAACGTCACCAAGATCGACGCCGCAGTCTTGGATCGTGCGATAGCGGCCTTCCTCGCGTCCGGCGCGAGTCAGCGACTGTGCCTGGCCGGACATAGGAGCCTCCTGAAAGAGGTGGAGGCCGCTGGGTTCGACAACGATCGTATTGGTCTGATGATTGACGATGTCGGTCTTGACACGCCATGCTCGGACCTGATCTGGGATCGTATCGAGGCCATCCGCTTCAATGCAGAATTCATCGCCCATGCCGCGCATGACGTGCGTACGGCTTGCGCGCTGGAGGCGATGCTAGGCCTGGCCCGGGAAATCGGACTTCGGACCTTCGGATTCGATGCCGTGCCAGACGGTGCCAGCCTGTCCGGTCGATGTGATTTTGACTACCTCCCGGTAGTTCCATCAAAGCGTGGCTCGTCTGCCTCCCGATCGCGCACGTCGCGAAAGGCGCCCCTCGTGGGCTACTATATTTAGCTGAAAGTGTTAGGCGAGAGGCGCCTGATATCGAGATTCGTTGCCTCGCGGACCCTTGCAGCTCATTATTGCCAACGCACCTGTCTCCGCCCCATGATGGCCCGCTCCTTCATGGAGGCGTCCACACCGAGAGGCGTGAATGACTGGCTCGACAAGAATTGCGAACGCTTCAGTCACCGACGAACTGGAATCGGAGTTCAGGGACGTCTACCGTGCACCGGGCGCCCGATATCTCGGCGTGATCGGGCTATTTGGCGGGGTCGGTGCAATGGCCTTCTACCTGACGGATGCGCTCAGCGGTGACCAAGCTTGGATCGGAGGCGCTCAATCCCTCAGGCTGACCCTCGCCTTCCTATATTTGCTCGTGCCGATGCTGTGCTGGCGGTTACCCGCATGGGCGACGAGAAACTATCCGTGGCTGTTCAGTGCGGTGTGCACGTCTTATGTGGCCATCGCCTCCTTCACGTCCTATACACGTCATCGGAATGGTGAACTCCAAGAAATCCTGACGGGGCTCGACCTGACGCTGATCCTATGCGCTGTCGTGATGTTCAGCTTCAGCTGCCTCAGTGAGCGGTGGACGGCGTGCGTCCTGGGCGCAGGCGCGTTCGGAACGATAGCGTGGGTGACAGTCTTTCTTCGACCGACCCAGCGGCGCGCAGGTCACGCAGGTTGCTCTACATCTCACGATCGCCGGGACTTGCTGCTTCCTGCTGCGGCGGGGAATCCAGAAGCGCGAATGGAGCCTTTTCCTCCTGGCCAAGGAAAACCTCCGCCGCAACATCTACGCCGCTGAGCTCGAACGCGCCAAGCTCGCCGCCGAGAACGCCGACGCCGCCAAATCGCGCTTCCTCGCCAACATGAGTCATGAGGTGCGCACGCCGATGAACGGCGTCCTGCAGATCCTCGACATGGTCGGCGAGCATGTCGGGCCCGACGACCGCGCATTGATCGACAAGGGCCGCAATTCGGGTCAGGCACTGCTGCGCATCCTGAACAGCATCCTCGACTACGCCCAGCTCTCGCACGGCGCGGCCGTCGTCAATCCGACGGCGATTGATGTTCCGGATGTCTGCCGCGTTGCCATCGACCTGCACACCGCCGCTGCGACGGCCAAAGGCATCGACCTCCGTCTGCGTCTCGACCTGCCGGCCAGCGGCGAATCGCGGGTCATGGTCGACGAGGTGAAGCTCTTCGAGATCGTCAACAACCTCGTCTCGAACGCGCTGAAGTTCACGCAGGCGGGCTTCGTCGAGCTGGCCGTGCACCTGAGCCTGGCAAGCCCTTCGCAGTTTCCCGAAGCCGTCTTGAACATTCAGGTCAGCGACACCGGCCCCGGCATCTCGCAAAGCGACAGCGACAAGGTGTTCGTTCCCTTCTTCCAGGTCGACGACGGCTCGGACCGCCGCACCGGCGGCATCGGGCTGGGCCTGTCCATCGTCAAGGACCTGGTGTCGGTGCTGTCAGGACGCATAACGGTCGACAGCGTTCCGGGCAGCGGCAGCGTGTTCCGCGTCACCCTTCCGGTCACCGTGGTCGAAGCGGGCACGCGGGCGATGCCATTGCCGCGACTGGCGGCGCCGCAGCCGCCGGAGCCGCAGCGTCCTGGCGACGCGGGTCCGTTCGCCCATCGCCGGCTCCTTCTCGTCGAGGACAACGACCTCAACGCCATGCTCGCGTCGCGCCTGTTGCGGTCGCTCGGCTTCGACGTCACGATCGCCGAGAACGGCGTCATCGCCGTCGATACCTTTCGCAGGCAGACCTTCGACATCGTGCTCATGGACTGCCAGATGCCGGTGCTCGACGGCTACATGGCAACGCGCCAGATCCGCGAGCTCGAGGCTGGCTCGGGCGCACGTCGCACGCCCATCATCGCCATCACGGCCAACACGCTGGCCGGCGATCGCCAGAAGTGCTTCGCCGCCGGCATGGACGACTACCTCGGCAAGCCCTACTCGGTGCGCGACCTGCGGCCCAAGCTGTCGCGATGGCTTCACGTTCCGCAGTCGGCGGCCGTCGCGGCCTCGTGACCCGGGCCGCTCAGACGATCAGCGCACGAACCGGATCCGGCAGGGGCACGCTGTGCTCCTTGCGGTAGTTCATCCAGACCGTCTTCGCCCCGCCGGTGGCATAAAGCTCGCCCGGTGCATCGGTGCGCTCGAGCGTCACGTAGACCTCGAAGCTGGTCCGTCCCGGGTTGGCGACGTAGTGCTTGGCCAAGACGTCGCCCGGATACCTCAGCTGGCGCAGGAAATTGCAGAAGGTGTTGATGATCACCGGCCCTTCGCCCTCCAGGTCGGGCGCACCGGCTGCCCGGTGCAGCCACTCGACGCGGATGATCTCGAGATAGCGGAAGTAGACCGTGTTGTTGACGTGGCCCCAGGCATCCATGTCGCCCCAGCGGATGGGGATCACCATTTCCATGGTCAGCTTCTTCGCGTCGGGAAGGTCGAAGCGCATGGCGGGCCTCGTCACGTGCGCGAAATGTCGAGCTCGGCGCAGAGCCGCTCCACGAGCGAGCGCAGCGCTGCGATCTCGGCCTCGGCCGCGGCCAGGCGCGCCTTCAGCGCGGCGAGCTCGCTCACCGCGACGAAGTCTTCGCCGTCGGCCGCCGTCGCCAGCGATGCGGCGCTGACCGGGCCGGCCAGCAGCTGCGCCCAGCGCGCCTCGCGCGAGCCCGGCGCGCGTGCCAGCCTGGCCGCCAGCGGCCCGCCCTTTTCCTCGGGCCTTGCCGCCAGCTCGTCGAGAAAACCCTCGACCGCGGAAAAGTCGGCAAAGCGATGCAGCCGCTCGCTGTTGGCGCGCAGCTCCGACACCGTCTGCGGCCCGCGCAGCATCAGCACCGCGAGCAGGGCCACCGATTGCGAAGGCAGGCCGAGCACGCGACCCAGGTTGTGCTCGTAGCGGCTGACCCGCGAGCCGCTCGACTCGAAGGCGAGCGAAAGCTGCTTCAGCGCGTCGGCCGCCGCCTGCACTTCGCCTTCGCTTGCCGAGAGCACGGGATCGCGCGCCGTCTTCTGGTTGCAGCCAAGCGTCAGGGCATTGAGCGAGAGCGGGTAGCTGTCGGGCACGGTATGCGCCTTCTCGACCAGCACGCCGAGCACGCGCGCCTCGAGCAGGGACAAGGGCCGCATCGGAGCGTCGCGCCGCCGGTCAGAGGCCGAAGCCGTCGTCGGCCTGGATGACCGCGCCGTTGACGAAGTGGCTCTCGTTGGCGCACAGCATCATCAGCACCGCGTCGAGATCGGCAGGGTTGCCGACGCGCTTGCGCGGCATGGTCTCCACGAACTTCCTGCCCGCTTCGGTCTGCCACTGCAGGTGCGTCATCTCCGTGTCGATGTAGCCAGGGCAGATCGCGTTGACGTTGATGCCGTAACGACCCCATTCGAGCGCCATCGCCCGGGTCATGTGGATCACCGCCGCCTTGCTCATCGCGTAGACGCCGACCCGGCCGAGCACTTTCAGGCCAAGCATCGACGCGATGTTGACGATGCGCCCGCCGATAAAGGTGCCGGGCGCCGCGCCCTGGGCGCGCGCGATCATCCGCTTGCCGACCTCCTGCGCGACGAAGAAGGCGCCGCGCGCATTGACGTCGAAGATGTAGTCGAAGTCTTCCGGCGTCACCTCGGCCAGCTTCTGCGAGGTGGCGACGCCGGAATTGTTGACCAGGATGTCGATCGTTCCCATCTCGGTTTCGGTGTGCGCCACCGCGGCCTTGATGCTGTCGTGGTCGGTCACGTCGAGGGCCACGACGTGGGCGTCGCCGCCTTCGGCCTCGATCTCGGCGCGCAGGCTCTTCAGACGCTCGACACGCCGGCCGGCCAGCGCCACGCCGGCGCCGGCCTTGGCCAGCACACGCGCGAACTGAGCGCCGAGACCGCTCGACGCGCCGGTGACGAGCGCGACGCGGCCCGAGAGATCGATGTTGTAGCTCATGGGGGAAGGCGCTCCTAGAATCGCCTTCGAGTGTAGCCAAGAGAACAACGATGACAGCCGACGAGATCCTCGCGAAGTACGGCCCGAGAGAGGCCA
Source organism: Burkholderiales bacterium (assembly GCA_025350505.1). GTDB lineage: Bacteria > Pseudomonadota > Gammaproteobacteria > Burkholderiales > Burkholderiaceae_C > Schlegelella_A. The sequence goes on from JANXXS010000117.1 coordinate 25,173, forward strand.
TGGAATACGACGTCGTCATCGTTGGCGCCGGCCCGGCTGGCCTGGCCACTGCGATCCGTCTGAAGCAGCTCGCCGCCGAGCGCTCGCACGAAGTCTCGGTGCTGGTGCTCGAAAAGGGTTCCGAGCCCGGCGCGCACATTCTTTCCGGCGCGATCATGGATCCGATCGCGCTGAACGAGCTGCTGCCGAAGTGGAAGGAAGACGGCGCGCCGCTGAACCAGCCGGTCACGGCGGACCGCTTCCTCTTCCTCAGCGAGACCGGTGCCAAGGCGACGCCCGCGTTCTTCCTGCCCAACTGTTTCAAGAACCACGGCAACTACGTCATCAGCCTCGGCAACCTCGTCAAGTGGCTGGCCACGCAGGCCGAGGCGCTGGGCGTCGAGATCTTTCCCGGCTTCCCGGCTGCCGAGGTGCTCTACGACGACAAGGGTGCGGTCAAGGGCGTGGCCACGGGCAACCTGGGCGTCGGCAAGGATGGCGAGCCGACCGAGAGCTTTCAGCTCGGCATGGAGTTGCATGCGAAGTACACGGTCTTCGCCGAAGGCTCGCGCGGCAGCCTCGGCAAGCAGCTTATCGCGCGCTACGCCCTCGATGCGGGCAAGGACCCGCAGAGCTACGCGATCGGCATCAAGGAGCTGTGGGAAGTCGCGCCCGATAGGGCGCAGCCCGGCCTCGTCATCCATACCGCCGGCTGGCCGCTCGACTCGGCCACCTACGGCGGCTCGTTCCTCTATCACCTCGACAAGAACCAGGTCGAGCTCGGCTTCGTCGTCGGCCTCGACTACGCCAATCCGTACCTGAGCCCGTTCGAGGAAATGCAGCGCTGGAAACTGCATCCCGAGATCCGGAAGACGCTCGAGGGCGGCAAGCGCCTCGGCTACGGCGCGCGGTCGCTGACCGCGGGCGGCATCCTCAGCCTGCCGAAGACGGTGTTCCCGGGCGGCGCCTTCGTCGGCTGCGAGGCAGGTTATCTCAACGCCAGCCGCATCAAGGGCAGCCATGCGGCGATCAAGACCGGCATGCTCGCTGCTGAGGCGGCGTTCGACGCGCTCGGCGCCGGGCGCAGCCACGACGAGCTCGTCGCGTATCCGGCGGCCTTCGAGAAAAGCTGGCTGCATGCTGAGCTCGATCGCTCGCGCAACTTCAAGCAGTGGTTCAAGAAGGGCCGTACGACGGCGACGCTGATGACGGGCATCGAGCAATGGCTCTTGCCCAAGCTCGGCTTCAAGGCGCCGCCGTGGACGCTGCACCGCGCCAAGGCAGACCACCTCTATCTCAAGCCGGCGGCCGAGAGCGAGAACATCGCCTACCCCAAGCCCGACGGCAAGCTGACCTTCGATCGCCTCTCGAGCGTGTTCGTCAGCAACACCAACCATGCCGAGAACCAGCCGGCGCACCTGACGCTCAAGGACAAGAGCGTGCCGGTGCAGGTCAACCTGGCCAAGTACGCCGGGCCCGAGAGCCGCTATTGCCCGGCCGCGGTCTACGAGTTCGTCGACGACAACGGCACCGAGCGCTTGCAGATCAACGCGCAGAACTGCGTCCATTGCAAGACCTGCGACATCAAGGACCCGACCCAGAACATCGTCTGGGTCACGCCCGAAGGCGGCGGCGGGCCGAACTACGTCGGCATGTGATGGCGGCCGTGACGCGGCTGCGCGGCGTCGTCACGGCAGCGACGGCCAAGGCCTGGCTGGATGCGATCGACGCCCATCCGGTGTGGCGGCATCGCGCGGTCGTCGCGAACGGCGACTTCAACGCGCACAGCTCGTCCTTGCGGCTCGGCGCGGTGGCTGGGCTCGACCTGCCGACCATCGCCGCATCGTTGCTCGCCGGTGAAGTCGGCGCGCTCTGCCACGCGCAGCTGGGCGACGAGCTCGTCTGCGCCGTCGATCACTGCTGGGTCCGGCGCCAATACGCACCGGGTCGCTATCCGCCAAGCCACGCCGTGCACACCTGGCATCAGGACGGCGCGCTCGGCTTCGACTTTCTCGGCGCGAGAGCGCAGATTCCCCGCTCTGCCCTGCTTTCGATGCTGACCTGCTGGATCGCGCTCTCGCCCTGCGGCGTCGAGGCGCCCGGCCTCGAGCTGGTCGACCGCGAGCTCGATGCCCTCCTGCCGCTGGCCGCGCTCGGCGACGAAGCGGTGCGGTCACGGCATCGTGAAGGCGAGCTGCTGCGGCCGACCATGGCGGCCGGCGACGCGCTCATCTTCGGCGGCGGCGTGTTGCACCATACGCACGTGCGTCCGGCGATGCATCTCGACCGCACCAGCGTCGAACTTCGTTTCTTCCCCGCCAAGGACATACCGGCGCGATTGCGCAACGACCGCTTCCTGCACCTGACCCCGATACCGGAGACCTGCCGATGACGCCACCCTCTTCTCCCGCCGACGGCGAGCAGCCCGAAGTCCTGGTCGTCGCCAAGCTCTGGCCGCCGATGATGGAGTCGCTGCGCGCGGTCTTCCGCGTGCACGACCGCGTGCACCAGACCGACCCGACCGCCTTCGCCGCGGTGGCGCCGCGCATTCGCGCCATTTCGGCGAGCGGCGAATCCAAGGTCTCGCGCGAGCTGATCGCACAGTTGCCCAAGCTCGAAATCATCTCGGTATTCGGCGTCGGCTACGACGGCATCGACGTCGCGGCGGTGCGCGAGCGCGGCGTCGCCGTCACCAACACGCCCGACGTGCTCAACGACGAGGTCGCCGATCTCGCCATGGGTCTGGTCCTCGCCGTATCGCGGCGCATTCCCCAGGCCGACCGCTACGTGCGCTCCGGCCAATGGGCGAACGGGCCGATGCCGCTCGCGCGCAAGGTCAGCGGCGCGCGGCTCGGCATCGTCGGGCTCGGCCGCATCGGCATGGCCATCGCGAAGCGGGCCGAGGCCTTCGACATGTCGATCGCGTACACCGGGCGCAGCGAGAAGACGGCGAGCGGCTATCGCTACTTTTCGAATGCCGAAGCGCTCGCCGCCGAGGTCGACTTTCTCGTCGTCATCACCCCCGGCGGCGCGGGTACGAGGAAGCTCATCGATGCCAAGGTGCTGCAGGCGCTCGGCAGGGAGGGCT
>JANXXS010000131.1 GCA_025350505.1 Burkholderiales bacterium
CTTGATCTCGTGGAACTCGCCCTGGAAGATGCGCTCGGCGATCGACGGCGTGTTGAGCAGGATCTCGATCGCCGCCGAGCGGCCCTTGCCGTCCTCGCGCCGCACCAGCCGCTGCGAGACGATCGCGCGCAGGTTGGCCGAAAGGTCCATCAGCAGTTGCTTCCTGCGTTCCTCGGGGAAGAAATTGATGATGCGCTCGATCGTCTGGCTGGCGCTGTTGGCGTGCAGCGTGCCGAGGCAGAGATGGCCGGTCTCGGAGAAGGCGATCGCGTGCTCCATCGTCTCGACGTCGCGAATCTCGCCGATCAGGATCACGTCGGGCGCCTGGCGCAGCGTGTTCTTGAGCGCGTGATGCCAGCTCTTGGTGTCGATGCCGACCTCGCGGTGGGTCACCAGCGACAGCTGCGACGGATGCACGTACTCGATCGGGTCCTCGACGGTGATGATGTGGCCGGCCGAGGAGCGGTTGCGATGGTCGATCATCGCCGCCAGCGTCGTCGACTTGCCCGAGCCGGTGGCGCCGACCACGAGCACGAGGCCGCGCTTGGCCATGACCACGTCCTTCAGCACCGGCGGCAACTTGAGCTTCTCGAAGTTCGGGATCTCCGAGGCGATGGTGCGGATCACCATGCTGACGCAGCGCTGTTGCACCATGACGTTGACGCGGAAGCGCGAGACGCCGGGGATCGAGATGGCGAAGTTGCACTCCATCTCGTGCTCGAACTCCTCGCGCTGCGTCTCGTTCATCAGCGCGTGGGCGAGCATCTTCGTCACTTCGGCGGTGAGCTTCTGCGTGCTGAGCGGCTTCATGCTGCCCTGCGTCTTCATGCTCGGCGGAAAGTCGGTGGCGATGAAGAGGTCGGAGCCGCCCGCCTGGCTCATGGCGCCGAGCAGCTTGTGCATGTAGGCGCGGGCTTGGTCTTCGGTGAACGCTGCAGTCATGTGGGGGAGATTGCCGGCAAGTCGGAAATCGGATGGGCGAAGCAATGCCCGGAAAGCACGCTATGTCCGTGCTCGCGGTGACGCGGTGATTCAGTGCGAGGACAGGCTGCCGCGCTCGCTCGCGCGCAGCGCGCTTTCGGCGCCCTGGGGCGCGAGCGTCGCGGCCTGGCTGCGGCGCGGCCGCGTCGGGCTGGGCAGGCGGGGCAAAGTCAGCAGGCTGTCGCGCACCGCGGCGTCGCGCGGCGACGCGAGGTGGCCGCGGATGCGCCGTCCGAAGAAGGCGCTGACGACGTTCGGTCCGCGCGCCGGCACCGGTGCGACCTCGACGCGGCCGGTCGGCAGCATCACGTAGTAGCGGCAGCGCCCCGACCACAGCTCCTCGACGACGCGCTGCCGGGACATGGCGCCGCCGACGGTCCACACGTGGGTGATGTGCTGCAGGTGCTCGCCGCCCTCGAGCGACACCGCGATGATCCTTACGTCCGACATCGGCGCCGACTCGTCAAGCAACGTCGAGGCGCACTGTAGGGGTCCGCCGCCGGTCGCGCGAACCGCTCGTGCGGCTCCGGCCGCAAAGCGTGACCCGTTTCACTTTTTGCGCTTCGTCGCGAAGCGCCGCGCGCCGGCCTCAGCCGGGCGTGCGCTGGCGCCGCTCGCGAAGCATGCGGTCGACGCACTCGCCCAGCATGCGCGCCTCGCACGGCTTGGGCAGGAAGGCGTCGTACGCGTCGAAGCCGCAACGCACGGCGGCTTCTTCGAGCGTGGTGTGCATCGCGATCATCGACGAGCAGGTCCTCGGATCGCCGCGCAGGGCGCGGCCGAGCGCCAGGCCGTCCATGCCGGGCATGTCGACGTCGAGGATGACGGCGTCGAAGTCTTCGAGACGGGTCGCCTCGAGCGCCGCGTATCCGCTGTCGACCGCTTCGACGCTGTAGCCCAGCGCCTCGAGCGATGCGGTGACGAGCACGCGCATCACCGGCGAGTCGTCCACCGTCAGGACCCGACCGCGCGTCGGCAGGTTTTCCGTCGATTGCATCGCCGAAAGCTTAGCGGCGCGCGAGGGGTTCGAACAGCCTGCTGGCGGCCGCTTCGTCATGCCGAAGCGCCGTGCCGAAAAAGGAGGCAACGCACCGTCGTGCAAGCCGGATGGCGGGTCTCCAGAGCTTGTGCTCAGGTTATGCACAAACTTGTCCACGCCGGCGAGCGGAAACTTTTTTTCGACCCGCCGAGCGCGGCGCGCGCCGCGACGGAAGACCGCCGACCTCGTCCGTGCCGGTCGCGGATCAGGTAACGGCCTGCTTCGGCGCCTGGCCCGCGGCGCCGGGCGCCGGCCTGGCAGGCACCTTGGCCTCTTTCTTACGATCCTTCGCCCGCTTCTGTTTCTGCCGGCGAATGCCACGGTCCTTGTCTGCGCTCATGTCTGCCTCGGATGTCTGTCATACGGCCGCTCTTGTACCACTTGGGCCCGACCCGGCGTTTTCGTCACACCGCCAGCGCGAGAGCCGAGGCCGCCGAGCCTCAAAGGCCGAACCAGCGCGCCTTGCGGCTCGCGCCGAACAGCTCCTTGTCGGCGCGCAGGGCGACGTCGGGTTCGTAGTAGGTGCCGGTCGGCTTGGGTCCGGAGAAGAAGTCGACGTCGACGCGGCCGATGCGGCCGGCGCCGAACTCGATGTAGCACGAGCCGGCACCGCCGTAGAGGCTGGCGGCGCTCTCGCCGCGGATGCGCGCGACCAGCGAAGTCGCCACCGCCTTGGCCGCGCCCTCGGCGAACACGCCGGCCTTGGGCGTGCCGGTGTTGGCGATGTCGCCGACGGCATAGACATCGGGAAACTTCGTCTCGAGGGTGCGCGGATTCACCGGCACCCAGCTGCCCTCGGCCAGGCCGCTCGCCTCGACCACGGCCGGCGCGCGGTGCCGCGGCACGCCGAGGAACAGGTCGTAGGGAAGCTCGCTGCCGTCGTCGAGGACAGCGACGCGACGGCCGGCGTCGACCGAGGCGACGCGGCGATTCGGCATGAAGCTGATGTCGCGCTCGGCAAACGCGGCGATCAGCGCCTTCGACGTTTCCGGAGACGGCGGCACCGGGCTCGGCAGGGGCAGGACCATGGTGATGCTGCACTGGCCGCGCAGGCCGCGCGTCAGCAGGTAGTCGTGCATCATCAGGGCGCACTCGCTCGGCGCCGGCGGGCACTTGTACGGGGCGCCGCAGACGCCGATCACGACCTGCCCCTTCGAGAACGTCGGCAGGATGTCGCGCAACCGGTTCGCACCGGCCACCGAATAGAACTCCTCGACGTCGCCGAGGCCCGGCGTCGCCGCGATGTCGTAGTCGGCGCCGAGCGCCACCACCAGGTAGTCGCAGTCGTGCGTGCCGGCGTCGGTGGTCACGCGCCGGGTGGTCGGGTCGATCGCCGTCACCGTCTCGCGCAGCAGGCGCACGCCGGGCTTGACGAAGCGGCGGTACGGCAGCCGCACCGACTCGAGCGTGGCGTGGCCGAACATCACGTCGAGCTTGGAAAAGCCGAAGACGAAGGCGTCGCTCCGGTCGATCAGCGTCACCTCGACCTCGTGGCCGAGCGACTCCGACAGGATCGTGCAGAGCTCCATGCCGCCGAAGCCGGCGCCCAGGACAGTGATTCGTATCGTCACGTCGTTTTCCTCCCCGTGTGGAGTCTCGCATTTGCAAGGCGTTGTCGACAGGCGGACGACGCCTTCAGGCAAACCCGATCGTCCCGCACCTCATCGCTGTGCCGCTCGCAGGCGCGCGCTCGGCCGGGCCAGGTAGAACCATTCGTGGCCGGCTTCGGCGCCGGTATTCGGGAACACGACGTAGCCGTCGAAGGGCGCGACGATGGCGCTGCCGTCGTGCCGCGTGGCGATCGCCTGGCCGCACGCCACCGGATCGAAGCTGCGCCAGGTCTGCACGAAGGCGTCGTCCGGGTGCAGCCTGTCGATCACTTCACACAGGCTCAGGCATTCGACGTGCGGCGACGGCGCCGGATCGGGCGCCTCGACGAGACGCAAATGCGCGAGCGTGGCGAGGATGGCGCGGTAGGCGACGGCGGGTGCCTCGGCATCGTCGTGCCGGCCGCATTCGAGCGTGACGGCGCAGCCGCCCTGGGCGCGCATGTACTCGGTGGTGCCGATGCCGTAGCGCGGGTCGAGGTCGAGGGTGGCCTCGGGAAAGGCCGCGGCAATCTCGCGGCGGCGCGCCACGCCCTCGGCGTAGGTGGCGAGCCAGCCATCGACCGCGCGGCCGACCCCCAGGCGCAGCGCCAGCGCCTCTTCGCGCGCGGCCTGCTTGAAGGGCTCGAGCGGGCGGTCGTTGTCGCTCGGGCCCATGAACACGAAGGGCGTGCCCGGCGAGGTGAAGGAATGCAGGTCGAGCAGCACCTCGTGCGCCGCCAGCAAAGGGCAGAGCCAGTTGGCGACATGGTCCTCGAAGTCGCGCGGCGCGTCGGTCGGCGAGAGCTTGCGATTCAGGTTGCGGTCGCCGGCGCGGCGGTGATTGGCGTAGGCGAGCGGATTGGTCACCGGCACGAGCGTGAGACGCCCCGCGCTCAGGCGCAGGGAGCCGGCGTCGATCTCGCCGATCAGGCGCTCGATGGCGCGAGTGCCGCAGGTCTCGTTGCCGTGCACCGCGCCGAGGACGATGAGGCGCGGGCCCGGATTCGGGTGAGCGTAGGCGACGGACTTGAACGGCTGCATCGCGTCGCATCGTATCGGAGCGGCGCGGCGCCCGACGACATCGTCGCCAGCGGCCGACCGGCTCAGCGGGTCTTCAGCGCATGCAAGGGCACCGGTGTCGCGCTGCCCGGCAGAACCTCGGGCCGCAAGGCGTCGGTCGAGGCGCGCGTCGACAGCGCCGCCTGGGTCGCGCCGTCGATCAGGACGGTGCGCGCGCGTTCGGTCGTCATCACTTCGAGCCCGGCCGCTCGCTGCACGGCCGCGCCGACGCAGACATAAGCCGCGCGCCGCGGCATGCCGGCATAGCCGGCGACGATCTCGCCGCTGGCGATGCCGATGCCCAGCGCGACCGGCGCCTTGCCCGACGCCGCCCGCTCGGCGTTGAAGAGCGCGACCAGCTCCAGCATTTCCTGCGCCGCCTGCGTCGCCGCCCACGGCGCGCCGCCGTCGCTGTGCACCGGCTCCGGCGCACCGAACACCGCCGTCATCGTGTCGCCGCCGAGCTGCTGCACCAGGCCGCCCTGGCCCTCGACGGCGTTGCACATCAAGGTGCTCCAGTTGCCGAGCAGCTCGAGCGTCTCATGCGCCGGCTGCGACGCGGCCAGCGCGTCGATGTCGTGCAGGCGCGCGACGAGCAGCGTCGCTTCGACACGCAGCCCGCCCGAGACGCCGCCAGGCGCCGGCGCGCCATCGCCCAGGTCGGGCGCCAGGCGCGCGAGCAGCTCGCGCTGCCGGTCACGCAGGCGCTTGCGCTCCAGGCTCGAATCGACACGCGCCTTCAGCAGCACCGGGTTCACCGGCTTGTGCAGGAAGTCGTCGGCGCCCAGCTCGATACAGCGCGCCACCTGCGCCGCGCCTTCGAGCGAGCTGGTGACGATCACCGGCAGCTCATGCAACGACGGGTCGGCGGCGCGCTGACCGAGCAGCTCGAAGCCGTCCATTTCGGGCATCTCGAGGTCGAGCAGCAACATGTCGAAGCGCCCGCTCCGCAGTTTCTCGAGCGCGACGCGGCCGTTGTCGGCGCTCTCGACCTCGTGCCCCATCAGCTCGAGCGAGCGGCAGAGCAGCAGGCGGTTGACCTTGTTGTCGTCGGCGACGAGCAGGCGCGCCCTGCGCAGCGCACCGCCGTCGATGCGCTCGTGCATGCGCGGCGGCTTCGATCCGACCGGCGCCGGCGCGGCCGGCCCCGGTGCCACCGCCGCGACGGTGAACTGGTAGCCACGCCCCGGAACGGTGGCGATGGCCTGTGCGCCCAGCACCTTGCGCAAGGCCGAGACCTGCACCTGCAGGTTGTTCTCCTCGACGACCAGGCCCGGCCACACGACGTCGATCAGCTCATCCTTGGAGACGACGCGGTCGCGCCGTGCCACCAGCGCCGCGAGCAGGTCGAAGGCACGGCTGCCGAGCGACACGGGCTGGCCGTCGACATGCAGCCGCCTTTCGGTGGTCAGGATTTCGAGGCGGCCGAACCTGCTGGAATCTTGCGCGAGCGTGTTGTCGCTCATGGCCGTGCCAAGGCTCGGAGCGCCGCGACCGTGGCCTCGAGCTCGTGCGCGAGGGCGTCGACGCCGGTGGCGTCGGCGGGCACGCCACCGAGCTCGAGCTCGCGGGCCCTCGCCGCCAGGCGCATTGCCCCGAAGGTGCTGCTGTTGCTCTTGATCGAATGCGCGGCGCGGCGAAAGCGCTCGGCCGCGCCGCTCGCCACAGCGTTGCGCATCTCGTCGAGCAGCGGTGGCGCCTCCTCGGCGAAGGTATCCACGAGCTCGGCGACGAAGTCGGCGCCGGCGTTGGCCTGCAGCTCGTCGAAGGTGTGCGGGTCGATCACGGCATGGCTCATCGGCGTCGGGTCCTATGCGTCGGTGCGGGCTCGGGTCCCGGTCAGCGATGCGACCAGCTGGTCGACGCGGATCGGCTTGGTCACGTAGTCGTCCATTCCCGCGGCCAGGCATTGCTCGCGGTCGCCCTGCATGGCGTTGGCGGTCATGGCAATGATGCGGGGGCGCTGTTGCGCAGGCCATCGCGTCGTGATGCGGCGCGCCGCTTCGAGGCCGTCCATCTCGGGCATCTGCACGTCCATCAGCACCACGTCGTAGGGCTGGCGCGCAATGCATTCGATCGCCTCGATGCCGTTGCTTGCCAGGTCGGCGCGGTAGCCCATCTGCTGGAGCAGGCGAACCGCGAGCTTCTGGTTCACGACGTTGTCTTCGGCGAGCAGGATGCGCAAGGGGTGGCGCGCCGCCATCCCGGCGTCGAGCACCGTCTTGCCGCGGACGTGCGCGGCCTGCGGCGCCTCGCGCTCGCCGGCGAGCAGGCCGGCCAGCGCGTCGAACAGCTGCGACTGGCGCAGCGGCTTGCTCAGATAGGCGTTGAAAAGCCCCTCGGTGTCGCCCGCCTCGCGGCGACCGAGCGAACTGAAAAGCACCAGCGGCAACGCGGGACGAAGGCGGCGCATCTCGCCGGCCAGAGACAGGCCGTCCATCTCCGGCATGTGCATGTCGAGGACCGCGACGTCGAAAGCATCGTCTGCGTGCAGCCAGCGCAGGGCCTCGGTCGGGGATTCGGTGTCGCGCGGCAGCATGCCCCACTTGCCGGTCTGCAAGGCCAGCACCTTGCGGTTGGTGGCGCTGTCGTCGACGACGAGCACGCGCCTGCCGGCGAGCGCGGGCTGCTGGCCGAGCAACTGGCGACGGTTCGGTTGCGGCGATTCGGCGAGCGGCGCGACGATCGTGAAGAAGAAGGTCGAGCCCTGTCCGGGACCGGCGCTTTCGACCCACATCGTGCCGCCCATCAGCTCGGCGAGCTTCTTGCTGATGGCCAGGCCGAGGCCGGTGCCGCCGTAGCGCCGCGTCGTCGACGAGTCGGCCTGCGAGAACGACTGGAAGATGCGGCCCATGCCGTCGGACGTGAGGCCGATGCCGGTGTCGCGCACCGCGAAGGTCAACTCGGCGCCGCCTTCGGCCGCGCGCGCCGAGACCGTGAGCACGACCTCGCCATGCTCGGTGAACTTGACGGCGTTGGCGAGCAGATTGAGCAGCACCTGGCGCAGGCGCGTCACGTCGCCGTCGAGCGCCACCGGCACCTCGCCCTCGAACAGGTAGGCGGTGTCGAGGTGCTTTTCGGCAGCGCGCGAGCCGATCAGGTCGAGCGCCGACTCGACGCACTCGCGCAGGTCGAAGGGCTGCGCCTCGATGTCCATGCGGCCGGCCTCGATCTTCGAGAAATCGAGGATGTCGTTGATGATGGTGAGGAGGGCGTCGCCGCTGTCGCGGATCGTGCCGGCGTAGTCGCGCTGCTCGCCGTTCAGCTCGGTGTCGAGGAGCAGGCCGCTCATGCCGATGACCGCGTTCATCGGCGTGCGGATCTCGTGGCTCATGGTCGCCAGGAAGGCGCTCTTGGCTTCGTTGGCGGCCTCGGCCGCGGCCCGCGCTGCTTGCGCTTCGTTGAACAGGCTCGCGTTCTGGATCGCGATCACCGCCTGGTCGGCGAAGGTCATGAGCAGGGCGTTGTCACGCTCGCGCAGGCTGCCGCCAACCTTCCGCATCATCGAGAGCGAGCCGATGCCGCGGCCCTCCCACATGAGCGGCGCGACCACCATCGAGCTGCCGAGCCGCAAGGCAGCCTGCACTCCGGGCTGTGCCGTGTCGGCGCCGATGTGCTCGTGCCGGATCTCCACCAGCCGGCCACCGGCGACGGCCCGCTCGGTGAGCGTGCCGGCCAGGGGCCGCGGAAACGCCGCCTTCATGTCGGCCTCGAGCCTGGCGGCTTCGCTCTCGCCCAGCTCGGCCCGCGCCGCTGCGGTAAGGCGATAGACGGGAAGGCTGACGCGCTGACCGTCCTCGACGATCCCCAACGCGAACGCCTGCGCCTCGAACAGCCGCTCGCAGCATTCGACGATCTTCTCGAACACCGGCTGTGCGTCCGCCATCGAACCGCTGATGACCTGCAGCACCTCCGCGGTGGCGGTCTGCTGCTCCAGCGCCTCCTGCGTCGTGTTGAAGAGCCGCACGTTCTCGATCGCCACGACCGCCTGCCGCGCGAAGGTCTGAAGCAGCGCGATCTCCTTGTCGGCGTAGAGCCCGGGCTCGGTGCGATTGACAGTGACCGCACCGACCACCTGCTGATCGCGCAGCATCGGCACACTCAACCCGCTGCGAAATCCCGCCAGTTCGACGGCCCGCTTCATCGCCGGTGCGTACTCGGCGTCGGGCAGGGCCAGCAGGTCCGCCACGTTGACCACGTCGCGCTGTCGGATGGCACGGGCGGCGATCGACGTGCTGTCGGCGAGACGCTGCGGCCAGATCGCCCGCAGCGCGCTCGTGCTGGCCGCGTCGACGCCGTACAGGCCCGCCAGCCGCAGCTGCTCGCCGTCGAGCCGCGTCACCAGACAGTAGCGCGCCGCCGTCAGCGACGCCGCGCGTTCGGCAATGATGTCGAACACCGGTTGCACGTCGGTCGGCGATTCGCTGATCACGCGAAGCACGTCCGAGGTGGCGGTCTGCCGGGCCAGCGACTCCTGCGTCTCGTTGAAGAGCCGTGCGTTCTGCAGCGCCACGCCGACATTGGCGGCGATCGTCTCGAGCAGGCGCCGGTCGCTGGCGTCGAAGGCACCCTCCCGCTCCGCGTTCTGCACGCTGATGACGCCTTGCGAGACGCCCTCGACGACGATCGGCACGCCGAGATACGAGCGCGCCTGGCGACCCAGGATGGACGCGCCCAGCTCCGCGCTGCGGCGGTCGATGTCCGAGTTGAGGATGAGCGCTTCGCCGGTCTCGATGATCTTGCTGGTGAGGCCTTCGCCGTAGGCGATCGATGCGTTCTCCTCGCCGTGCCGGTACGGAAAATCGATCATGCCGGTGGCGCGGTCGAGCAGCGCGACATACGCCATGTCGGCCTTGAACACCATGCGCACCTGCTCGCCCACCAGCTCGATCAGCGCGTCGAGGTCGAGCTTGCCCGAGAGGCGTTGCGAGACCCGGTTGACGGTGTCGAGCTCGGCGGCGCGTTGTTGCGTCTCGGCGAACAATCGCGCGCTCTCGAGGGCCACGCTCATGCTGCTGGCCAGCGTCTGCAGCAGGCGCACGTCGGCTTCGGCGAAGGCGTCGAAGCGATCGACGTTCTGGATGCTGATGTAACCCTTGACCTCATCGCCGACGATCATCGGCGCGAAGATCACCGACTTCGGCGGCTCGGTGCCTTCGATCGTCGAGCTGCCGCGCTGGGCGATCATTTCAGGCGTCAGGCGGCTGAAGAAGATCGGCTGCCGCGTCTCGATCAGGTCGCGCCGGGTCAGGTTGATCGGCCGCTCGGGAGTCTCGAAGCGCCGACCCTTCTCGAACGCGTAGTTGAATGTCTCGACGTCGCGCTCATGGTCGAAGCTGCCGACCAGCACAACCTGGGCGTCGAAGATGTCGCGGATCTTGTCGCCGACCAGGTCGTAGATGCCTTGCAGGTCGAGCTTGGCGGCCAGCGCCTGCTGGACGCTGTTGATGATCGCCAGCTCGGCGGCGCGCTGCTCGGTCTCCTTGAGAAGGCGCTGCGTCTCGTCGAAGAGGCGCGCGTTCTCGAGCGCCACGCCCATGCTCGCGGCAACCGTCGAGAGCAGGCGCACCTCGGCGTCGCCGAACGCGTTCTCGCGCTCGTAGTTCTCGAGGATGATCGTGCCCAGGAAGCGGTCGCCCGCGAACATCGGCACGAACACCGACGACAGGCTGATGTCGGTGCCCGCGAAGTGGTGCAGGCCCAACGCGCCGGCCATGGCGCGATCCTGCACGACCACCGGTCGGCGCTGCAGCATTGCCTTGTCGATCGGGCGTTCGAGGTTGTCCGGCATCGGCGAATGCACCAGCCGCACGCCGTGCTCGTAGGAGTACAGCAGATGGCGCGTGGCCGTAGCCTCGTCCCGCCAGGTGATGACGATATCGCCGGTATCGAATACCTCGCGCAGCTTGTCGCCGACCAGCTCGACGATGGCCTGGAAGTCGAGTTCGGCGCCGACCCCCTGCTGGATGCTGTTGATGACGGCCAGCTCGGCGTTGCGCTGCTCGGTCTCCTTGAGCAGGCGCTGCGTCTCGTCGAACAGGCGCGCGTTCTCGAGCGCGACGCCGATGGTCGACGCCACGGTCTGCAGGAGGCGCACGGTCGCATCGTCGAAGGCGTTCGGGCGCTCGTAGTTGTCGACAGCGATGGCGCCGACGCGTCGATCGCCGGCCGGGAAAGGCACGACGACGCCGCACTGCGAAGCGGCAGTCCCCGGGCTCGGGAAGAAGCCCATCGCTTCCTGCTCCGCGACGGTCTGCATGACCAGCGGCCGGCGCTCCTCGAGCAGCTGCCGGCTCCAGGCGCCGTAGTCCATTCGCATCGGGGGCACCGAGAACCGCTTGCCGTGCTCGTACTCGTAGGGAAACTCCATCGTTCCTGCGCCGAGATCGAAGAAGCGGATGCCGAGGTTGTCATAGCCCAGCGCGGTGCGCAGGCGATCGCCGACGAGATCGATGATTGCCCGGTAGTCCAGTTCGGCGGCCAGTCCCTGCTGGATGCTGTTGATCACCGCCAGCTCGGCGTTGCGCTGCTCGACCTCGCGCGCGAGCGCTTGCGCGGCGCGGACATCGGCCAGGGAAACGGCGGCTTCGGCCGCCAGCAGCGCGAGCCGGTCGCGGTCGGTGGATGCCCATCGCCCGTCGCGGCCGTCGATGTCGGCATAGAGGAAGCCGAGCCGCTCGCGGCCCGCCAGGAGCGGTGCGACGACGCAGCTGCGCTGCCCGCGCCAGTGCGTGCCCGGCGGGCCGTGACGCAGGCGCGCCTTGCCCGTGCGCCGCGCTTCGTCCAGCCACGGCGTGATCGCCTGCCACAGCGCGGCGCTCTTCTCGCGGCGTGGCAGGCGGGCGGCGGCGACCCGGCGTTCCTCAGCCGTGTCGACCACGATCAGCAGGCGCCGCGCCCCGCACTGCGCGACCACGTCGGCCACCAGGCGCTCGCAGACCGCGGCCTCGCGCGCCGGTGCCCGCGCCGCGCGGGAACGCTGCCGATGGGTCATCGGTCGCTACTCATCGATCGCTGTTTACGCCGGCCATGCGGCCGGATTATTCGGCAGGCCGGACGACGTGGGCCGTCCGGGCGCTGCCGGCTCGTGGAATTCAACGGACGGTCACGGCGGTGTCGGCCTGCGCGAGCAGCGAGTTGGCGACCGGCGGCTCGGCCATGGCGAATACGGCGGTGAGCAGCGCGCAGGTGATGGCCACCGAGGCGAAGGCGGCGGAGAGGCGGAACGTGAGGGGGGTCTTCATGGTGGGCTCCTTGGAAGGTCGGTGGCAAGGCGTTGTCGATGGACGTACTGTGTCCGGCGCACCCACTTTCAGTCCTTTGCCGGCCTGAAGTCGGCCTGAAGCGTTATGAAATGCGTCGGCTGCCGGCGGTCGAGCTCATTTACTTTTATCATGCAAGTAACTAAGCTATCATCCCGGCCATGCAGCGAAAAAGCTTCTCCGACATGGCCTGCCCGATCGCCCGCAGCCTCGAGCAGGTGGGCGAGTGGTGGAGCATGCTGATCCTGCGCGACGCCTTCGCCGGCAAGACGCGCTTCGACGAGTTCCAGCAAAGCCTCGGCATCGCCTCGAACATGCTGGCGCGTCGTCTCGCCTCGCTGGTCGAGTCCGGCATGCTGGTGCGGCGGCCGTACAGCACGCGCCCGCCGCGCGACGAATACCTGTTGACCGAACGCGGCCGCGACTTCCGCACCGTCCTCGTCGCCCTGCTCGCGTTCGGCGATCGCCACTTTGCGGTGGGCGACGGCGGCGGCGCGCGCGTCGTCGAGACGAAGACCGGTGCCACGGTCGAGCCGATGCTGGTCGACCGGCGCACCGGCAAGGAACTCGTCGAGCCCGACTACACGATCGTGCGCGGCAAGAAGGCCACGGCGATGGCCAGGGCGGCCCGACCGAAGGAAAGCGCCGGCCTGCTCGCCGCCAACGCGCCGTCGCGTCGCAGCGCCGAAGGAGCGCGCCCGTGAGCGCCCTCGCCCCGGCCATGCCCGGCGCGCCTGGGCCGGTCGCCGGCCCGGTCCCGCCGCCGGCGACATCGCCCGCCGCACCGGAGGCGATGAGCCCACGCACCAGGCGCCTGCGGCACGGCGCGATCGTGCCGACCCTCTTGCTGCTCGCCTGGCCGAACATCCTGGTCATGACGGCACAGGCCTCGACCGGCCTGATCGAGACCTGGTGGGTCTCCAAGCTCGGCACCGACGCGCTCGCCGGCATGGCGCTCGTCTTCCCCGGTTTCATGATGATGCAGATGCTCTCGGCCGGCGCCATCGGCGGCGGTATCGCGTCGGCGGTGGCGCGCGCGCTCGGCGCCAACCGCCGCGCCGACGCCGATGCGCTGGTGCTGCATGCGCTTCTCATCAACCTCGGCCTCGGCCTGGTCGCGTCGGTGGTCTTTCTCGCCTTCGGCCGGCCGATCTACGCCGCCATGGGCGGCCGCGACGCTTCGCTCGAGGCGGCGCTTGCCTACTCGAACGTCGTCTTCGCCGGCAACGTGCTGGTCTGGCTGCTCAATGCGCTGGCCAGCATCATCCGCGGCACCGGCAACATGCTTGTGCCTTCGCTCGCGGTCTGCCTGGGCATCGTCGTGCTGGTGCCACTGTCGCCGCTGTTCATCTTCGGCTGGGGGCCGGTGCCGGCCTTCGGCATCGCCGGCGGCGGCATCGCCGTCGTGCTGACGACAGCCTTGACCACGACCGTCCTCGCCTGGTACGTGCTGTCCGGGCGCTGCGTGGTGCGCCTGCGTCGCGCGCCGCTGCGTGCCGCGTTCTTCAACGACATCCTGCGCGTCGGCGGAGTCGGCGCGATCAGCACCTTGCAGACGACGCTGACCGTGGCCTTGACCACCGGCCTGGTCGGCGCGCACGGCGGCCCCGACGCGGTCGCCGGCTACGGCACCGGTGCGCGACTCGAATACCTGCTCATCCCGCTCGTGTTCGGCCTCGGTGCGCCGATGGTGGCGCTGGTCGGCACCAACATCGGCGCCGGCCAGCAGAAGCGCGCGCTGCGCATCGCCCTGATCGGCGGCGCGCTGGCCTTCGCCATCAGCGAGGCGGTCGGCCTGCTCGCCGCGATCTGGCCCGAAGCATGGCTCGGTCTCTTCGGCAAGGACGCGCACATGCTCGAGGCCGGCGTCGCCTACCTGCGCATCGTCGGTCCGACCTATGGCTTCTTCGGCCTCGGCCTCTCGCTCTACTTCGCCTCGCAGGGCGCGGGTCGGCTCGCCTGGCCGCTGCTCGCCGGCCTGTTCCGGCTGGTCATCGCCGTCGGCGGCGGCTGGTTCGTGCTGACGCTCACCGGCTCGCTGGCCTGGACCTTCGCGGCGCTGGCGCTGGCGCTCGTCGTCTACGGCGTGACAGTGGTGACGGCGATCGCTTCGGGAGTGTGGTTCCGCACGCGTTGACCTCGCTTCTGTGCGACCGATGCGGCGACAAGGTCTTCGTCGCCTGCCCTGACAATCGCGGCCATGCGACTACTGGCCCCGGCGCTCATGTTCGCCCTCGCGCTCTGCGCCTGCAGCAGCACGCCATCCCCCGCTCCGCCCGGGCCGGTCACGGCCGAAGAAAAGACCGCCGTCGCCTCCGCGCTGACCGTCGAGCGGCAATGGCTCGAGTCGTGGTTTCGCGGCACGCCGGTCGTGATCGGCCAGCGCCACGACGGTGCCGTGACCATCGTCGTGCCGCGCGAGTTCTGCTTCGATCGCGGCCAGAGCACGCTCAAGCCGGCGTTGGCCGCGGTGCTCGACAAGGTGGCCGAAAGCCTGCGTCGCGTGCCGCAGGCCGGTCTGCCCCTGCTCGCGGCGCCCGAGGATGCCGTCGGCACCTCGCCACTGGCCCTGCAGCGGGCGGCGCGCATCCAGGACCACCTGCGCTCGCGCGGCGTGCCGGCGGCGCGCATCGGCAAGGCCTCGGCCGCGACCGTCGCGGCGGTGCAGCTGCGCATGGAGGCCGCGCCGCCCTGATCGCCGGTCACCAGCGCGTCGGGTCGACGCGGTACAGCGCGACGAGCTCGTCGTAAACCTCGGGCGCCTCGGCCGCGAGCTCGTTCGGCCGCTCGAAGAAGACCTCGGTCACGACGGCAAAAAACTCCGCCGGGTCGCTTGCGCCATAGGCATCGATCAACATCGAAGGCTCGCGGCGCAGCCGCTCCAGCGCTTCGCCCATCACCTTGGCCCAGCGCCGTCGCGTTGCCGGGTCGGCGCGCCACGGCCGGCCATCGGCGATGCCGGAGTCCTGGTCGATCTGGTGCGCGAATTCGTGCAGCGTCACGTTGCGGCCGTCGTCGGGATCGGCGGCGCCGGCGACGACGTCTTGCCACGACAGCACGACCTGGCCGCTGGCCCACGATTCGCCCGACATCGTCTGCCGCTGCGCCTGCACCACGCCCGCACCGAGCGGCCGTTCGCGGTCGGCGACAAAAGAGCCCGGATAGACGAGCACCTGGCGCAAGCGCGGATAGCAGTCGGCGCGCGCCTGGCCGAGCAAGAGCAGGCAGGCCTGGGCAGCGATCGTGACGCGGATCTCGTCGGTGATGCGCTGACCCTGGCAGCCGATGAACGCCTTCTCGGCGATGAAGACCTGGATCAGGCGCTTCAACCGAAGCTGCAGCTCCAGAGGCAGCCGGGCGACGATCGGCACGCGGCGGCGCAGGATGCGCCGCCATGGCGCCGGGAAGGGCCGCGAGCCGAGCCGCGCCCGGCGTCGCTCGACCCACCAGGGCTGCGCGACCAGAGCGGCCACGCCGAGCAGTGTTGCCACGACCAGCACCAGCATGGGCAACGCTGTACTCGCCGCGGCGGGGTTCATCGGCGACAGATGAGCGCAGCGAGGATCAATTCAAGTCGGCGGTCCGGTCGGCCTGCCTCTCGACGTCTCCACGAGGCTCGGGCTTGCGCCGCAGCGCTCTGCTCGCGCCACCAAGCAGGGTCGGTGCCGCATTGCTCGTGCGTCCTGCGATGCGGTACCCTTTGCGACCGGCCCCGCTCGCGGGCCGCCGGCACAGGGCCATGCCCTGACGTGAGCCCCTCTTCACCCCTCGCGCGCCATGCCCAACCTGCTTGAAAGACTCGGACTGAAACCGCCCACCGCCCTGGTGGGTCAGG
>JANXXS010000345.1 GCA_025350505.1 Burkholderiales bacterium
GGCGCTGGCCCGCTTCTTCAAGATCGAGCCGCACGAAATCCTGGTCGCCCACGACGAGCTCGATCTCACGGCCGGCCAGGTGAAGCTCAAGCAAGGCGGCTCGCACGCCGGGCACAACGGCCTGAAGGACATCCACGCCCAGCTCGGCGCGGCCGACTACTGGCGGCTGCGCATCGGCATCGGCCATCCCGGCGTGAAGGCCGAGGTCACCGACTACGTGCTGAGAAAGCCGACCGCCGAGCAGCGCATCGAGATCGAGAAGAGCATCGAGCAGGCCCTGTCCGGCCTCGACCTTCTGCTTGCCGGCGACGTCGAGCGCGCGACCATGAAGATCAACGCCCGGCCACCGCGGCCGAAGCCGCCGCCGGTCGCGGCGAAGCCGGAGGAGGAACCCTCGTCATGAAAGTACATGCCTGGCTTGGGGCAATGCTGCTCGCCGCCACCGGCGCCGCGACTGCGCAGCCCGCGGTCTACCGATGCGGCAACGAGTACACGCGCACGCCATGTGGCGATGGTCGCGTCGTCGACACGCAAGGCTCCGCGACGACCGCGGCGCAGCGTGCCGAAGCGGCCCGCGTCGTCGCCAGCGAAAAGCGCCTGGCCGAAGACATGGCCCGCGACCGCCGCCTCGCCGAGGCGTCGATCAAGCCCGCCCTGGCCGGCAGTCTCGGCCCGCAGAAGAAGGCCGAGGCCGAGGGCAAGGGCCCGGTCAAGCCCGGATCGAAGAAGAAGAAGTCACGCGCCAAGTCACGGCCGGCCGGCGACGACCACGAAGATTTCGTGGCCCAGGTACCGAAGGCGAAGAAGCCTGCCTGACTCTCGTCAGGCCGCTTCGGCCTGAAGCCGGCGGTACTTCGCCCAGAGGGTCTCGGTGCTCTCGATGCAGGACGGGTCCTTGGGGATGCATGCCACCGGGCACACCTGCACGCACTGCGGCTCGTCGAAATGGCCGACGCATTCGGTGCAGCGCTTCGGGTCGATCACGTAGATCGTATCGCCCATCGAGATCGCCTGGTTCGGGCACTCGGGCTCGCAGACGTCGCAGTTGATGCACTCGTCGGTGATGACCAGGGACATGGCACCTTCAGGCTTCCGCCCGTTTCACCCGCTGGTGCAGGCGATCAAGGACCAAGGGTGACACGAATTTGGAAACATCACCGGAAAGGCTGGCAATCTCGCGCACGAACGTGCCGGAGACGAACTGGTACTGGTCGCTCGGCGTGAGGAAGATGGTCTCGACATCGGGCATGAGCTGCCGGTTCATGCCGGCCATCTGAAACTCGTACTCGAAGTCACTCACCGCACGCAGGCCGCGCACCACGACCTTGCCTTCGTGCTCGACGACGAAGTCGCGCAGCAGGCCGCGAAACGCCATCACCTCGACGTTCGGGTACTTGGCCGAGAGCTCGACTGCGATCTGCAGCCGCTCGGCGATCGAGAACATGGTCCGCTTGTGATGCCCCGCGGCCACGGCCACGATCAGCCGCTCGAAGAGGCGCGCCGCCCGGCGCATCAGGTCTTCGTGGCCCAGCGTCATCGGGTCGAAGGTGCCGGGGTACACGGCGGTCAGTCGGGTCACTGAAGTCAAGTCCGTCTCCCAGGTCCGGCCGATTCGCGCGCAGTGTAGCCGCGCCTCCGCTCAGGCCGCATCCGGCCTGCGAAAGAGGTGGAAATGGACGGCGCCGGCGCGCGCGGCGCGCCAAGGCTCGAGCCCGGCCGCCGCTGCCGCCTCGGCCTCGACCGGCTTGGGTGTCTCGACGTAGACGAAGCCGCCGGCAGCGACGATGCGCCCGGCCGCCGCCATCGCCGGCATCGCCAGCGGCGCGTCGAACGGGGGGTCGAGGAAGACGAGGTCGAAGGCGTCGGGCGCGGCGCGCGCCATCCACTGCACCGCATCCGCACGCTCGATGCACACGGCCTCGGCGTGCAGACGCTCCTTGCTCGACACGAGCCGGGCGACCAGCGCCGCGTCGCGCTCGAGCAGGACGACCTCGGTGGCGCCGCGCGACGCCGCTTCGAAGCCTAGCGCGCCGGTGCCGGCGAAGGCGTCGAGGCAGCGCCAGCCCGAGAGGTCCTGGCCGAGCCAGTTGAAGAGCGTCTCGCGCACCCGATCGGGCGTGGGACGGAGCCCGGGCCGGTCGGCGACCGGCAGCTTGCTGCGCTTCCATCGGCCGCCGATGATGCGCACCTCGCGCGGTGGACCGGCATGCGACGGCGCCCGCGCCCTCACCATCGCACCGGGATGCCGTCGTTCGCGAGCTGCGTCTTGGCGTCGCGCACCGAGAACTCGCCGTAGTGGAAGATGCTCGCTGCCAGCACCGCGTCGGCGCCGCCGATGCGGATGCCGTCGGACAGATGCTGCAGCGAGCCGACGCCGCCCGACGCGATCACCGGCACTTCGACGGCGTCGGCGACAGCGCGGGTCAGCGCGAGGTCGAAGCCGCTCTTCGTGCCGTCGCGGTCCATGCTGGTGAGCAGGATCTCGCCGGCGCCGGCCGCCGCCATGCGGCGCGCCCAGTCGACCGCGTCGAGTCCGGTGTTGCGGCGACCGCCGTGCGTGTAGACGTCCCAGCCCGGTGTGCCCTCGCCGCGCCGCTTGGCGTCGATGGCGACGACGATGCACTGCGCGCCGTACTTGGCCGACGCGTCGACGATCACCTGCGGGTCGGCGACAGCGGCCGAGTTGAAGCTCACCTTGTCGGCGCCGGCGTTGAGCAGTCGGCGCACGTCGGAGACGGTGCGCACGCCGCCGCCGACCGTGAGCGGAATGAAGACCTGCGAGGCGACCGCTTCGATGATGTGCAAGATCAGATCGCGGCCGTCGCTGGTAGCGGTGATGTCGAGAAAGGTCAACTCGTCGGCGCCCTGCTCGTTGTAGCGCGCGGCGATCTCGACCGGATCGCCAGCGTCGCGCAGCTCGACGAAGTTGATGCCCTTGACGACGCGGCCGGCGGTGACGTCGAGGCAGGGAATGATGCGCTTGGCGAGCATGGTGGAAGTGTGCCTCGGCCGACTGTCATCCTGAGCGGAGCGAAGGATCTCGGCCTGCGAAGAGATCCTTCGCTTCGCTCAGGATGACAACGGATGTCAGGAACCGGCGAGCTCGTCGGCGCGCGCCTGGGCGAGTGCGAAGTCGAGGTCGCCGCTGTAGATCGCGCGGCCGCAGATCACGCCCTCGATGCCCATCTCCTCGACCGCGCAAAGCCGCTCGATGTCCTGGATCGACGACAGACCGCCCGACGCGAACACCGGCATCGTCAGCTGCTGCGCGAGCTTGACGGTGGCCTCGATGTTGACGCCGGTGAGCATGCCGTCGCGGCCGATGTCGGTGTAGATGATGCCTTCGACGCCGTAGTCCTCGAACTTCTTTGCCAGGTCGGCGACTTCGTGGCCGGTGAGCTTGCTCCAGCCGTCGGTGGCGACCTTTCCGTCCCTCGCATCGAGGCCGACGATGATGTGGCCGCCGAAGGCGCTGCAGGCGTCGCGCATGAAGCCGGGGTTCTTCACCGCGGCGGTGCCGATGATGATGTAGCTGAGGCCGTCGTCGAGGTAGCGCTCGATCGTGTCGAGGTCACGGATGCCGCCGCCGAGCTGCACCGGGATCTCGTCGCCGACCTCGGCGAGGATGGCCGTGACCCCGCGCTCGTTCACGGGCTTGCCGGCGAAGGCGCCGTTCAGGTCGACCAGGTGGAGGCGGCGCGCGCCGGCGTCGAGCCAGCGCCGCGCCATCGCCGCCGGGTTCTCGCTGAAGACGGTGGAATCGTTCATGTCGCCCTGCTTCAGGCGAACGCAACGTCCATCCTTCAGGTCGATCGCTGGAATCAGCAGCATGGCCGCATCGAACGAGGTTCAACCAGACGGAAGGGGATCGCGGCGGCGCGGGGCGCGGCGCGATCCGGATGCGGCGTCAAGGGTTCCAGTGCAGGAAGTTGCGGTACAGGGCCAAACCGAGTGCGGCGCTTTTTTCCGGATGGAACTGCGTCGCGAAAATATTATCGCGCGCCAGCGCTGAGGTAAAGCGGCCGCCGTAGTCGGTTTCTCCGACACTGTGGCGCGGGTCGGACGGTCGGGCCTTGAAGCTGTGCACGAAGTAGAAGTGGCTGGCGTCGGGAACGCCCTGCCAGATCGCGTGCGGCCGGGCCTGGATCACCTCGTTCCAGCCCATCTGCGGCACCTTGAAGCGGCTACCGTCGGGCTGGACCTGGCCCTCGAGGCGAAAGCGCACTACTTCGCCGCCGATCAGGCCGAGGCCCGGCGTGCCTTCAGCGGCACCTTCTTCGCTGCGCTCGAGCAGCATCTGCATGCCGATGCACACGCCCATCAGTGGCTTGTTGGCGGCGGCGTCGAGCACCGCCTCTTCGAGGCCCGAGTCGCGCAGCTCGCGCATGCAGTCGGGTAGCGCGCCCTGGCCGGGCAGGACGACGCGCTCGGCGGCGAACACCTCTTCCGGATTGGCGGTGACGATCACCTTGATATCGCCGGCTTCCCGCGCGACATGCGCCACCGCCTGCGACACCGAGCGCAGATTGCCCATGCCGTAGTCGACGACGGCCACCGTTCGCATCGCCGTATCGCCCGCTAGAGGCTGCCCTTGGTCGAGGGTACGGCGTCACCGACGCGTGGGTCGATGGCGATCGCCGCACGCAGCGCCCTGGCGAAGGCCTTGAACACCGTCTCGCACTGGTGGTGCGCGTTCTCGCCGCGCAGGTTGTCGATGTGCAGCGTCACCAGCGCATGGTTGGCGAAGCCCTGAAAGAACTCGTGCGCCAGCTGAGCGTCGAAGCCGCCGATCATGCCGGCCTTGAACGGCACGTTCATGGTGAGGCCAGGCCGACCGGAGAAGTCGATCACCACCCGCGACAGCGCCTCGTCGAGCGGCACGTAGGCGTGGCCGTAGCGGACCAGGCCGCGCTTGTCGCCCACCGCTTTGCCGACCGCCTGGCCGAGCGTGATGCCGACATCCTCGACCGTGTGATGGCCGTCGATGTGCAGGTCGCCGAGCGCCTCGATCTCGAGGTCGATCAGGCCATGCCGGGCGATCTGCTCGAGCATGTGGTCGAAGAAGCCGATGCCGGTGGCGAGCTTGGCAGTGCCCGAGCCGTCGAGATCGACGCTGACCCGGATCTTCGTTTCCTTGGTGTCGCGCTGCACCGTGGCGCGGCGTGCTGCGGCGGTCGTCGGCAGAGGGGCGTTCATCGCAGGCTGGCCCGGAGTGCATCGATCATGAGCGCATTTTCCTCTTTCGTGCCGACCGTCAGGCGCAGGCAGTTGGCGAGCAGCGGATGCATCGGTGCCACGTTCTTCACCAGCACGCCGCGCTGCTTCATGCTGGAGAAGACCTCCGCGCTGTCGGCGACGCGCACCAGGATCATGTTCGCCTCGCTCGGAAAAGGCTCCACGCCGGGCGTCTCGCCCAGCGCAACCTGCAGCTGCTCGCGCTCGCCACGCAGCGTCGCTGCCTGGCGCGCGAACTCGTCGGCGTGCGCCAGCGCAAAAAGCGTCGCCTCGGCGTTCAGGGCGCTGATGTTGTAGGGCGGGCGGACTTTGTCGATCTCATCGACGAGAGCTGCCGGGCCGGCCACGTAGCCAAGGCGCACGCCGGCCAGTCCGAACTTGCTGAGCGTGCGCATGACGAGCACGTGCGGCAGCGTGCCGACGTGGTCCATCCAGGTCCGCGAGGAAAACGGCTGGTAGGCCTCGTCGAGTACGACCAGCCCGTTCTGTGCGCCGACCGCGGCGACGATGCGCTCGACGGCGCCCGCGTCGAACAGGTTCGCGGTCGGATTGTTCGGATAGGCGATGTAGGTGATCGCCGGACGGTGCGCCTCGATCGCCGCGAGCATCGCCGCCTCGTCGAGCTCGAAGCGCGGCGTCAGCGGCACGCCGACGAAGCGCAGTCCCTGCAGCCTGGCAGACATCTCGTACATGACGAAGCCCGGCACCGGCGCCAGGACGCTTGCGCCGGGCAGGTCGCAGGCCATCGCCAGCAGCGAGATCAGCTCGTCGGAGCCGTTGCCGAGCATCAGCTTGCAGCCGGCCGGCAGCTTCACGTACGACGACAGCGCGGCGATGACGTCGCCGACGCAGCCGACCGGATAGCGGTTGATGGCGACGCGGCCGAGCCTTCGCCCAAGCTCGCGCTGCAGCGCCTCGGGCAGGCGAAACGGGTTTTCCATCGCGTCGAGCTTGACCAGGCCGCGGCTGTCCTGAATGGCGTAGGCGTGCATCGACTTCACGTCTTGCCGGATGACGGCGGCGATGCGGTCGGCGGTGGAGGGCTGCAGGCTCGGCATGCGGCGAATCTTGCGGTTCGGTCCTGCGGCGATCAGTCGTTGCCCGAGCCGGCGCCGAGCCGCATTGCCGCCGCCTCGGCGTGGGCGTGCAGGCCTTCGCCCCGCGCCAGCTCGACGGCGATCGGACCGAGCGCGGCCGCGCCTTGCTCGCTGACCTCGATGACGCTGGTTCGCTTCTGGAAGTCGTAGACGCCGAGCGGCGACGAGAAGCGCGCCGTGCCCGAGGTCGGCAGCACGTGGTTCGGACCGGCGCAGTAGTCGCCCAGGCTCTCGCTCGTGTAGGCGCCGAGAAAGATCGCGCCGGCGTGGCGCAGCAGCGGCTCCCAGCGATGCGGATCGCTGGCGCTCACCTCGAGGTGCTCGGGCGCGACCCGGTTGCTGATCGCGCAGGCTTCTTCCATCGAGCGTGTCAGAACGAGTGCGCCGCGGCCTTCGAGGGAGGCCCGGATGACGTCCTGGCGCGGCATCGTCGGCAGCAGGCGCGCCATCGCCGCGAGCACGCG
Organism: Burkholderiales bacterium; assembly: GCA_025350505.1. Taxonomy (GTDB): domain Bacteria; phylum Pseudomonadota; class Gammaproteobacteria; order Burkholderiales; family Burkholderiaceae_C; genus Schlegelella_A. Next base: position 6,797 of record JANXXS010000345.1, read on the forward strand.
ATCGAGATACGCCGCGTCGGGGCAGAGCAGGATGCTTTGCGCCATCTCGTCGTGCTCGGCCTGGCTGAACAGGTCCATCGCCACCCAGTCGGGCGGCGTCGTGCCATCGGCGAGCACGAGGATCTCGCTCGGCCCGGCGATCATGTCGATGCCGACCGTGCCGAAGACGCGCCGCTTGGCGCTGGCGACATAGGCGTTGCCCGGACCGGTGATCTTGTGCACGGCGGCAATCGTCGCCGTGCCGTAGGCGAGCGCGCCGATCGCCTGCGCGCCGCCGATGGCGAAGACGCGGTCGACGCCGGACACCGCCGCCGCGGCCAGCACGAGCGCATTGCGCACGCCTCCCGGCATGGGCGCGACCATGACGATCTCGCCGACGCCGGCCACCTTGGCCGGCACCGCGTTCATGAGCACGCTCGACGGATAGGCTGCCTTGCCGCCGGGCACGTAGATGCCGACGCGATCGATCGGCGTCACCTTCTGGCCGAGCAGGCTGCCGTCGGCGTCACGATAGTTCCAGCTCTTGCCGGCTACCTCGAGCTGGCGCTCGTGGAAGGCGCGAATGCGCGCCGCGGCGCTTTCGAGCGCCGTGCGCTGCGCCGCGGGCAGACCGTCGAGCGCGGCACGCATGGCCGAGGGCGCGATCTCGAGCTCGGTCAGCGACTTTGCATCGACGGCGTCCCATCGCCGCGTGTAGTCGAGCACCGCCGCGTCGCCGCGCGCGCGCACATCGGCGAGAACGGCGGCGACGCTTGCCTCGACCTCGGCGTCGACGCTCGCGTCGTAGGCGAGCAGGCGCGTCAGGTCGTCGGAGAAGCCCGGCTCGCTCGTGCTCAGTCGCCGTACCGGCAGACTCACGCGGTCGCTCCCGCCGCCACCGCCTTCGCCAGCGCATCGACGATGCCGCGGATCGGCTCGCGCTTCAGCTTCAGCGACGCGCGGTTGACGACCAGGCGCGCCGAGATCTGCATGATCTCCTCGACTTCGGCCAGCGCGTTCGCCTTCAAGGTGTTGCCTGAGGCGACGAGGTCGACGATGGCGTCGGCCAGGCCGGTCAGCGGCGCCAGCTCCATCGAGCCGTAGAGCTTGATCAGGTCGACGTGCACGCCCTTGTCGGCGAAGTGATCGCTGGCGATGCGCGTGAACTTGGTGGCGACGCGGATGCGCGAGCCTTGCTTCACGGCGGCGGCGTAGTCGAAGTCGAGCGGCGCGGCCACGCTCATGCGGCAACGGGCCACGCCAAGGTCGAGCGGGCGGTACAGGCCTTCGCCGCCGTGCTCGATCAGCGTGTCGAGGCCGACCACGCCGAGGTCGGCGCCACCGTGCTGCACATAGGTCGGCACGTCGCTGGCGCGTACGAGGACGATGCGCAGATCGGCACGCGAGGTGGCGACGATCAGCTTGCGGCTCGCTTCCGGATCCTCGGCCAGGGTGATGCCCGCGGCAGCGAGCAGCGGCAGCGTCTCGTCGAGGATGCGGCCCTTTGACAGGGCAAGCGTGATCACTCTTCCGTCCTCTTTGCGATCTCAGTCATCCTGAGCGAAGCGAAGGATCTTCCGGCGGCGAGACCCTTCGCTGCGCTCAGGGTGACAAGCGTCGAGACGGCCGTCAAGACTTCACCCGCTCGATATCGGCGCCCAGGCCACGCAGCTTCGACTCCATCCGGTCGTAGCCGCGATCGAGGTGATAGATGCGGTCGACCACGGTCTCGCCCTCGGCCACCAGCCCGGCGATGACCAGCCCGGCCGAGGCGCGCAGGTCGGTCGCCATGACCGCCGCGCCCGATAGCTTCTCGACGCCCTGCACGACGGCGATGCGGCCGTCGACCTCGATCCTGGCGCCCAGCCGGGTCAGCTCGGGGATGTGCATGAAACGGTTCTCGAAGATCGTCTCGGCGATGCTCGCGGCGCCCTCGGCGATGCTGTCCAGCGCCATGAACTGCGCTTGCATGTCGGTAGGAAACGCCGGGTACTCGCTGGTGCGAAAGCTCACCGCGCGCAGCCGCCCCGAGGCGCGCACGCGGATCCGGCCCTCGCCCGATTCGATCGTCGCGCCGGCCTCGCGCAGCTTCTCGATCACGGTCTCGAGGTGCTCGGCGCGCGCGCCGCGCAGCACGACGTCGCCCCCCGTCGCGGCGACGGCGCAGAGGAAGGTGCCGGCCTCGATGCGGTCGGGAACGATGCGGTGCGCCACGCCGTGCAACTCGCGCACGCCCTCGATGCGGATCCGGCTCGTGCCATGGCCCTGAATGCGGGCACCCATGGCAATGAGCATCTCGGCGAGGTCGGGAATCTCCGGCTCCTGCGCCGCGTTCTCGAGCACCGTCTCGCCTTCGGCCAGCGTCGCCGCCATGAGCAGGTTCTCGGTGCCGGTGACGGTGACCATGTCGGTCGTGATGTGCGTGCCCTTCAGCCGCGCCGCGCGGGCAACGATGTACCCGTGCTCGACCGTGATCTCGGCGCCGAGCGCCTGCAGTCCCTTGATGTGCTGGTCCACCGGGCGCGTGCCGATGGCGCAGCCGCCGGGCAGCGAGACCCGCGCCTCGCCGAAGCGGGCGACGAGCGGCCCGAGCACGAGGATCGACGCGCGCATCGTCTTCACCAGGTCGTAAGGCGCCTCGCGGCCGGTGACCTTGCTCGCGTCGAGCGCCACCGTCGCTTCGGCGTCGCTCGACTGCTCTGCCGCCACGCCCATGGTGCGCAGCAGGCGGAGCATGGTCGTCACGTCGTGCAGGCGCGGCACGTTCGAAAGCAGCACCGGCTCGGCCGTGAGCAGCGCGGCGCAGAGCTCGGGCAGGGCGGCGTTCTTGGCGCCGGAGATGGCGACCTCGCCGGCGAGGCGGCGGCCGCCGCGGATGCGGAGTTTGTCCATGGCAAGGAGGCGCGCTCGCGCGCCTCAGGCGGAATGGTTACGGTATTCGGCGGGCGTCAGCGTCTTCATCGACAGCGCATGGATCTGCTCGCGCATGCGATCGCCGAGCGCCTTGTAGACGCGCTGGTGTCGGGCGACCCGGTTCGTGCCTTCGAACTCGAGGGAAACGATGGTCGCGAAGAAATGCCGACCGTCGCCCTCGACCTGGACGTGCTCGCAGGCGAGCCCGTCGGCAATGAAACGCTGGATGTCTTCGGGAGTCGGCGCGGCCATCAGCCGATGTTAGCGCGACGCCGAATCGCCCTATGGTTCGGCCGTGCGCCGCGACAGTGCATCGACAAGGCCCGCGGCCGCCTCGGCGGAGAGCCGCTGCAGGGGCAGGCAGACGCGGGCCCAGGCATCGTCCGCATAGCGCGCGGCCAGCGCCGCCTTCACTGCGGCGATCAGCGGATGCCCAGCGACGAGGGCACGCAGGTCGGCGGCCTTCTTCACCGCGGCGGCGCCGGCCGGCGTTCCTTGCGCCGACCATGCCGTCTGCGCGAACGGCGCGGTGAGGTTGGCGGTGGCGGAGATGCAGCCGGCAAAGCCGTCGGCCGTCGCGTTGCCCAGCGCTGCCTCCGAGCTGGGGAAGACGTCGAAGTCGGCGACGACCTTGGCCACCAAACGCGCGTAGGCAAGGTCGCCGGCGCTGTCCTTCAGGCCCGCCAGCGTCGCGCCAAGCCGCTCGCGCAGGCGAACGACCACCTCCACCGGCCACGGCACCTTCGTGTTCTGCGGGATGTGATACAGATAGATCGAGAGCTTCGGACGATCGACGCGGCGGACCAGCTCGTCGACATAGGCGACCAGCCCGTCGGCCGGCACATCGGGATAGAAGAAGGGCGGCAGCACGAGCGCGCCGGCAAAGCCCAGATCGCACGCGGCCTGCGTCAGCCGCACCGTGTCGTCGAGCGCGCAGACACCGGTGCCGACCATGAAGCGGGCCAGCGGCAGGCCGCCTTCGGCAACCGCGCGCATCACCGCCAGGCGCTGCTCGACGCCGAAGGCGGTCGCCTCGCCGGTCGTGCCGAGCAGGTTGATCGCGTCGCAGCCGTTGTCGAGGAGCGCCCGGCAATGGCGCAGCAATCGCGGCAGGTCCGGGGCGTAGCCGGCGTCGACCGGCGTCGCGGTGGCGGCGACGACGCCGCGTGGTCGCGCGCTCACTGGACCGCCCTCCGCGCTGCGCGCTCCGGGATGGGCGCTACGGAACGGCCATGCGCGCTCACGGGCGCCGGGCCGGGTGGCCGGGAACGAGAAAGTCGAAGTCGCAGCCCTCGTCGGCCTGCAGCACGCTGCGATGGAAGAGCGCGGCGTAGCCACGATCGGGCACCGGCGCGGCGCCGCTCGCGCCGTGCTCGCGGAAGTCGGCCTGGCGTCGCGCCAGCTCGGCCTCGTCGACGAGCAGGTCGATGCGCCGGGCGGTGACGTCGAGGCGGATCGAATCGCCATTCTTGATCATGGCCAGCGGCCCGCCGAGCGCCGCCTCCGGTGTCATGTGCAGCACGATGGTGCCGAAGGCCGTGCCGCTCATCCGCGCGTCAGAAAGTCGAACCATGTCCTTCACGCCTTGCGCGGCGAGCTTCTTCGGGATCGGCAGGTAGCCGGCCTCGGGCATGCCGGGCGCGCCGATCGGGCCGGCGTTCTTCAGCACCAGCACGTCGTCGGCGGTGACGTCGAGCCCGGGCGAATCGACGCGCGCCGCCATGTCATCGAGCGAGTCGAAGACAACGGCGCGGCCGGTGTGCTGCATCAGGCGCGGCGTCGCGGCCGACTGCTTGAGGATGGCGCCACGCGGGGCCAGGTTGCCGCGCAGCACGACCACGCTGCCCTGGGCGCTGATCGGCTCGCCGCGCGGCCGGATCACGTCCTGCGCTTCGCGGGTGTCGACAGCGCCGAGCACCTCGCGCAGGCTCCTGCCTTCGATGGTGCGGGCTTCGAGGTTGAGCACACCCGAGAGCTCGTGCATCAGGCGCGGCACGCCACCGGCCCAGTGAAAGTGCTCCATGTAGTGTTGGCCGGACGGCTTGAGGTCGACCAGCACCGGCACCTCGCGGCCGAGCGCATCGACGGCGTCGAGATCGATCTGCACGCCGAGCCGGCCGGCAGCCGCGGTGAGGTGGATCAGCGCATTGGTCGAGCCGCCGATCGCCTGCATGACGACGAGCGCGTTGCGAAACGCCGCCGCGCTCATGATCTCGCTCGGCTTCGGACCGCCGCTCTTCGCCATCGCCACGGCGACCGTGCCGCTCGCCTCGGCGGAGCGCAGACGGTCGGCGTGGGTCGCCGGAATCGTCGCCGAATGCGGCAGCGCCAGGCCCATGATCTCGACGATGCAGGCCATCGTGCTCGCCGTGCCCATCACCATGCACGTACCGGCGGTCGGTGCGAGCCGCTCGTTGATCGCTTCGATCTCGACCGCGTCGATGCGGCCGCCGCGGAACTCGCTCCACAGGCGCCGGCAGTCGGTGCAGGCACCGAGCGTCTCGCCGCGGTGATGGCCGACCAGCATCGGCCCGACCGGCACGAACACCGCGGGCACGTCGGCCGAGGCGGCGGCCATCATCTGCGCCGGGATCGTCTTGTCGCAGCCGCCGATCAGCACCACCGAATCCATCGGCTGGGCGCGCAGCATCTCCTCGGTGTCCATCGCCATCAGGTTGCGCAGGAACATGCTGGTCGGCCAGGCGAACGACTCGTGGATCGAGATCGTCGGAAACTCCATCGGCAGACCGCCGGCGAGCATCACGCCGCGCTTGATCGCCTCGACCAGCCTGGGCACGTTGCCATGACAGGCGTTGTAGTCGCTGAAAGTGTTGGCGATGCCGACGATGGGGCGCGCCAGCGCGTCGTCCGAGAGGCCCATCGCCTTGATGAAGGCCTTGCGCAGGAACAGCGAGAACTCGGCGTCGCCGTACGACGTGAGCCCTTTCTTCATCCCGGTAGCCATGACGTCAATGCCGGATCTTGTAGCCGATGCGCAGCAGGTTCAGACACAGGCCACAGACGACGACCAGGCTCACGCCGACCACGCCCAGGCTGGTCCACGGCGAGACGTCGCTGGTGCCGAAGAAGCCATGCCGGAAGCCGTCGATCATGTAGAAGAACGGGTTCAGGTGGCTCACCGCCTTCCACAGCGGCGGCAGCGAGTGCACCGAGTAGAAGACGCCCGAGAGAAACGTCATCGGCATGATGAGAAAGTTCTGGAAGGCGGCGATCTGGTCGAACTTCTCCGCCCAGAGGCCCGCGATCAGGCCGAGCGCGCCCATCAGCACCGCGCCGGCAAGCGTGAAGACGATGATCCAGAGCGGGTTGGCCACCTGCAGCGGCGCGAACCAGATCGTCACCAGCATCACGCCGGTGCCGACGGCGACGCCGCGCACGACCGAGGCGCCGACATAGGCCAGGAACCAGGCCCAGTGCGAGAGCGGCGCGACGAGCAGGAAGACGAGGTTGCCGGTGATCTTGCTCTGGATCAGCGACGAGCTCGAGTTGGCGAAGGCGTTCTGCAGCACGCTCATCATCACCAGCCCGGGAATCAGGAAGCTGGTGTAGCCGACCGAGCCGAACACCGTGATGCGGCCTTCGAGGACGTGGCCGAAGATGAGCAGGTAGAGGATGGCGGTGAGCACGGGCGCCGCGACAGTCTGGAAGGCGACCTTCCAGAAGCGCAGCACTTCCTTGTAGAGCAAGGTGCGCGTGCCGGCAAGGATGCCGGTCTCGGTCGAAGTGCGCACAGGCATCGGCAGAGCGCTCATGCCGCCACCCTCGCCGGCGTCTCGCCGTGCATGATCTCGATGAACACGTCCTCGAGGTCGGCGCGGCCGATCTCCAGATCCTCGGGCTCGCAGCCGGCAGCGTGAAGCACCGAGAGGATCGACTCCACCTCGCGCGCGTCGTGCGCCTTGAGCTGCACGATGCGCCCGGTGACCCGCGCATTGGCGGCCAGCGCCGGCGGCAGCGGCTTGTCGAGTTTGAACTGCAGCATCGTGCTGGCGGTGCCGGCGAGCAGCGCCGTCGTGCGGTCGAGGGCGACGACGCGGCCTTGCTTCAGCATCGCGATGCGGCTGCAGAGCGCCTCGGCTTCCTCGAGGTAGTGCGTCGTCAGCAGCACGGTGTGGCCTTCGCGGTTGAGGCGCGCCACGAACTGCCAGAGCGTCTGGCGCAACTCGACGTCGACGCCCGCGGTCGGCTCGTCGAGCACGATCACCGGCGGCCGGTGCACCAGCGCCTGCGCCACCAGCACGCGCCGCTTCATGCCGCCCGAGAGCTGGCGCATGTTGGCGTCGG
>JANXXS010000203.1 GCA_025350505.1 Burkholderiales bacterium
TGAAACGATTCAGGAGATATCGATGAAGTCCAAACTCGCACTCAGCGCCATCGTCGCGGCGGTCGCCGTGTTCTCGCAAGGCGCGTTCGCGCAAGCTTCGTCGCCGACCCGCGCCGAAGTGAAGGCGGAAGCCAAGAAGGGTTCGCTGGCCCCGGCCGGTGAAGGCCCGCAGGCGTCGGTCCCCAAGACCACCGACAAGACCCGCGCCGAGCGCAAGGCGCAAGCCAAAGCCGACGAGAAGGCCGGCAACATCAAGCCGGCTGGCGAAGGCGTCGACGACAAGACCAAGGTCGCCTCCGGTTCGGACAAGACCCGCGCCGAGCGCAAGGCGCAGACCAAGGCCGACGCCAAGGCCGGCAAGCTGACCCCGGCCGGCGAAGGCGCGACGAAGTAAGGTCTGCGCCGCGCGAGCGGCAAGACAGGAAGGAAAGCGGCCCTCAGGGGCCGTTTTTCATTTGCGGCGGCGGCTTCGCGAGGCAAGCAGCGCGGCCGGTGCCGGTTCGCTCGCCACCACGAAGCGGACGGAGTTCGGCTGCTGTGCCGGCGAAAGCTCGAAGAGCGCCGGATACCTGCCGAACAACCGGGTCGACGAGGCGTTGCGCGAGAGAAGCTTGCCCTTGCGCAGCGCCTCGGCGGCGATGCCGAGTTCGACCTTGCTGCCGGAGGCCAGCCCGGGCACCGCGTCGAGCCAGAGCAACGCATCGTCGGGCAAGGACGGCGCGGGCGGCGGCTCCGGCGGTGCCGAGCGCGAAGCTCCAACCGTCTTGACCGGCGCCGGGCGCGCCGTCCGCGTCGCGCGCTTGCGCACACCCGCAACCTCGACGAAGTCGTCGTAGGCGCGGTGCGATTCGGCGCCGGTCTTGCCTTCCTGGCCGACGCCCTCGACGCGGCAGCCCAGTTCGCGGAGGTGGATCGCCAACGGCGCGAAGTCGGAATCCGAGGCGACGATGACGACGACCTTCGGGCAGTCGCTTGCGCACAGCTGCACCGCGTCGACGGCCAGCGCGATGTCGGTGCAGTTCTTGCCGGCGGTTGCGTTGACCATGGCGCGCATCGAGTGCAGCTTCATGAAATCGAGGTTCTTCAGCGCGAAGTCGGGCGTGCAGTAGCAGCGCCGGACGTGCAGCGCGCCGTGCTGCTCGTGCTTCATGGCGAGCGCGCTTTCGATGACCTCGAGCGAGACGTTGTCGGCGTCGACGAGAAAAAGGATGCGGTCCGAAGAACTCACGGTCGCGACCTTTCTGCATCGGTCGGTGCGGCGATGGCCCACGACAGTTGCTGGCCGCCGCCGAGCGGCCTGAGCTCACCGTCGCCGAAGGGCAGCGTCTCAGGCACCGTCCATGTCCGCTTTTCCAGCGTCAGCGTGCCGGCGTTGCGCGGCAGGCCGTAGAACGCGGCGCCGTCGACGCTGGCGAAGGCTTCCAGACGGTCGAGCGCGCCAGCGGCGTCGAACGCCTCCGCGTACAACTCGAGCGCATGAAAAGCGGTATAGCAGCCGGCGCAGCCGCAGGCGTTTTCCTTCAGGGCCGCCGCATGCGGCGCGCTGTCGGTGCCGAGGAAGAAGCGGCCGCTGCCCGAGGTCGCCGCTTTCACGAGGGCGACGCGATGCAGTTCGCGCTTGAGGATCGGCAGGCAATACCAGTGCGGGCGGATGCCGCCCCGGAAGAGCGCGTTGCGGTTGTAGAGCAGGTGATGCGCGGTGATGGTCGCTCCGGTCTTCTCGCCGCCCTCGGCCACGTACTGCGCCCCGTCCTTGGTCGTGATGTGCTCGAGCACGATCTTCAGTCCGGGGAAGCTGCGACGAAGTCCGATCAGATGCCGCTCGATGAAGACCGCCTCGCGGTCGAACACGTCGACCTCGGGATCGGTGACCTCACCGTGTACGAGCAGCGCGATGCCTTCGCGCTCGGCCGCCTCGAGCACGCCGCCGACCCGCTTCAGGTCGGTGACGCCGGCGTCGCTGTGGGTGGTGGCGCCGGCCGGGTAGAGCTTGATGGCGAGGATGCCCGCGTCGCGCGCCCGCTTCATCTCGGCCGGCGATGTCGTGTCGGTGAGGTAGAGCGTCATCAGCGGCTCGAAGCGCGGGCCGGCAGGCAGGGCGTCGACGATGCGCTGGCGGTAGGCAAGCGCCTGCTCGACGCTCACCACCGGCGGGCGCAGGTTCGGCATGACGATGGCGCGCGCGAACTGTCGCGCGCTGTGCGGCAGGACCGCGGCCAACGCGGCGCCGTCGCGAAGATGCAGATGCCAGTCGTCGGGCCGGGTGATCGTGATCTGATCGGGCATCGGTGAATTGTCCCACCCGCCGCCGCGAAGGCCGCCGCCCCTCAGCGCGGCGCCGGACCGACCGCCCGCATCACCGCTGCCGTGCGCGTCTCGACGCCGAGCTTCTCGTAGATGCGCTGCAGGTGCTTCTGCACGGTGCGATGGCTGCAGCCCAGGATCGCACCGATGTCGCGGTCGGTCTTGCCGCCGGCGAGCCAGCCGAGCACGTCGCGCTCGCGCGGCGTCAGCGCCAGGTCGTTGCGCACGGCGGGCGCAGGCGGACCGGTGCGTGACGGCGCGCGCAGCGCTGCGAAGAGCCGCGACAGCACCGGGCCGACGCGATCGAGCAACTCGCGATCGCGGTCCGAGAAGTCGCGCCCCTTGCGGTTGAGGACGAAGCTGACCAGCACATCGTCATCGACCTCGATCGGCACGGCGACGACGTGGTCGATGCCGATGCGCCGGTAGTACTCGCTGTAGAGCGCGCTGTGCCGGAAGCGGACGAACGGCGTCGAATCGCTGATGCGGTGCGCGCCGCAGCCGCGCTGCACGGCGTGGTAGCGGACCAGCGGGTGCTCCGAGAAGTGGCGGTCGAAGCAGGCCCGGTCCTCGGCGCCGAGCCGCTCGTCGGGAAAGCCGGTCACTTCGCGCCGGCCGGTCTTCAGGTGGCAGATTGAAAGCGTCGTCAGGTCGGCCGCGACCAGCGCCGGCAAGGCGCGAACCCCGGCCCGGGCGAACGCCGCATCGTCGAGAGACTGCTCGGCGATCGCGCCGAGCGAACGCATGCCGCGCTCGAGGTCGGCCCTCGTGAGCATCTTCACCTCCTGTGCCGGACACCCTGGGGTTTACGCAAGGCTGCGTATTCCTGTCGCCAGCGGCGCCCCGCAAGCTACGCCATCGCCGACCCGCCGGCAAGGAGAATTTCAATGTCCCACGTTCACTTCGCCACCCTGCCGCCGGAGTCCGGATCGTGAGCGCGGCCGTGCTCTCGGAAGCAACCTGCATCCTCCCCGTCAAAGACATGCAGCGCGCGCGCCGCTTCTACGAGGGCGGTCTCGGCCTCGTTGCGGTCGGCGAAAAGCCCGACGGCAAGTTCGTCTACAAGCTCGGCGGCACCGAGATCGCCCTGTTCCCGCGCGCCGAAGGCACGAAGGCAACGCACACCGCGCTCAGCTTCCGGGTGCCCGACATCGCCGCCGCGATCAAGAACCTCGAGGCGCGTGGCGTCGCCTTCGCCGACTACGACCTGCCCGGGCTGAAGACGGTCGAGCATGTCTGCGTGCTCGGCTCGGAAAAGGCGGCCTGGTTCAACGACCCGGAAGGCAACATCCTCTGCCTGCACGAAGACCTCGCCTGAGGCGTTGGCAGTGCCGGCCACGCTCTACCACGCCGGCGCGCGGCGCCTGCAGGACCGCTTCGACACGCGCCGGCTCGCCGACCGCCTCGCCGAGCGGCTCGGCCGCGATGCGCTGAGCGACGATGACCGCGCCTTCATCGCCGCACAGCCGCTCTTCATGCTCGCCACCGCCGACGCCGCCGGCCGGCCCGAGTGCTCGCACAAGGGCGGCGAGCCGGGCTTCGTCCGCGTTCTCGACCCGAGCCGGCTGGCCTTCCCCAGCTACGACGGCAACGGCATGTTTCGCAGCCTCGGCAACCTGCTCGTCAACCCGCAGGTCGGCCTGCTCTTCATTGACTTCGCGAGCGGCCGGCGGCTGCGCGTGCAGGGCCGGGCGACGATCGACCTGGCCGATCCGCTGCGCGCGGAATTCGAAGCGGCGCAATGTGTCGTGCGGGTCGCCGTCGACCTGATCTTCCCGAACTGCCCGCGCTATGTGCACACGATGCAGCGCACCGGCCTCTCGGACTTCACGCCGCGCCCAGGCCATGTGCCGCCGGTGCCGGCGTGGAAGCGCTTCGAGATGTTCCGCGACGTGCTCGCGGCCGGCGATCCAGCGCGCGAAGGCTGACGACCCGGCGTGGGCGAGCCGCGGCGCTCAGTGCGCCAGGATCTTCGAGAGAAAGTCCTTAGCCCGCGGCGAGCGCGCCTCCGGATCGCCGAAGAACTCGTCGCGGGTGCAGTCTTCCACGATCTTGCCGGTGTCCATGAAGATGACGCGGTGCGCCACCTTCTTCGCGAAGCCCATCTCGTGCGTAACGACCATCATCGTCATGCCTTCCTTGGCAAGCAGCACCATCACGTCGAGCACCTCACCGACCATCTCGGGATCGAGGGCGGAGGTGGGCTCGTCGAACAGCATGACGATCGGGTCCATGCTCAGCGCCCGGGCGATCGCGACGCGCTGCTGCTGCCCGCCCGAGAGCTGGCCGGGATACTTGTCCTTGTGCACCATCAGGCCGACACGGTCGAGCATCTTCATGCCGCGAACCTTGGCGTCGTCTTCGGAGCGGTTCAGCACCTTGATCTGGGCCAGCGTCAGGTTCTCGGTCACGGTGAGGTGCGGGAACAGCTCGAAGTGCTGGAACACCATGCCGACGCGCGAGCGCAGCTTGGGCAGATTGGTCTTGGGGTCGGAGATCGAGATGCCGTCGACGACGATGTCGCCCTTCTGGAAGGGTTCGAGCGCGTTGACGGTCTTGATCAGCGTCGACTTGCCCGAGCCCGAAGGCCCGCAGACGACGACGACCTCGCCCTTCTGGATGGCGGTCGTGCAATCGGTCAGCACCTGGAAGCTGCCGTACCACTTGGAGACGTTCTTGATGTCGATCATGTTGTGGCTCTCGCGCGAGACTCAGCGGATGATGGCGATCTTCTTCTGCAACTGGCGCACGGCCATCGAGAGCGAGAAGCAGATCGCGAAGTAGACGACCGCCGCGACCAGGTAGGTCTCGATCGGCCGGTTGTAGTTCTTGCCCGCCACCTCGAAGCCCTTCAGCAGGTCGTAGGCGCCGATCGCGTAGACCAGCGAGGTGTCCTGGAACAGGATGATGGTCTGCGTGAGCAGCACCGGCAGCATGTTGCGGAAGGCCTGCGGCAGGACGATCAGCTTCATGCACTGC